>NZ_CP187934.1:1044000-1392000 GCF_049942685.1 Winogradskyella sp. HB-48
TCCTGTGTATACCGAAAATGCAGATAACATCACAGGCCTAGTATTAAAAGATGAGGTGTTTAAAGAAATGGGATTGGGCAATGGTGATAAATTATTGTCCGAAATAAAACGAAGCATCATTATTGTAAATCGAAGCCTTCCAATTCCTAAACTTTTTGAGCAATTGGTAGAAAGCAGAAACCACATGGCTCTTGTTGTTGATGAATATGGCTCAGTAAGTGGCATTGTAACGATGGAAGATGTCATTGAAACCTTACTTGGACTAGAAATTATGGACGAAAGTGACAATGTTTCTGATTTACAATTACTTGCCAGAAAAAGTTGGGAAAGCAGGGCAAAACGTCTTGGATTATTAGATAACGATGATCCTGAAAATTAATGAACACCTGCTGTATTGAAACACCTATTGGCTATGCCAAAATTGTTGGCAATGAAGATGGTATTGTTTCAGTTTCAATAGTAGATAAGTCTGAAAATATTTCTGAAATTATTCCAGAGATACTTTTAGATTGTGTCACACAGCTTAAAGCCTATTTCAACAATAAGCTTACAACTTTCAATCTAAAATTAAATCCTGAAGGCACTGAATTTCAGAAAAAAGTCTGGAAACAACTTAAAAAAATTCCTTTCGGAAAAACTATCTCTTATCTAGATCTTGCCAAAGAACTTGGTAATCCCAAAACTATTCGTGCAGTTGCAAACGCTAATGCCAAAAATCCGTTGTGGATTATTGTTCCTTGTCATAGAGTTATTGGTAGTAATGGAAGCCTTACTGGCTATGCTGGTGGCTTACACAGAAAACAATGGTTGCTTAATCACGAAAGTAAACACAAACAACAAACCCTTTTTTAAACCCTATTTTTACTATATTTAGAATTCATAAATCAATCCAATGAAATTCTTAAAGAAACTACTCAAATTCCTCTTGATCTTTTTCGGGTTACTTATTGCTGTTCTTTACATTACAGACACCGATTACTTACTAAAAGCTGTTCGCACTATTTATTTAAATGGGCATACCACTGCTTTCTTAGAGGACTACCAATATTTTGACAACAAAGAAATTAAAGCAAGTGATAATCCTCAGCCATGGCCGATTCACAAAGATTACAATACTGTAAAACCAACAGAAGAGCTTTCAAAAGCTAATAAGGATTGGGGAACAATTGCTTATGTTATTATTAAAAATGATAGTATTTGGTTTGAAGAGTACTATGATGGTTTTGGTGAAGACTCAAAATCCAATTCCTTTTCCATGGCAAAAAGCTATGTGTCTGGTATGTTGGGCAAAGCTATAATGGATGGCTATATAAAAAGTTTAGACCAACCTGTTTGTGATTTCTTGCCTGAATTTTGTGAAGGTAAAGCAGCAAAGATGACTGTTGGCGATTTAAGTAGCATGGCATCTGGTACAAATTGGGATGAACGCTATTATTCACCATTTTCTATCACAACACGTGCTTATTTTGATGACAATTTGGCTAAAGTTTGTAATGGATTAAAAGTAGTTGAAGAACCAGGACAAGCCTTTAAATATGCTAGTGGTGATACACAAATGTTAGCTATGGTCATTGAAAAAGCTACAGGGAAAAAACTATACAAATACCTAGAAGAAAGTTTTTGGAAGCCTTTAGGAAGTGAAAATGATGTGCTCTGGCAAGTGGATAGTGAAGACCATGATTTGGTAAAAGCTTACTGCTGTATTGCAGGAAATGCTAAAGATTTTGCACGTTTTGGGAAGCTTTACAAAGACCATGGCAAATGGAATGGCAAACAGATTTTAGATTCAGTTTTTGTGGCTAAATCAATTACCCCTCGTTTTGCCGACAGTCCAGAATATGGATATGGTTGGTGGATGAAAGATGTCAATGGTAAAAGTTTTAAAATGATGCGAGGTCACTTAGGACAATACGTTATAGTACAACCTGAAGATAATATAATCATAGTAAGACTAGGGCATCAAAAATCACCAGATGCAGGTATTGGTGCCTTTACCTATGATATCAGCTTATATATAGAAGAAGCTTACAAAATGCTTGGCTTATGATCTCAAAACTAAACCTCGAAAACATACTATTCCTAGATATTGAGACCGTTCCGGAAACGGAAAAATTTTCGGAACTAGATACTACCAAACAAAGTCTTTGGGAAGCTAAATCTAAGTATCAGAGACAGGAAGAATTTTCGGCAGAAGAGTTTTATGACAGAGCTGGCATTTGGGCTGAGTTTGGGAAAATTATCTGTATTTCGGTTGGCTATTTTAAAATGGATGGAGATATCCGAAATTTTAGAGTCACTTCATTCTATGGAGATGAAGAGAAAATACTAAAAGACTTTAAAAACTTGGTCATTTCACATTTTAGCCAAAACAAGCATTTACTTTGTGCCCATAATGGTAAGGAATTCGATTTTCCTTATATCGCAAGACGAATGATTATTCATAATATTGAATTGCCCTATAAACTCAATCTCTTTGGAAAAAAACCTTGGGAAGTCCCTCATCTAGACACACTAGAGTTATGGAAATTTGGTGATTATAAGACCTATACTTCTTTAAAGCTACTAACCAATGTATTGGGTATTCCGTCACCAAAAGACGATATTGACGGTAGTGAGGTTTATCGGGTGTATTATGAAGAAAACAATATAGACAGAATCATCACCTATTGCGAAAAAGATACTGTCGCTGTAGCGCAGATTTTCTTGCGTTTACGAGGAGATGAACTGCTTCATGAGAATGAAATAAAGCATATATAAAAAACCCAGAAGCTAAACTTCTGGGTTTTTCAATTTAAATTAGTTAAATGCTAGTTTTTAATAAACTTCTTTGCAATGATTTCGTCTCCATCATTGACTTCTATAATGTACATGCCTCCATCTAATTTAGAAACATCTATTTTTCCTTCTGAAGTACCACTTAAAACTGTTCTTCCTTGTATGTTAACAATTTTATATTTGAAGACCTCCAGGTTAGATACCTCAACATTTAGAATACTTCCTTTTACCGGGTTTGGATATAGATTAATATCAGCTTCAGAAAGTTCTGGAGATTCTAAATAGCCTACAACTTCTATGTTGTCCCCTTTGCCTCTAGATCCTGAAGAAATTCCTGTTATAATCACTTGGTCTATGAAGATTTGATCATTATTACCTGAAGCATCATTTTGGAATCTAAATCCTGAGTTAACAGCAAAGTTATACTGTGCTGGCGTTACTGTAACTGTAGCATTGTAAAAAGTATTATTATTAATATTTGTTCCACTTACATAAGTAGCAACAGTATTCCACGAGGACCCATCAAAGTAACGTACCCAAAAATCCTCACCGTTCTCCATACTTAATACGTAGAAATAAAAATCTATTTCAACTGAACTATAAGGTGTAACATCTATATTATTTAAGGTCATTGATGATGCTACTCCTGAGTTATCTCTAATTTGTATAGAGAAGTTACCTTCATATGAATTAGCAGAACTTACACGTGCACAATCGCTTCCACCATCAACCCAATTGTCCCATCCGGTTTCAAAATAACCTTCATTTAAAATAACATTAGACGTACTACAAGGTGCACAAGAAGAACCACCACAATCCACTCCTGTTTCATCACCATTTTGAATACCATCATTACAAGTTGGAGCAGCAGGCTCTAATAACTGTACATCATCAATAGCGATATCTGCTTGCCAAGTGCTACCTACAAAACGATTAAATCTTAACTGGATATTACTTCCTGCATAGGTTGATAAATCTATATCAACTTTTAGCCACTGGTCTCCTTGATTTCCTGTTTGATTCCATAGGCTTGTCCAAGTATTACCATCATCATCAGATAATTCTAAATCAATTGAACCCATATCTATGGCTCCGAACATGTGATAACTAAAACTAAAGATCGGGTTTGTTAAGCCACTTAGGTCAAAACAAGGTGATGTGATAATCGCTCTCTTATTTGGATAACCTACATTGTTGCCGGAAGCTTCTACATAGATATAATTAGACCCTTGTGTAGCAGTTGTCGGTCCGGTTCCAGAAGAAGGTGTTGTACCAGAATTTACATCCCAATTTAAGTCGTCTGCTGTCGATTGTGACCACGCACCAATAGAACCCTCAAACCCTTCAATATATGGATAAGTTGATATCTCAGCAGTGCACCCTAAAGATGGGTCAGACACATTCACTGTTCTTACAACTTCAGTAGCTGCATTTCCAGCGGCATCACTAACATTGTAAGTGACTAGGTAGGTACCCGCTAATCCACTATTAACGGAGCCAGCAATAACGATATTAGCTGTAATGTCCCCATCTAAATTATCCGTAGCAGTTGCTCCCTGTTCTATATAAGAGTCACCGACAGTTAAATTAATATTTGCTGCGCCAACTAATACAATCACAGGTGGTGTTGTATCCGCTTGTACATTTATGGTTCTAGTTACTTGAGCAGCAGCATTGCCTGAGCTATCACTTACGTTGTAATTAACAAAATATGTCCCTGCCACTGCTGTATTCACCGAACCTGTAATTACAATACTTGCTCTTATATCACCATCTAAGTTATCTGTAGCTGTAGCGCCCAATTCATTGTAAGTATCCCCAACATTTAAATTCACAGGATTAGATCCGATTAAAGTAATAACTGGTGCTGTTGTGTCTGGATTTACATTTACTGTTCTTATTACCTCTGTTGCAGCATTACCAGCTGCATCGCTAACATTATAAGTAACAACATAAGACCCTACAATACTAGTGTTCACAGTATCACCACCAACAACAATACTTGAAGTTAAGTTGCCATCTACATTGTCAGTTGCTGTTGCTCCAAGTTCTGTGTAAGTATCTCCTAACTCTAAATCTATTGTAGAGGCTCCGTTTAAGGTAATCACTGGTGCTTCTGTATCTGGACCATTACCTTCTATAATTACTGTATAATCCTCAACTTCACCATAAGTAAATGTTTCACATTCTGTAGGAATACCGTTGTATTTCATAGAAACACGCATACGAGTAGAATTTTCAACGGCATTTGAAGGTATAGTAAAGCTTCCTGATACAGGTGTTGCTGTTGTAGCTGCCTGAGTCCAAACTTGTTCTCCAACGTCATTAAAATCACCATCTCTGTTATAATCAATCCATACCGAATAACCTTCGCTATAAACAGTCCCTGTCCAAGTTGGTGTTACTGTAATGGTGTATTGAGTATCTTTTGTTAACGTTGTAGAAATACCTGTAAAATCCGAATAAAATTGTGCTCCTGAAGTGTTGTCAATAGTATTTAACTGTACTCGACTGATAAATTCATCATTAACGTTTGTACTGGCAGAAGAACAATAATTAAGCTGAACATCTGTAGTTGTAAAATTAATAATAGAACTAAAAGCAGATGTAGATGTATCTGGACACTCACTTCTCACTTGTGCTTCGTATTGTGTTAAAGGACTTAATCCTGTTAGATTGGTAGAAATACCATTAACATTTAGAGTAGTCCATGTACTTGCTCCAACTTGTCTGTATTGCAAATCATATGATGCTCCAGGTACTGCATCCCAACTTAAAGTTGCAGTATTAGACCCAATATTTGAAGCTACTAATCCTGTTGGCACTGTCGCGTTACAAACCACTTGACCGGCAATAGTGAAATTGCTATTAGAAATATCGAAGAAAATATGATTAGAGCCTCTAACCATTATTCTATTTTGGTTTCCTTGATTATTAGGCACAACTATATCATGAGAGCCATCATTGGTAACACCTGTAGCTAATGTAATTGGATACGTATCTCCACCATCAGTAGATAAGAAAATATCAACATTTGCAGCATTGACTCCATTACCTGTGGTACCAGCCACATTCCAAGTTACTGTTTGGGTTGTTCCTGCATTCCAAGTGACATTTGTATTCGGAGAATTAACTACAAAAGGTCCTGCGGTGCTATTTACAGTGACAACCATGTCATCACTATTATTCGCTCCTCCACCTGCAACATTATCTCTAACGGTGAGTCTAAAATTTAATGTTCTTGCAACATTTGGGACAGCTTCCCATTGCCAAGATGTAGCACCGGTTTTTATAGTTTCCAATCTTGGAAAATAACGGTTTGAATTCGTTGTAGGTTCATAAGATCTGAAGGCTACTCCTGTCGTTGCTGTTGTACTCGGATAAGTAGATGAAGCATTGTTTTCATCGTATTGTTCCCAACAATAGGTTAAGACATCTCCAGAGTTAGCATCAGATGCTGAACCCTCTAATACAAATGGTGTTCCCCTAGGAATCGTATAGTTAGAACCAGCATTTACTACTGGTACTGAATTGCCAGTATTTGTGTTGGTTTGGCAACTTGTTGATTTTATATAATTAGTTACCTGCTCTATTGAAACTGCATGAAAATAAGGGTCACTGTTCGGCTGAACGTCAGTAGCTCCTGTAATACCTGCATAACCCATTATGGTAGATCCGCTACCTGGCTCCATTTGAGCATTTGTTCCTTCGTTTCCACCAAATGTCCATGTGTGATTAGCTCCAAACTGATGACCTAACTCATGAGCTACATAGTCCACATCAAATGGGTCCCCTTCTGGTGTAGTACGAGAGGTGAAAGCACTTCCTTTTTGCCCGTTGATACATACGCATCCTATACAGCCTGCATTACCATTATTTGAGGCACGAGCAAAAAGATGACCTACATCATAATTGGACTCTCCTATGACGCTAGTAAGAGTGGATTGTAATTGATTGTTAAAATTCCCATTGCTATATGGGTCTGTATTGGCATTAGTATAAATGATTGTATCATTATTTGGAATAAGGATCATTGTAACATTAAAATCAACTTCAAAAATACCGTTAACTCTAGTCATTGTAGTATTAATTGCGGCCAAGGCTTGAGCTACTGTGCCTCCATGATATTGTGTGTACTCACCAGTAGTTGATACTGCTAGACGATACGTTCTTAAAATAGAATCATCCGCATTTTTCATAGTAAAATCTGATGCCACTCTGCGATTCATTCGTTCGTTGACTTCACACTCAAAATCATCATTATAATTTATCCTATTTTCTCTATTGAAAGCGATATAAGTGTCTGAATTTTTCTCTAGTGGCTCAATAAAAGTATTTCCTTTGGCAGATAATATCATTCCGTTGAAACCTTCGGGAGAAATACTGAACCTTAAAATTGATGAAGCGTCATCGATTCCCTGACCTACATAAGATCTAATGTCAGGAAAACGCTCTTGTAAATCTGGATGCATTACAGAAGCTTCCTTAATTGAAAAACGCTCCATCTTACCTTCTGAATTCGGAAAAGATAGAATTGTGTTTGATGTAACCGAAAATTGATTCCGTTGGGCAACACCGTTTAAGGCTTGCCTTAGTGCTTGTGTATTCAAACTAAATGTTTGAAATTCTTTTAAAGTTTGATGGCTTTCTTTTAAAACTTTACTAGGGTTAGAAGTTTGCTTTTGCCAAAATACTCTGCTTTGAGACCATAGCATGGTCGTTCCCATCATTGTGATGAGCAACAATAATTTAATTTTCATAATGTTTGAGGAAAGTGGGTTTATTAATAGCTTTCTTTGCCTCAAATTAGTGATTTTAAAAACTACTATATTCTGATTTATAGATTTTTAAACCCAAAATCATAAAATGTGTGGAAAAACCGTAACTGAAAGTAAGAATACATTTACTTAATCATTTTAAACAAAAAAATTCAGGTAATTAGCCTGAATTTTTTTGTTACTTTTTTTCGAATATTATCTTATGATAAGTTTCTTCGAAACTATGCTATTCTCATTTTTAAGTTGTACTAGGTATACTCCTTTTGTAAATTGAGATGTATCTATAGTATTTGTTACAGTCCCTTGTTCTAAATCTTTCTTAAGCACTTCTCTTCCGCGTATATCATACAATATAAATTCAGTAGCCTCTATAATTTGACCCTTGACTATTATACGCTTAGGATCATCTAAACTCAATACTTGGATTGTATCTAGTCTTGTTTCGTCAATACTTAAGGTTCCTTGATTAAATCTTAAGTAAAAACGACCTATACCTTGTAAGTCTGAAACTGGAGTAAAAATATAATCTATATCATTTAGAAGTGTAAATGTATTACTCTGACTATCTTCTAAATAGATATCAATATCGCTAGTCAGCATATTATCGGACAAACTTATAGTTAACTGTTCTCCTGCTGAAGCATTAATACCAATAGGAATAATAGTATTATTAGAAATATCGGAATTTGAAATAGCCTGAATAGCCATATCTGTTCCATCATTTCCATCAACTAATTGTGAATAAATACTAAAACTTGGTGCTATGCTTCCAAAAGTTCTGGCATCATAACCTGGATCTAAACCTAATGACGCATTCTCTGATACATAAAATTCAGTATGATAAATATCAGAACCATTTGTAAGGTTTAATTTAAAGTAAGATATCCCATTTCTACCAGCAATAAAATCATCAGAGTTCCCTATTGTTCTCATAGCTGGTGTAAAACTAATATTTCCCCCACCAGCAATAGAAGCTACTAAAAAGCCCTGTCCTGGTGTTATTATAGCATTAGGGTTTAAATCTGAATATGCCTGATTCCAAATAGTCCAACCATTAGAGGCATTTCCGTCATAACCATATATACCTACACTTGGCGTTGCTAATTGTGAACTATTAGCCGCTAAGAAATCTGCTAAAGTGATGTACGAAGGATATGGATTACCTACTAGATTCCATTCAGGATATGTTGGACCGGAAACAACCACTGGAACATTAACACTACTCGTATTTACTGTACCAACAAATTCAAATGTAGAATTATCAGTAGATGCAGCTCTATATCCTGTACCAGCATCTAACGTTGCAGTTTCGGTATTAGAATACAACTGATAGGTATTTGTCGTTTTATCAAATGGACCAAATAAATATTGTGTTCCTCCTCCATTACTAACAATATTACTATTGTTGCCAGCAAACAAATTAAATGCTTGGCCAGAAACTGGAGGAGCAATTAAATCATTTGCATCTTCTTCGCCTACAGCTGCGGTATTATTGGCATGTCTAAAATACCTTACATTGCCTGTAACTGTTCCATTAGCTATTAAACTTGAATAATTATCAGATACAGAGTTTAGAGTTAATGTACCATCGCTTACAATATTTCCATTTACAATCATAGAACCTGTTGCATCCACCACGGCTTCTGCACCTGTTCTAATAGTAATATCGTTTAGCTCTATATCAGTTATTATAGTGGCTGTTCCATCTAAAACAAGAGCGTTTTCGGCACCTGTGGTATTATCTGGTGCGTATGGTGTCCAAGCACCATTGGTGTATAATAAGCCATCAAAACCAATATTTACAGTGTAATCCTCTACTTCACCAAAATCAAAAGATTCGCAAGATGTTGGAATACCATCATACTTCATGGACACACGCATTCTGGTTGGTCCAAACAATGCGTCTGTAGGAATAGTGATATTTCCTAAAACAGGATTGTCTTGAGAAGGAGCTTGTGAAAATACTAATTCTCCTGTATCATTAAAATCCCCATTTTGATTAAAATCTATCCATACAGCATAGCCTTCGTTATAAATAGTTCCTGTCCAAAGAGGGGTAATAGACAAAGCATATGTGTTCTCTATATCTAAATCAATACTAATACCTGTAAAATCTGAGTAACCCGTACTTGTTGAACCAGCACCTGAACTATTACTCACTCCGTTTAAAGTAACGTTAGAGATATACTCGTCTGCTGTACTGTTTCCATTAGAATTACAATAAACTAATATCTCAGGACCAATCCTAAATTGATCTATAGCTATGTCACTTCTAATACCACCACCTGTTGTCCCTGTAAACCTAAATTTAACTGTTTGCCCAAAGTATGAAGAAAGGTCTATCTGAGCAAAATTCCATTGATTTCCTTGATTTCCACTTTGTGTAAATACAGTTGTCCAATTAGAACCATCATCATTAGTAATCTCAAGCATTAAGCTACCTGTATTCGTTCCATACATATGATTATAAAATGATAGATAAGGACTACTTATTGCACTTAAATCGAAGCAAGGACTATCTAGTATAGCTGTAGCGTTTGCACCTATTCCACCTGTAGTTGTTGCATTTGAAGAAGCCTCAATGTATAGATATTCATCATTACCGGTTATATCATCTGATGGCCCTGTATTAGTAGTTGGTGTTCCATTACTATCAAGTAGCCAATTACCATCATCACCACTAGCTTGTATCCATCCACCGAGCCCAGAATCATAAGTTTCTAAATAAGGAAAAGTGTTTACAAAAGCTCCTGTACATGGAGGTATTGCTATGGTTGAAAATAGTAGCGTAGTTGAATACGCTGAAGTTGTTGCTGTACAAACGCTTCTAATTTCTAACTCATAATCTGTAGATGGTGATAAACCACTTAAAGAATAGGTGTTTGTTGTAACTCCATTAATCTCAGTGTAAGGCGTTGTTCCTACTTCTCTATATCTAATGTCAAATGTTGCTCCTACATTGGCATTCCAATCTACAGTAGCACTATCAAAACCTATACTTGATGCCACTAATCCTGTTGGTATGATAAGATTACATGGTATTGGTGCTCCGATTGTAAAATCGGTATCAGAAATATCAAAAAATATGTGGTTAGAACCTCTAACCATTATTCTATTTTGAGTTCCCTGATTATTAGGCACAACAATATTATGAGAGCCGTCATTGGTGACGCTAGTTGCTAATGTAATTGGATACGTGTCTCCTCCATCTGTAGATAAAAAGATGTCTACATTTGTTGCATTGACACCATTACCTGTTGTGCCTGCAACATCCCAAGTTACAGTTTGAGTTGTTCCTGCATTCCATGTTACATTAGTGTTTGGAGAATTAACCACAAAAGGACCTGCTGTTCCATTTACAGTAATTACAGTGTCATCGCTATTATTTGTTCCGCCTCCAGCTACATTATCTCTAACCGTTAATCTAAAATTTAAAGTTCTTGCCACATTTGGTACGACTTCCCATTGCCATGATGTTGCCCCTGTTTTTATAGTTTCCAGTCTTGGAAAATAACGATGATTATCGGTTGTGGGCTCAAAAGATCTAAAGGCAACTCCAGTAGTTGCTGTTGTGCTAGGATAAGTGGTGGAAGCGTTATTCTCGTCATATTGCTCCCAACAATACGTTAATACATCTCCAGTATCAGCATCTGTTGCAGAACCTTCTAAAACAAAAGGTGTTCCTCTCGGAATAGTATAGTTTGAACCAGCATTAACCACTGGTACAGCATTGCCTGTATTTGTATCTACCTGACAGCTTGTTGATTTTACATAGTTTGTTACTTGCTCTATAGAGGCAGCATGAAAATAAGGATCACTATTAACTTGTACATCTGTTGCGCCTGTAATACCTGCATAACCCATTATAGTTGAACCACTGCCAGGCTCCATTTGCACATTTGTACCTTCATTGCCACCGTGCGTCCATGTATGATTGGCTCCAAACTGATGGCCCAACTCATGTGCTACATAATCGACATCAAATGGATCTCCCTCTGGAACCGTGTGTGATGTCCATCCACTTCCTTTTGAACCATTGACACAAACACAACCTATACAACCGGCATTTCCGTTGTTCTGAAGGTTTGCAAATAAATGGCCTACATCATAATTAGCTTCTCCAATAACACTTGTTAATGTACTCTGTAATTGAGAATTATAATTTGTTGTTGTGTTACCATATGGATCAGAGCCTGTGTTGGTGTAGATAACATCATCCGTATTGGCAATTAGTACCATAGTTACATTAAAATCTACTTCGTATATACCATTTACTCTAGTCATTGTAGTATTAATAGCTGCAAGAGCCTGAGCTTTTGTACCACCATGATATTGTGTATACTCACCCGTAGCAGAGACTGCTAGACGAAAGGTTCTTAAAATAGAATCATCAGCATTTTTCATTATAAAGCCTGATGTGATACTGCGGTTTAATTGTTCAGACACCTCACACTCAAAATCATCAATATAATTAATACGATTTTCTCTGCTGTAAACAATATAGTTATCTATACCTTTTGAAATAGGCTCAATAAATGTGTTCCCATTAGGCGATATAATCATTCCATTAAAACCTTCCGGAGAAATACTGAATCTTAAAATTGATGAAGCATCTTCAACTCCTTGGCCTACATAAGATCTAATCTCTGGAAAACGTTCTTGCAAATCTGGATGCATTACAGAAGCTTCCTTAATTGAAAAACGCTCCATCTTACCTTCTGAATTTGGAAAAGATAAAATTGTATTAGAGGTAACAGAAAATTGATTTCGTTGAACAACACCTGTTAATGATTGCTTTAAAGCATTAGAATTTAAACTGAAAGTGTAATACTCCTTTAAAGTCTTATGACTTTCTTTTTGAATAGTACTGGCATTTGTTCTTTCCTTTTGCCATAATACTCTGTCTTGAGACCATAGCATAGTCGTTCCCATCATTGCGATGAGCAACAATAACTTAATTTTCATAATATTTCAAGAATTAATATTCATTTTACTACACAAATACCTACTCTATTTCATATGAAAATAACCAGAAAGTTTTTTGGAAAATAACTCTTTTATTATCCCTCATTTTTAAGCAATCAGTGCCATGAAGTAAAAATGGAACAAGCAGTTTAAGGTTGGGGTCAAGGTAAATTTTGTCATTAACTTAAGGGTTAAAAGGGTATTTATTTTGACTAATATATTATAAAATATTTCAAAATAACAGATAAAGCGCATAAAAATTCGACGAAAAACATTTTTGGAGATATCCGTTCTGCTATAAGGTTTTGATTTTTAGTGATTTAAAAATTAAACCCAAAAAACAAATCCTTGAGTTATATTTTTCATTATAACTTTTATATGCCAAAGAGAATTTAGTAGTTCTTAAACAAGTCTTTATGGCTTTAAGTCGTTTCAACTTTAAGCAAATATATATTTTGACAATCCTCATGAAATCATAGAAACCATCAATAAATCTTCATGAAACGAAGACGTTTTTGACACATTATACTAGCTGTAAAAAAATTTTGTTTCACCGTAAAGCATTTAAAGAAAATGACTACATTTAGTCATGGCAAACCAAAAACTATTGAGCGTAAAAGACTTAAACATTTCTACATTTAAGTCAGAACAAAAGCACAATATTATCAATAACATTTCCTATGATTTATTCGAAAATGAAATTGTAGCAGTTGTTGGCGAATCTGGTTCTGGTAAATCTGTGTCTTCCCTAGCTATAATGGGTCTATTACCCAAGCAAATCTTAAGGATAACTTCTGGCAGTATTCTTTTTAACAATAAAGATTTAATTCAAGTTTCTGAAAAATGTTTTCAAAAAATAAGGGGTAATCAAATCGCAATGGTTTTTCAAGAACCTATGAGTTCTTTAAATCCTTCTATGAGATGTGGCAAACAGGTTCAAGAGATTTTGCAACAGCATACGAATTTGTCTAAATCAGAAATTAAAGACGAAACTCTTTCACTTTTTGAAAAGGTAAAATTGCCCAATCCTGATAGAATATATAAGTCTTATCCACATGAAATTTCTGGAGGGCAAAAGCAGCGTGTTATGATTGCAATGGCTATAGGCTGCAAACCAAAAATTCTTATTGCTGATGAGCCTACGACGGCATTAGATGTTACTGTTCAAAAAGACATCTTATTGCTTCTTAAAGAAATACAGAAAGATACCAAAATGAGTATTTTATTTATCTCTCATGATTTATCTCTTGTCTCGGAACTTGCAGACAGAGTTATAGTTATGTATAAGGGAGAAATTGTTGAGCAAGATGCTACTAATTCAATTTTTCACCAACCTAAACATAGTTATACCAAGGCTCTTATTAATGCTAGACCATCTACTGACCATAGGCTTAAAAGATTGCCAACAATTTCTGACTTTATGAAAGGGAATATTGACAGGAGGATTATCTCGAGAGAAGAACGAATAGCTGAACATAAGAACCTATATGCTCAAGAACCACTGCTTGAAATTATTGACGTTGAAAAAATCTACCTTTCAAAAAAAGGGCTAATCACCAAAAACATAAAATTTAAAGCTGTTGATGGTGTGAGTTTTAAGGTATATCCTGGTGAAACCATCGGTTTGGTTGGTGAATCTGGTTGTGGTAAATCTACCTTGGGCAATGCTATACTCCAACTAGACAAAGCTACTTCTGGAATTATCAAATACAAAGGACAGAATATTACTAACTTAAGCAGAGCAGAACTTAGAACAATAAGAAAAGACATTCAAATTATATTTCAAGATCCATTTGCATCACTAAATCCAAGAATGACTGTGGGTAATGCCATAATGGAACCAATGAAAGTTCATAACATTGGTAATTCTTTTGAAGATCGTAAAGAAAAGGTTTTAGATATCCTGACCAAAGTAGGATTAGAAGCATCTAGCTTTTACAAATATCCGCATGAGTTTTCAGGAGGACAAAGGCAACGCATTGGTATTGCCAGAACTATTGCTTTACAACCCAAACTAATTATATGTGATGAATCCGTTTCTGCTCTAGATATCTCTGTGCAAGCTCAGGTTCTTAATTTACTTAATGATTTAAAAACACAATTTGGTTTTACTTATATTTTCATTTCGCACGATTTAGCAGTTGTAAAATACATGGCCGATAAGTTATTAGTAATGAATAAAGGTAAAATTGAAGAAATGGGTGATGCTGATGATATTTATGCTACACCACAAAAAAGCTACACTCAAAAATTAATTAACGCTATACCAAAAGGCCTTTAAATAATATGAACCTAAAGATTATAAAAATTTCAACATTTGTTTTGCCCCTTATTTTATTATCTATGTTTATCACTAACTTAAAATTAGATTCCAAAAATCATCCGATGAACGACAGTATTACTCAAAAAGTTGACTCTTTATTACAAATAATGACCATTGAAGAAAAGGTAGGGCAAATGAACCTATACAATGGGTTTTGGGATGCTACAGGTCCCGTTCCCGAAGGTGGTGATGCAAAAACCAAATATGATCATCTGCGAAAAGGTTGGGTTGGAGGCATGTTAAATGTTAGAGGGGTTAAAAATGTTAGAGGGGTACAAAAAATTGCGGTTGAGGAAACAAGACTAGGTATACCATTAATAATCGGATTTGATGTCATTCACGGCTATAAAACTATTAGTCCTATTCCGTTGGCAGAATCTGCAAGTTGGGATTTAGAAGCTATTGAAAACTCTGCAAGAATTGCCGCAACTGAAGCTTCTGCAGCAGGTATCAACTGGACTTTTGCTCCTATGGTTGACATTTCAAGGGATCCGCGATGGGGACGCGTTATGGAAGGTGCTGGTGAAGACCCTTTTTTAGGGAGTAAAATAGCCATTGCAAGAGTAAAGGGTTTCCAAGGTGAAGACTTAAGTCAACCAAACACAATTGCAGCATGTGCAAAACATTTCGCTGCCTATGGCTTTGTTGAATCTGGAAGAGAATACAATACAGTTGACATGAGCAACGTTAAGCTTTTTAATACTGTCCTTCCACCATTTAAAGCTGCAGCAGAGAATGGTGTAAGAACCTTTATGAATTCATTTAATGACCTTAATGGTATTCCTGTTAGCGGAAGTAAATTTTTACAGCGCGATATACTAAAGGATAAATGGAACTTTAATGGTTTTGTGGTTTCAGACTGGGCATCTATCAATGAGATTATATATTGGGGACATGCAAAAAACAAAAAAGAAGCGGCATTTATTGCATCAACAGCAGGTTCTGATATGGATATGGAAGGTCATGTTTATGTACAAGAATTAGCAGAATTAGTTAAGGCAGGGCAAATAGATGAAGCTATTATTGATGAGGCGGCTGGAAGAATTTTACGTGTAAAATTTGAGTTGGGACTATTTGATAACCCTTATAAATATTGTAATGAAGAGCGTGAGAAAAGTATAATTGGTCAAGCTTCACATCACGAAGCTGCTTTGGATATAGCCAAGAAATCCATCGTTTTATTAAAAAATGAAAATAATATTTTACCCTTAAAAAAAGAAGGGCAAAAAATAGCTTTAATTGGACCGTTGGCCAATGATAAAAATAGCCCATTGGGAAGTTGGAGGCTAGCTTCAGAAGATAATTCAGCTGTTTCAATCCTTGAAGGGATGGAGGCTTACACTAAAAATGAATTGTCGTATGCAAAAGGTATAGAACTGTTTAAAGGACAAGCCACATTTAGAAATCAGGTAGAAATCAATAAAGGCGATAGGCAAGGAATTGAGGAAGCTCTTAATATAGCAAAGGATTCAGATGTCGTGGTAATGGTTTTGGGAGAACACGGTTTTCAAAGCGGTGAAGCCAGAAGTAGAACTGAGCTAAACCTACCTGGTTTACAACAAGAATTATTGGAAGCCATATATCATGTGAATAAAAATATTGTTCTAGTGCTTCAAAACGGACGACCACTTGCAATTGAATGGGCGGCAGAACATATTCCTGCCATAATAGAAGGCTGGCAGTTGGGTTCTGAAACTGGGAATGCAATAGCACAAGTTTTATACGGCGACTACAACCCAAGTGGTAAACTTCCTATGACCTTTCCTAGAAACGTGGGGCAAATACCTATTTATTACAACTATAACAATACAGGCAGAGCTACAAATAGGGAGGGCAATGTATTTTGGTCTCACTACATTGATAAGGAAAACTCACCCTTATATCCTTTCGGTCATGGATTAAGTTACACAACTTTTAAATATAGTGACCTAAAGGTTGATACATCAAACTACGGTAAAAATATTAAGGTTGAAATTAGTGTTGATATTACCAATTCTGGTAAACGTAAAGGAAAAGAGGTGGCTCAGCTCTATATCAGAGATAAAGTTGCTAGTATTGTAAGGCCTATAAAAGAATTGAAAGGGTTTGAACTGGTAGAACTAGATACTAACCAAACAATAACTGTTAGTTTTAGTCTAACCGCCAATGAACTTGGATTTTATAATAATGATGGTAATTATATAATTGAACCAGGTGATTTTGATGTCTTTGTAGGTGGTAGCTCTGTTACTGAAATCAAAAGTGAATTTACATTAAAATAAAATATTCATGCTAAACCAAATTGGTTATAGCATGAATATTTTCTTAGTTAACTTTAAAACACCCGAGACTACTCTTAAGGTGTTTTTAAGGTTTGAAAACATAACGTTTTCTTCTAAAGTAGGTTCTGGTAGATTTGATTTGTTTTTCATAAGCTTTAGTTTATGGTAGATTTGGGGCAAAATCTGTAAATTAAGTTTATGGTAAATTCAGGTTAATTTAGCTTTTGATTTGGGATTACTAATATCTAATTATTTTTCATTTTATCTGTTTAAATACATTATAAATCGATAAAATGCATTTATTTTTAACATTTCAGAGTTTATTCGCTCTTTTTTATTACAAAAAACCACATGCTATAATGTGGCTAAATAAATCTTTATAAGAATATGTCACTATATCGTCATCTCAGGAATATCACCCTCTACAATTAAATGCCCTTCTGTTGCATTTTTTATAGCCTCTACAGAAACTCCTGGAGCTCTTTCTAATAATTTAAACCCTTGGGGAGTGACCTCAATTACAGCTAAGTTTGTCACTATTTTCTTTACACATCCAACACCTGTTAATGGTAAGGTGCAAGATTTCAAAAGCTTTGATTCGCCTGCTCTATTGGTGTGCATCATAGCAACAATAATATTTTCGGCACTTGCCACTAAATCCATTGCTCCTCCCATTCCTTTTACCATTTTACCTGGTATTTTCCAATTGGCAATATCACCATTTTCGGCAACTTCCATTGCTCCAAGAATGGTTAAATCTACATGCTTACCCCTTATCATAGAGAAACTCATTGCTGAATCAAAAAATGAGGCTCCTGGTAATGTAGTTATAGTTTGTTTTCCTGCATTAATAACATCTGCATCTTCTTCGCCTTCAAATGGAAATGGTCCCATACCAAGAACACCATTTTCACTTTGAAATTCTACTTCTATATCGTCTCTTACAAAGTTAGCTACCAAAGTTGGTATACCTATACCAAGGTTAACGTAGTAACCATCTTTTACTTCTTTTGCAATTCGTTTTGCTATTCCGTTTTTATCTAACATAACTAACTTCTTTGTCTTACAGTTTTTTGCTCTATTCTCTTTTCATAATGTGCCCCCTCAAATATTCTTTGTACAAATATTCCTGGAATATGTATCTGGTTTGGGTCTAACTCTCCAACAGGCACAAGCTCTTCTACCTCAGCCACTGTAATATTAGCAGCACCACACATGTTAGGATTAAAATTACGAGCTGTACCTTTAAAAACGAGGTTACCTGCTGCATCGCCTTTCCATGCTTTAATAAAACCAAAGTCGGCTTTGAAGGCATGCTCCAAAACATACATTTTACCGTTAAACTCTCTCGTTTCTTTGCCTTCTGCAACTTCTGTTCCATAACCGGCAGGAGTAAAAAATGCAGGGAAGCCAGCCTGTGCAGCCCTTGCTCGTTCTGCTAAAGTTCCTTGAGGTATTAATTCCACCTCAAGCTCACCTGAAAGCATTTGACGTTCAAATTCGTCATTTTCACCTACGTAAGACGAAATCATTTTTTTGATTTGTCTTTGTTGAAGTAATAAGCCAAGTCCAAAGTCATCAACTCCTGCATTATTAGAAATACAGGTTAGTCCTTTTACATTTAATTTTACGAGTTCCGCTATTGCATTTTCAGGTATGCCTGATAAGCCGAAACCACCAAACATAAAGGTCATATTATCCTTTACACCTTGTAAAGCTTCTGTAACATTAGCTACTTTTTTATTAATCATAGTTACATATTTTTCCTTTTGGAAAAATACAAAACAATGCTATAAATTAATAGTTTATGATAAAATAAATAAGGGTGTGACTATCGGTTCTTTATTCAAAATCTATTTCGATTTCTCCTCCATCATCACTGTCAGAGTCACTATCCAAATCACCTTCATCTCTAACCTTACAATCTATATTAATGGATAACTTTGATGGCTTTTCAAATTCACCTTTAGACACGTTAAGTGTTTTATCTGCATAACAGGCTTTCATGTATAGTCCCCAAATTGGTAGTGCCATAGAAGCGCCTTGTCCGTAATCAATACGTTTAAAATGAGCTGCTCTATCCTCTGCACCAACCCAAACACCTGTTACTAAATTAGGTACCATTCCCATAAACCAACCATCACTCTGATTTTGAGTAGTTCCTGTTTTACCAGCAATTGGGTTTGTTAATTCATATGGATAACCCGTAATAATCTCTTTATAAACAGAACTCCACTTATCAAAACCTGCATGTCTTAATCTTCGTCCAGAACCTGCTTGAGTTACACCTTCCATAAGGTTTACTGTAACATATGCCACTTCTTCGCTCAAAACATCTTTACTTTCTGGGGCAACTTGATAGAGTACGGTTCCATTTTTATCTTCAATACGAGTTACCATTACAGGTGTATTGTATACACCTTTATTTGCAAAGGTTGAATAAGCCGCTACCATTTCATAAACACTAATATCTGGTGTGCCCAATGCTATTGCTGGGACAGGCAAAATATCTTGTTCTACCCCCAATTTTTTAGCCATTTCTACGACTGGTTGTGGACCAATTTCATTCATTAATCGAGCGGTAATTGTATTTGTAGAACTTGCTAAAGCATCTTTTAAGGTTTGCTTACCAGAATAATTACCATCTGAATTTTTAGTCGTCCATGGTTCTGGATTACCAAATTTATTAGCTTCAATAGTTATTGGAGTTCTTGGGAAAGAATCGCAAGGAGAAACCTGTAACTGGTCTATTGCTGTAGCGTAAACAAAAGGCTTAAAAGTAGACCCTACTTGTCGTTTTCCTTGCTTAACCATATCGTACTTAAAATGCTTGTAGTTCATACCACCGACCCAAGCTTTTACATGACCGTTAGAAGGATCCATAGACATCATACCAGGACGTAAAAAGGATTTGTAATAGCGCATAGAGTCTATTGGCTTCATGACTGTGTCTACTTCGCCTGGTTTCCCATCAATCCATTTAAAAACTGTCATTTCAACAGGTTTATGAAAGGACGCTTCAATTTCTTTTTCTGATTTTCCTTGTTCTTTTAGAATTCTCCAACGCTCACCTCTTCGCATTCCTGCTTTTAGTAAATCATTGATTTCAGACTTTGTTAACTCTAAAAATGGTGCTGTAGGATTTCTATCTGGAGTGTTTTGGTTATCAAACTCTGCTTGTAACCTCGGCATGTGTAAAGCGATAGCTTCCTCGGCATATTTTTGCATGCGCGAATCTATAGTAACAAAAACCTTTAAGCCATCACTGTACAAATCGTATTTTGATCCATCTGGTTTTCTATTGCCCTCTTCATTAGCCCAATCTTTCATAAACCCTCTAAGGTATTCTCTAAAATATGTGGCAATTCCTTGACTATGGGTCTCTGGCGTGTAATTAAGATCGAGTTCTGTCCCTTGAAGAGAGTCTTTAACTTCTTCGGAAATGTAATCATACTTTTGCATTTGGGCCAAAACAACATTGCGTCTATTCTTAACACCTTCCGGATTTCTCCTAGGATTATATAGAGCTGAGTTTTTAAACATTCCAACCAACATAGCCGATTCTTTGAGCTCTAAGTCTTTAGGTTCTTTGCCAAAATAAATTCTTGATGCTGAACGAATACCATCGCCATTATTACCAAAATCATAAATGTTGAAGTATTGAGCTATAATCTCTTCTTTAGTATACTGACGCTCTAAACGAATTGCAATAATCCATTCTCTAACTTTTTGAAATGCTCTCTCAATCTTATTTTTAGATACTTGGTCTGTAAATAATTGCTTTGCTAATTGCTGAGATATAGTGCTAGCACCACCTCCACTACCAAGCTTAAATATAGCTCGCATTGTACCTCTACCATCAATACCTGAATGGTCGTAAAAGCGAATATCTTCAGTTGCTATTAGAGCATCAACTAAATTCTTTGGTAAATCGTCATAGCCAACAGGTGTTCTATTATCGTTAAAATAAAACTTACCCAATGTAACACCATCTGAAGAAATGATTTCTGTAGCTAAATTGGTTTCTGGATTTTCTAATCTGGTATGGTCTGGCATTTCTCCTAAAAATCCCCAAGACGCAAAAAGAAACAGTAATACTACTGCAAGAATTCCACCTGCAAATAGCATCCAAAACCATCTTATATATTTTGAAAAATCTAATGTCTCTGTTTTGGATTTTGTTGTTTTCTTTATTGCCATAATCTTTACTTTTGAGCTTGTTCTACCCTAAAACCAACATCTGTTATTCCTTCTAAATTTTCAACACCATTAACCTCTCCGTTTTTTCTCATAGCATGTTGTATGTCTACTCTATAATCCCCGTTTTCACTAAACCTAAAAGGTGATTTGTAACCTCTATACCAAAGTTTGTTCTCTTTAATATCTGTAAATCCCGAACCTAGAAGTTCCCCATTTGGTGCGGCCATTTTATATTCTAATGTATCAGTAACTGCTTTGCCATTTGGATAATTTAACTCTACTATGAGAAACAAATTACTAAACGCGTAATCATTATTGTTTCTTAAATTAACATAGAGATTATAATTTCTTATAGTATCTGGTGCTTTAAAATTAAAGGATGCTATTGAGTCTTTATGCCATTTGTCTGGAACAGATTTATATTCATCGTATACCGCTTTAGAATCACAACTTGTAACCAAAAACAAATTTACAAGTGCCAATAGTAACCAATTAGTTTTTCTTTGCATTCTGTCTTTGATTGCGGTTTTTGTTTCTATTCCTATTCTTATTACGTTTCTTTTTGGATTTTGGATTATCGAAACGTGTTAAACTATCCTGACCTACAACGTTTTCAAATTCTGTTTTAGTGTCTTTTGTATGTTCGGCCGCGTATTCTTCTAGACTGGTTACTTTTTCTTTTTTCTTGTTTTTTGCAATAATTTCATTGGCTTGTTCTGCTGTGACGACATGCCAATTCATCCATTCGCCTTCATAAGCATACCAAAGCAGCCCTTTAAAAATATCGGTTTTTTGACAAATGGCAGTTCCTTTTTCGGTATACAATTTAGTTTCATTTTTAGGAAAGGCTTTTAAAGCATCTAAATAAGCATCTAGCTCATAATTAAGACAGCATTTAAGCTTACCACATTGGCCTGCTAATTTTAGAGGATTTAAAGATAATTGCTGATACCTAGCTGCAGAGGTACTTACCGACCTAAAATCGGTTAGCCAAGTAGAACAACACAATTCTCTTCCACAAGATCCTATACCTCCAAGTCTTGCGGCTTCTTGTCTAAAACCGACCTGGCGCATTTCAATTCTGGTTTTAAACTCTCTGGCAAAAACCTTAATCAACTCTCTAAAATCCACACGTTCTTCGGCTGTATAATAGAAAGTTACTTTACTTCCATCACCTTGAAACTCTATGTCAGAAATCTTCATTTTCAGATTAAGGTCTATAGCAAATTGACGTGCTTTAACCTTCATAGGTTCTTCCTTATCTCTTGAGTCAGACCAAATGTCTATATCTTTTTGAGATGCCTTACGATATATTTTTAAGACTTCCTCTGAATCATCAATATCAATCTTTTTACGCTTCATCTGCACTCGTACCAACTCACCCGTTAGCGTAACCATACCAACGTCGTGACCAGATTTTGCCTGAGTGGCAACAATGTCGCCAATACTTAAAGAAAGATTTTCAGTGTTTTTATAATATTGTTTTCTGCCATTTTTAAAACGAACTTCTACCCCTTTAAAAGGTTCTTGTCCGTTTGGAAGCGACATATTAGCCAGCCAATCAAAAACAGTGAGTTTATTGCAGCTATCTGTACCGCAAGTACCATTGTTTTTACATCCTTTTGGTTGACCCCCTTTTTCAGTTGTACAACTGTTACAAGCCATATTAAACTATATATTGAATCTAAGCTATTAAAGCCTAAATAAAGGATTCATAAAATTATTAATGAGTAAAGATACTATTATTTCTTTAGTTAGCTAAGGCATCCTTTTAGAAGTAAGAAACTCTTTTTAAAAGATTTTTGTTCTCCAATGCTCACATTTTTTAATCTTTTCGATGTAAGTAAAACCAATACTTCAAAAATAATGAAAGCAAAAATCACTTTACTTGCTCTAATTTTAGCATTTAAGCTAAACTATTCTCAAAATGCACCCTCAAAGGCCTTTGGAGGGGAATTTGTTAGAACTAAAGCAAATTCAGAATGCTTAACTTCTGAACAACGTAATACTATTTATAAAGAATTAAACGAAAATATTGCATTATTAAAGCGCAATAACAATCTAGCATTTTCTAATTCTAGTAGAGGTAACCATCCTCTTTTTATATGGCCTGTACAGAAGGCATCTAATGTAGATTATAGTTCTATTTGGGGAATTTCTAATTATGTTGATCACAATCCTAATACACCTAATCAGCTTACGGATTACAATTGTGGAACAAAAACTTACGATACTACAAACGGTTATAATCATCAAGGTATTGATGTTTTTTCTTGGCCTTTTTCTTGGTATGCAATGGATAATGATCAGGTTGAAATAGTTGCTGCTGCAGCTGGACAAATTATAGGGAAAGGGGATGGCAATTTTGATCGTAGTTGCGACTTTAGTACTACAACTCCATGGAACGCCGTGTATGTTCAACACAGTGATGGAAGTATTGCTTGGTATGGTCATTTAAAAAATGGCTCTTTGACTACTAAGAATATTGGTGATATGGTTGCCGAAGGAGAATTTTTGGGCATTATGGGGAGCTCGGGAGTTTCAACTGGTCCTCATCTACATTTTGAAGTACACACAAATAGCACTTACACCCAATTAGTAGATCCTTATGCTGGCACTTGCAATACAATGAATATAGACTCTTGGTGGCAATCTCAAAAGCCATATTTAAATCCTGAGGTAAATGCTGCACTTACCCATACAGCAGATCCAGTATTTAATGCTTGTCCAACAACAGAAACACCTAACTTAAGTAACCAATTTGATCTTAATGATCAGGTTTTCTTTACGGTTTTTATTAAAGACCAAGAACCTGGAACCTCTTTAAACCTTAGAATTATAAAGCCGGACAATACGGATTTATTTAATTGGAACTATAACTTAACCGACTACTATCAATTATCTTGGTGGAGGTGGAACGCATTTCCGAATATTGAAGGTGAATGGAAATGGGAAGTTACCTATATGGGAGAAACCACTACGCACACTTTTAATGTAGGGACCTTAAGTGTTGAAGAAGCAACAATAGAAAATACTTCGATCTTTCCTAATCCTTTTAATGATGTTGTTAATATTAGTTCAACAGTAAAAATTGAAGCTTTGGAGATTGTTGATGTATTAGGAAAATCTGTTTTTAAGTTAAAGAGAGATACTTCCGAAGGCATAAAACAAATTAACTTGGCGCAACTATCTAATGGATTATATTTTGTAACACTTTATGGGGAACAAAACCAACAGAAAACTATCAAGCTTATAAAGAAGTAAAAAGATATTTAAGACTAAAAAGTGTGTTTCAGCTTTGTGTCTGAAGCACACTTTTTATATGTTTTTCACCGTAATAATATTTACAGGACATGCTTTTGAAGCATTTTGACTTGGTTCCAAAATCTCATAATCTTTTGACTTTAGCGTGAAAAAACCTTTCTTTTCTTCGGCACGCAACAATACTGATTTTCCGTCCTTTTTAGACATCTGAAATTGTTGTGGTGCCAATTCTACACAGTAATTACAACCAATACATTTGTTGCGCTGTAATGTTATAACAACCATTAGGCTTCTACTTTATTTTCTACAATTTTATATAATTTGTCCGATGGTCTTACCCTAAAATCTAAAGGTATAGTTATAACATCCCCTTTAGTTCCTTTTTGCTGTTGTATGTCATTGACCAGCATTTCTTTCAACTCAAATTCTTTAGCTCCAGTTGTAGGCCCTGTAATTAAAATCGTATCTCCAAGTGAAATGTCGTAAGCTTCAATTTTAAATTCTCCGATTTTCGCCTTTGGAAAATAATGCACTCCTTTACCTATATAAACTTTCTTTTGAGTAGCGTGACTTCCAGAGCCTTTGCTCCACTCTCCTAACTTCTGCCCTAAATAATAGCCACTCCAAAATCCTCTATTATATACCTTTTCTAAATCTTGCATCCAAGAGATAACTTGTTCTTTAGAGTACGCCCCCTTTTCTAAACTATCTATAGCTTCTCGGTAGCACTTAATTACTTTAGCCACATATTCTGGTGATCTTCCTCTGCCTTCAATCTTTAAAACCTTTATACCAGCATCTGCAACTTGATCTAAAAAATCTATGGTACATAAATCTTTTGGTGACATTATGTACTCATTATCAAGCTCCATTTCCACTCCTGTTTCTTGATCTATAACTGTATATTTCTTTCTGCAATTTTGCTTACATGCACCTCTATTAGCCGAGGAATTATACGCATGTAAACTCATATAGCATTTACCAGATATAGCCATACAAAGTGCACCATGTCCAAAAATCTCAATCTCTACCAATCTTCCTGAAGGACCTTTGATTTGTTCTTTCTCTATTTGTTCTGTTATATGTTTTACCTGGCGCAAACTTAATTCTCTACTCAAAACCATAGTGTCTGCAAACATGGCATAGAACTTTACGGTTTCAAGATTGGTAATATTTATTTGAGTTGAGATGTGTACCTCCATGTCAAGCTCTCTGGCTATAGCTATAACCGCCTGATCCATGGCTATAATTGCTGTAATATCTGCTTCTTTTGCTCGTTTTACCAAGGTTTTTACTATAGACAAATCATGATCGTAAATAATAGTATTTAGCGTTAAATAAGTCCTTACACTTTTTGTTTTACAGCGCTTACTTATTTCTTCTAGATCGCCTAAGGTGAAGTTTATTGAAGCTCTGGCACGCATATTTAGCTGCTCTACCCCAAAGTATACAGAATCTGCACCATTATCTAAAGCGGCTTGCAGAGATTCGAAATTTCCAGCAGGTGCCATAAGTTCTATCTTTTGCATCTCGTTGTGCTTTGTTCTTAATTAAATTCTATCTCGTAGTTGAGCTTATTAGAAAGCGACTTAAGTTTGGATTTAGTTTTAAATACATTAGCTAACAATAATTTACTCCATCCAATCTTCTTGGAGAACTCATTAAATGACTCTTCTCTCCAATTAAAGCCTTCTTTCCAAAATTTACTAGGTGATACATAACAAAAGGTATAGTCGAAAACAAGACTTGAATCATTCAGTCTTTTTAAAACCGATAAACTATCTGGTGCCATTAAAGTAATATGATGGCTAGAGCACTGTTGCCTAACATTTTTTATGAGGTCTAAATAATCATCCTCTAAAGAAGAAACATCAAAATCATTATACTCAGTGTTTCCTATCTTTTGAATTGGTCTTAGTTGAAGAATATCAAAACTTTTACCATCAAAATACTTGAAAAAATCCCTTAGCTCGTAAAAATTATCTTTATTAAAAGTGTAATTAATTCTTACCTTAAAATCGTAGTCCTTTTTTAGCTCAACAAAAGCATTTAAAGCGTTTTGGAATTTTTCATAACTCGCCTTTTTCATGAAGTTTTCATAGCTCTCTTTGGTAACTCCATGAAGCGAAATGGTAAACTCATTAAGTCCTGCTTTTAGAAGAGGCTCAATGTCTTCTTTGGTTAGTAAGTTTGCATTTGTAGTTATAGAAATATATGGTACTTTATGTTGCTTTCCTAATTCTACAATTCTTACTAAATTTTTATACAATGTTGGCTCTGTACCACAGCCTATTTGCAATTTTAAAGCGCGATTAAAAATCGTTTTTGCAACCTTTTCTAAATCGCCTTCTTTAAACTGTCCTTTTAATGTTTTTACATAATCTGCATCAGTAAAATAACACATTTTACAACGCAGGTTACACGCCAAAACAGGATCTAAATTCACGGCCAGATAGCGCTTATTGAATTTATGCAACAGAAAAAGCCCTAAAAACTTAATTCTATGATTTTTTATTTTTCTGTTGAGCTGTAATAGCTTGTAAATATTCATTTATTTAGCGGTATTCTTTTGTGCTTCAAAAATGTTTCGCAAATCCTTTTTGTAAGGTAAGTGATCAGCTCTACCCTTTTTAAAGATATCATTACTGTTGCCTTGCCCTTTGCGCAGCTTCTTTTGCTCTTCGTAAGGCAGTTTTATGACCTCTTGGCAGTGTGAAGAACAGCAATTTTCCATTTTTTCTTTACACTCATCACATTGAATAAATAATAAATGACATGCTTCGTTTGCACAATTGGTATGTGTATCTGCTGGTTTTCCACATTGGTGGCAGTTAGCAATAACATCATCACTTATGCGCTCTGATCGTCTTTCATCAAACACAAAGTTTTTACCTATAAACTTATTCTCAAGACCTTCTGCTTCAACTTGTCTTGTGTAATTTATGATTCCCCCTTCAAGCTGAAATACATTTTTGAATCCTTTATGTTTGTAATAGGCACTTGCCTTTTCGCAACGAATTCCTCCCGTACAATACATCACTAATTTTTTATCCTCCTTATGCTCTCTTAAGTCTTCTTCAATTAAATCTAAAGACTCTCTAAAGGTGTCAACATCTGGAGTAATGGCATTTTTAAAATGGCCAATCTCACTTTCGTAATGATTTCGCATATCTACCAATACGGTGTCCGGATCTTCAATAAGTGCATTAAATTGTTCTGCATCAACATGGACACCCTTGTTTGTAACATCAAACGTTTCGTCATTAAGACCATCAGCAACTATTTTATGACGCACTTTTACTTTTAATTTTAAAAAGGCAAAATTATCATGCTCTAAAGCAATGTTAAGTCTTACATTTTCTAAAAATGTGATAGTGTCTAAATGATTTTTGAAGGCTTCAAAGTTTTCAGCCGGAACGGATAATTGGGCATTAATACCTTCGTTAGCTATATAGATTCTGCCCAAAACATCTAGCTCATCCCAAGCTAAAAACATGTGATTTCTAAATATTTGGGTATTGCCAATTTTGGCGTACTTATAGAAAGAGATCGTTAAGCGCTCTTTTCCCGCTTTTTCGATGAGTTCTGCTCTTTCTTTAGCACTTAAGTTATTGTACAGTTGCATGCTATACTAATTTTTAAGGTTAAAGAATTTGGTGCAAAGGTATTATTTTTAGACAAGTAGCATTAAAAAAGCACCTTGAATTTATCAAAGTGCTTTACTAACTAACTTTAAATACCTAAAAGTGATTAATTTTATGCTTCTTAATTAGCTTACTTGACCGGTCAAATCAAGTCTTTTTCATAGCAATTTTTCACTTTTCTATTTAATAGATGTAAAAAGTGTAAAATGGTTGCGTCGTAAAATTGAAAAAAATAAAATAAGTGGTATTTTTGATGTTAATTTAAATAGAAAACAGTAGAAATGAGTAGTGAAAAAGAAGCTAAGCTAAAAGCGTTAAAATTAACTTTAGACAAATTAGATAAAGCCTACGGAAAAGGAACCGTAATGAAAATGAGTGATCAGGCCATAGTAGATGTAGATGCAATTTCATCAGGTTCTTTAGGATTAGATATTGCTTTAGGTGTTGGTGGTTACCCAAGAGGAAGAGTTATAGAAATATATGGGCCTGAATCTTCAGGTAAAACAACATTAACCCTGCACGCTATTGCTGAAGCACAGAAAGCTGGTGGTATTGCCGCTTTTATTGACGCAGAGCACGCCTTTGACCGTTTTTATGCTGAAAAACTTGGTGTTGACTTAGAGAACTTAATTATCTCTCAGCCAGACAATGGTGAGCAAGCTTTAGAAATAGCGGACAACTTAGTACGTTCCGGAGCTATAGACATTGTTGTAGTAGATTCTGTAGCAGCCTTAACCCCAAAAAGTGAAATAGAAGGTGAAATGGGAGACTCTAAAATGGGGCTACATGCACGCTTGATGTCTCAAGCATTAAGAAAGTTAACGGCTTCAATCAGCAAAACCAATTGTACTATGATTTTCATTAACCAATTGCGTGAAAAAATTGGTGTGATGTTTGGTAACCCAGAAACAACTACAGGTGGTAATGCCTTAAAATTTTACGCCTCTGTGCGTTTAGATATTAGACGCTCTACTCAAATTAAAGACAGTAATGGTGATATTATGGGCAATAAGACAAGAGTAAAGGTTGTAAAAAACAAAGTTGCCCCACCATTTAGAACTGCGGAGTTTGATATTATGTATGGCGAAGGTATTTCTAAGGTAGGAGAAGTTTTAGATTTAGCAGTTGAGCACGATATTATAAAAAAGAGTGGCTCTTGGTTTAGTTATGAAGACACAAAACTTGGCCAGGGACGAGATGCTGTTAAGTCTTTAATTAAAGATAATCCTGATTTAATGGACGAATTAGAAGAAAAAGTAAAGTCCTTAATAAATGATAATCAATAAGTTATAAAAAAATCCTGCTAAAAACAGGATTTCTTTATTTTTAGACGCAACCATTTTACACTTTTTGCATCTACTGTTTGGAATTAATAAATATAGAATTGTGAAAATGCGTGTTTTTTTATTTCTTATAGGTTTAACTTTTCTATCTTCTTGTAGTTTAGAAAATTCAGATCCTGCTTTACACACCGAATTTATACCAATTGAGAGTGTTGAAGTTCCAGAATATTTCATACAAGGTAATACCTATGAAATTCTATTATCCTACATAAAACCTAGCTCATGCTACGTTTTTAACAATATTATTTTTGATATTGAAGGATATGAAAGAACCGTATCTGTGTTAAATACAGTTTATGAAAATGAAAACTGTGTTGCTCTAGATGAGCTAACTACTGTAGGGTTTGACCTAACAGTTTCTGGAGACCAAGTATATCTGTTTAAGTTTTATAAAGGAAAAGATGAATATGGCGTAGATCAATATCATCTAATAGAAGTCCCTGTTGTTGATGGTAGAAATACTGGGGAAGTAGAGAGCAAATAATTATTAATTAATTCCAACAATAATGTGAGTTTAGAACAACTCATAGAAAAATGTATAAAACAAGATGCTAAAGCTCAGAGCCAATTATACAAGCAATATGCAAGTAAATTATTTTCGCTTTGTCTTAAGTACTCTAAAAACTATGCTGAAGCAGAGGATAATCTGCATGATGCATTTATAACTGTATTTAGTAAAATAGATCAGTACAAAAACAAAGGTTCTTTTGAAGGTTGGTTAAAACGTATAGCTATTAACACATCGTTACAACGCTACAGAGAAAATGTGGGTGTTTTTGATATTGTTAATGAAGGGAATATAGAAGATGTTACAGTAGATATTAATGATGAAAGTATTGGCATAGATTTTTTATTAAAGATTATACAAGAATTGCCTGATAGATATCGATTAGTATTTAACCTATATGTTTTAGATGGTTATTCTCACGTAGAAATAAGTGAATTGATTAATGTATCTGAGGGAACCTCGAAATCTAATCTGGCAAGAGCAAGAATGATTTTGAAAGAAAAAATAGAAGATTACAAAGCGCGTTTAAGTTCGCAATCGTTATAAAATGAACGAAAAGAAAAATATAGACAGACTTTTTCAGGAGAAGTTTAAAGACTTTGAAGTGACTCCTAGTGATGCTGTTTGGGATCGCATAAGTGATAGTCTCCCTAAGAAAAAGAAAAAACGTAGAGTTATTGCTCTATGGTGGCAGATAGGTGGTGTCGCTGCGGTAATTGCTTTGCTTTTAACTGTAGGCATATCTTTATTTACTTCATCTGATGACAATGAGGTGGTACCTACAATCGTAGATACCGAAAAAGCAGATGATAATTCTCAGAAAGATATCGAAATAAACAATTCTAATGGAGACGAAAACAGTTTAGACAATAGCGCACAAGACATAAATGTTGCAGATTCTAATGAGAATGAATCATCTAATCCTAGCGGAAATGAAAATTCTGCAACAGAACAAAACAAAGAAAGAGAATTAACCTCATCCAAAAACAACAAATCGAATACTGTAGCAAATACGAACGGCAAGGAAGATATAAAAACTGTTAATTCAAACGAAAGTTTAACAGAATTAAAAAACGAATACAATAACAGTACAGTAGCTTCGAACAATGAAAATTCTGAAAACCAATTAGAAGATGAAATTATTAATGATTCTGAAATGAAATCGATTATTGAGAGTACTATTAAAGATAAAAACTCTACAGTAACAGATAATGAATCGTCAAATGATATTAAAGAAGCTTCAAATTCTGAAAATTCAAATTCTGAAGTTCACAAAGAATTAGAAAAAGATACTTCTCTTTTAAAAGAAGGTAATGATAAGGAATCTATCCTAGACGCTATTGCCAGCAATAAAAATAACGAAGAAGATATTGATGAAAAAGAAAAAGAAGATGAACAAAACAGGTGGAGCATTGCGCCCAATGTTGCGCCTGTTTATTACAGTTCTCTTGGTCAAGGTTCATCAATAGACCAACAATTTAACAACAATTCGAAGAGGGGTGATGTTAATATGAGTTATGGTATCACTGGTTCTTATACCATTTCTAATAAACTCAAAGTTAGAGCAGGCATTAACAGAGTTAATCTTAGTCAAAGCACCTCCAATGTAATTGCATTAAATGGTAGTGTACTTGCTTCAAGAAATGCGACGGAAGAGAATGTTTCGGTTATGGGTAATTTAAGTGCTAGAGATGGATATGAAAATATTACCTTAATGAGTGGTAATATGTTGGACTCAAATACAACTCCTGAAATTTTTAATTCAAAGATATTTGGAAATATTGATCAGCGTTTTGGTTTTATAGAGCTTCCTTTAGAGCTAGAATACCGTTTGCTAGATAGAAAATTTGGATTAAATATTATTGGTGGCTTTAGTACCTTATTTTTGAACCGTAACGAAATATATGCGGACATTAACGGCATATCAACTCTAATAGGCGAAGCCAACAATATGAACTCAACAAGTTTTAGTGCCAATTTTGGTTTAGGACTGGATTATAGTTTATCAAAACAATGGAATTTTAATCTTGAACCACAGTTCAAGTATCAAATAAACACATTTAGTAATACATCTGGTAATTATAGACCATTCTTTATTGGTTTATATACTGGATTAAGTTATAAGTTTTAGGTTAGTTAAGTTAGATTAGGTTATTGCAAACAAACAAAAGCAATGATGAATGCAATGATGACAAAAGCTACTCGTGGTTGGGGTGGCTTTTCTTTTTTATTCAACTTTTGGCAAATTTTTATTGAGCTCCGTTAAGATGATTGCCCTTGATTTTTGATTTAACGCTTTAGTATCTTCAATTTTTAAGCTTTTTGTTTGAAGAAATTTATGAATCTTGGCTCTCATTAAACCTGGCCCTCCACTAAAAAAAGTATAAGAAAATCGTTTTTTGTTATCGTAAAAAGTTAATGGCACTATAGGAATCTCATGATTTATAGCCAAACGAAATGCTCCATCTTTAAAATCGTCTAATACAACATGTTCTTCGGGCACACCTCCTTCTGGGAAGATACAGATACTTAATCCCTGTTTTAAACGTCTTTGTGCCCTTAAAAAAACTGCTTGCCTACTCTTGGCGCTGCCTCTATCAACCAAAATGCACGTACGCTTGTAGAAAAATCCGAATAAAGGAATGTTAGCCAATTCTTTTTTCCCTACAAACACAAATGGATTTTTTACTGCCGCCAACATTAGCATAATGTCAGTCATGGAAGTATGATTGGCTATAAACATGTAGCTCTTCTTTGGATTTGGGACTTCTTCTTTTATAATCTTATAATTGAATCCCATTCCAATAAGTATAAACCTTGCCCAAAAACGCGCTAATTTAAAAAAGAATGGATACCATTTTTCTCTAGAAATAGATATTAAGAGAATTGGAAATAATACAATAATAGGTATGGCTACTAAAACATAGAACCAAATACGGTATAAAAGCCAAAAAGGATACTTTATCATTGCCATGGCACCAAAACTAAGTATTTAATTCAAATAGCTTCTCATAGTGCTGCTAAAAAATTATCTTTGCTTTTTAATTAAAAATTAAGTTTAAAAACTGATTTTTACTTGTTGCCAGACTGAGCTTGTCGAAGTCTCTTAGTAAAAAGCAGTACTAAAAAAATACCTGCCTTTGCAGGTAATACTATGGCAAGAATACTAACAGGTATACAAAGTACAGGAACTCCTCATTTAGGAAACATTTTAGGGGCAATATTACCAGCAATAGAAAAAGCTAAAGATGATAATAATGATTCGTATTTGTTTATAGCAGATTTGCACTCATTGACTCAAATTAAAGATGCTGAAACATTAAGAAATAACACCTATTCTACAGCAGCTACTTGGTTGGCTTTTGGATTAGATATAGATAAAAGCGTGTTTTACAGACAGAGTGATGTGCCACAAGTAACGGAATTGGCTTGGTATTTAAACTGTTTCTTTCCATTTAAACGATTAGAATTAGCACATAGCTTTAAGGACAAAGCAGATCGATTAGACGATGTCAATGGTGGTTTATTTACCTATCCTATGCTCATGGCCGCCGATATTTTATTGTATGATGCTGAGATTATTCCTGTAGGCAAGGATCAGGAACAACACATAGAAATGACACGAGATGTCGCTTCTCGCTTTCATGCTAAAATGGGTGGAGAAACTTTTGTGTTACCAAAAGCTGATATACAAAAAGAAACCATGCTTATTCCTGGTACTGATGGTGAAAAAATGAGCAAGAGTAAGGGTAACATCATTAATATCTTTTTACCAGAAAAGAAATTACGTAAGCAAATCATGTCTATTCAAACCGATAGTACTCCTTTAGAAGCACCAAAGGATTGGAAAACTTGCAACTGTTTTGCTTTATACAATATACTCGCATCAGAAGACCAAGTTTCTGCAATGAAAACCAATTATGAAGGTGGTAACTATGGTTACGGTCACGCGAAACAAGCACTATATGAACTCATTTTAGAGCGTTTTGCAGAGCCAAGAACACGTTATAATTACTATATGGACAATCTCAACGAAGTTGATAGTGCATTAGCTAAAGGCGCTGCTAAAGCTAAGCTTGTTGCTGATGACGTATTACAACGTGTAAGGGAAAAGGTTGGGTATTAATATGAAAAAAGAACTTTTAAGTCCTTTATTAACTGTATTAGCTATGCTGCTCTTGATCCTATCGCGAATAATAGATGCAAAAAAATTAGATTGGATAGCATATTTGGCTATTATCATTATTATTGTATGTGTTTACCATTTGTACCTTATCTCAAAGAAATCTAAATAACCTCAAACAACTTACCAGGCAAAGGCCTCACCACACCTTTTAATTCCATATTAAGCAAAATACCTGCTAACTTAAATGTTGGAATTCCGCAATCAAACGCTATAACGTCTAATAGTTCCTTGTCATTTTCCTTTAAGTAATTGTAAATCGTCTTTTCGTCAGGCTCTAACTCTACAAAAAGCTGCTTTTGCACTACTGGTTTGGTTGCTGAGCCTGTCGAAGCATCATTCTCTAGTTGCCAATTTAATAGATAGGGCACATCTAAAGGATCAGACAACAAATGGGCTTTCTGAAATTTTATGAGATTATTACACCCTACACTTTGGCTATCTGTTATTCTTCCTGGTACTGCAAAAACCTCTCTGTCGTAAGAATTAGCTATATCTGCAGTAACCAAGCTTCCTCCCTTCTCTGCAGATTCAATTACTATGGTTGCTTCGCTTAACCCAGCAATAATTCTGTTACGTTTTAGAAAGTTGTTTCTATCAAAGACATCCGTGCTCCAAAAGTCGGTAAAAAACCCACCATGATTTTCTACATCAGCCACATATTTTTTATGAGCTTTAGGATAGATTTGGTTTAGGCCATGTGCCAAACAACCAATGGTTTGTAGATTGTGTTTTATAGCTGCTTTTTGAGCGGTAATATCTGTTCCGTAAGCAAAACCAGAGACAATGACAGGATTATAGGGCGATAATGCTTCAACTAATTTTTCACAAAAGGCGATGCCATTAGTTGTTATTTTTCGTGTTCCAACAATGCTAATTATGTGCTTTTTATTTAAATTAATTTTCCCAGATTGGAACAATACTAGTGGTCCATCAATACAATGTTTTAACTTTTCAGGATAAGTATCTTCAGTAAAATAATGAGCCTTTATGTTGTTGTCTTTAATGAATTGCAATTCGTTTTCAGCTTCTTCAACATGAATAGCATCAAAAAGGCCTTCAATAGTTATTGTACCAATACCATCAATCCTCAGAAGATTTGCTTTTTTCTCTTTTAAAACAGCTTCTGCAGAACCACAATGATTAATTAATTTTTTAGCAGTAGTTGCTCCAATTTTTGGCACATGCTGAAGCGCTAAAGCATAAATTAAATCTTGTTCAGTCATTTAAAATATTGGTTTTCAAACCTACAAGAAACTAAATTTTTCTGATGTTAATAACTAAACTAGCTTAAACTTTTTTCACTTTTAAAAATTTTTAACTTTGTTTCTTATGCAGTTAGAAACTTACATTAGCGACCTTTTATACCGATACGATTGTGTTACTGTGCCTCAGCTAGGTGCTTTCTTAACCAATCGTGTTTCGGCAAAAGTGCACAACTCTACACACACGTTTTATCCGCCAAAAAAAGTATTGTCTTTTAATGAGCAATTACAGAATAATGACGGATTATTAGCCAACTATATTGCTGAAGTAGAAAAAGTACCTTATGCTACTGCTAATGATAAGATTTCTAAACAAGTAAAGGCCATAAAATCTTACCTTGTTGAAGGAGAAACCATTCAGTTTGAAAACATTGGTGAGCTGGTTTTAAATACGGAAGGAAAAATTGTATTCAACCCATCAAGTCATATCAATTACTTAACAGACTCTTTTGGTTTATCGCACTTTACGTCACAAGATATTAAGCGTGAGGTTTACAAAAAAGAAGCTGAAAGCATTGAAGAGGCCGCACCTATTGCCTTTACTCCAGAAAAGCGTTCTAATAACAACTGGTTAAAATATGCTGCGGCAGCTGTAATTATTTTAGGTTTAAGTGGTTTTGGTGCTTTTAAGTACTATAATAATACCATTGAAAACCACAACCAATTAGCACAAGAAGAAGCGAATGCACAACTTGACGCTAAAGTACAGGAAGCAACTTTTGTTATTAGCAATCCACTACCTGCTGCTACACTCTCTATAGAAAAACAAACAGGTAATTATCATATTGTAGCTGGCGCTTTTAGAGTTGAAGCCAATTCTGATAAAAAAGTAGATCAGCTTAGAGAGATGGGTTACAAAGCCAGAAAGATTGGCAAAAACCGTTATGGGTTGCACGAAGTAGTTTATGCAAGTTTTGAAACCAGAGTTGAAGCGCATAAAGCACTATATAAAATCCGTCGAGAGCATAACAAAGATGCTTGGCTACTCATTAAGAAATTAGATTAACCTTTTCTTATCCTTTTATTTATACAAATCAACATATCTTTGCACAAATTTTAAGAATTTATGCAACCTAGAACCGCATTTCAGTCTAAAACTGTTGTTACAGACCTTGTTTTACCAAGTGAAACTAACCCATTAAATAATCTTTTTGGAGGTGAATTATTAGCTCGAATGGATAGAGCAGCGAGTATTTCTGCTAGGCGACATTCAAGAAGAGTTGCGGTAACCGCCTCAGTAAATCACGTGGCTTTTAACCGTTCTATCCCTTTAGGAAGTGTAGTTACTGTAGAGGCTAAAGTATCTCGTGCTTTTACAACCTCAATGGAAGTGTATTTGGATGTTTGGATTGAAGATAGGGAAACAGGAGAAAGTATAAAAGCTAACGAAGCTATATATACCTTTGTTGCAGTAGATGAAACTGGGAGACCTGTAAAAGTTCCCGAATTAATACCAGAAACTGAACTAGAAAAAGAGCGTTATGATGCAGCGCTTAGAAGAAAGCAATTGAGCTTGGTTTTAGCTGGTAAAATGAAGCCTTCTGACGCTACAGAATTAAAGGCCATTTTTGAGTAATAGATTCTGAATCAAGTTCAGAATGACAAAGTTGGTTTTGAAAAGTAAAAATTGTCATGCTGAATTTATTTCAGCATCTTTATTTTAATAAAAATAAACCTTTTCTAAAACTATTAGTCTTATGATCAATCAAATTTATTAATGATGAGATTTTTAGTTTATACCCTAGTTTTTGTATTTTCCTTAAGTTTAAGTTCTTGTGCAAGACGCGTCGTTGTGGCTCAACCAGCATCAGTAACAATAGTTAAGAAATTGCCTAGGCAATATAAAGTTGTAAGAGTAAAAGGGAAGCGTTACTATTATTTTAATGGCAACCATTACCGAAAAACAAGAAGTGGATTTGTATTGGTAAAAGTTTAATTCTTAACCAGCCAGTATTCTGGATTTAATTTTTGATCATTCTTAAACAATCTAAAATCTAGCAGACTTTCTCCAGTAACTTTACTAGTAAATACTTTGCCAATGACTTGTCCTGTAGATATTTTATCACCAGGTTTTACAAATACTTTAGAAAGGTTGTAGTAAATAGTAACATAATTACCATGCCGAACCATGATGCCTGGGTTTGCATTTTTCACGACAATAATTTTAGACACTTCACCATTAAAAATAGCCTTAACATCCGCATCAGTTGTTGTTGCTATTTTAATACCAGAATTATTTACCTCTACCGTGTTATCAGTTAAAGATCTTGTTTTACCAAACTTACCTTTAACTATTCCTCGTTCAACTGGCCAACCTAGTCTTCCTTTATTAGATTCAAAACTTTCCCCAACAATCTTATCGGCTGGAGTTAATACAAACTTTCCTGTAGATGTTTTCTTACCAGCTTTTTCATTAGAAGCCGCAATAGCTTCTCTAATTAATCTATTTATTTCCTTATCCAGTCGATCAGCTTCTTGTCTTTTTTGTTTTATCTGAGCTGAAAATTTACCCATATCAGCTTTGATGATAGCCATTAATTTTTCGTGCTCTTTAAGCTCTTTTTCAAGTTCAGCCTTTGCAATTCTATTTTCCTGAATTAACTTGTCTTTATCCGCTTTTTGTTTAGACAGTTGAAGATTTAACTCTTGCAATTCTTTAGTCTTAGTTTTAATAGCTTCACCTTGTTCTTTCTGGTAATTAGCATATTGCCTAATGTATTGTAGTCGCTTGTAGGCTTGCTTAAAATTATTTGAAGACAACAAGAACATTACTTTACTTTGTTCTGACTTACTCTTGTATGATTTAACAATCATGGCAGCATAATCATCCTTTAATTCTTGTAACTGCGCTCTGAGACTTGTGATTTCTTGCTGATTTGTATTTATTTCTCTTGTAAGTAAGTTGGCTTGTTCGTTAGTAATCCTTATAAGGTTTTGTCTACGTCGAACTTTATAATTGAGGTCCTCAATAAGTGTGATTTCAGATCTTTCTTCTTTCTTTTTGCCCAAAAGAAAAGCTTGAAATTGTTTTATTTCTTTTAGTATCTGTTGGCGTTGTTCTTCAAGCTTTTTTTGCTTATCGCTTTGAGCTAACAAAGACATTGAGGATAATAGACATCCTGTAAATAAAATTATATATAATCGCTTATTCATTTAACCTTACTTAATAACTATTTCTTTATATCCTGCTGGAATATTAAATGGAAATCTAACATCCTCATTTAGTGTTAATGACTTAAACTCCATAGTGATAGCAACCTCATCAGAATCTTCAACGGCAATGATTCTAATATCTTTAGGAAGTATCTGTTTTTCAACTTCTTGGTAGGATTTGTAATCTACTTGAAGGATACGCTTTTTTAACTGTTGAAACAATTGTAGACTGTCCATTTTAAAATGGGATGGATTAATTAAATAAAACAATTCCAACAACGCATTTTGATCTTTAGGTTGAAGCGCATAAGAATTCTCATTTACAGAAACCGTGTACTGTTGATCTTTTAAGTCAAAAATCGCCTGGCCCAACAAAATATTCTGAACTTTATAGAAATCTAAATCCACACCTGCAAAATCGCTCAACAATTTATAATCTCCATCAAAATATTCATTGTCTAATTTGTTATAAAAGCGTACTTTTTCTGGTGTAATCATCATACGAGCTAAACCAAGCTTGGCACTTAACCAAATCACCTTATCCTTTTCTATTCTTAAGTTAAAAGTTGAACCTTGTTCATTTTGATTTTGAGTAATATCAATTTTAACCTTCCCTTGAAGAGTTTTAAAATCAGCATCGCTTTTTTGATGTTGCTTTATCACTTGCTTAGCAGAAAGTTTATCACTTGCCCTACCTGAATCAATAACACTTTTTGTGGATTTGCAACTTAACACAAACAATAGGACTGCAAAAGCAAATGCGATTCTGAATATATGTTGTTTTATATGCTTTAGTTTTTTCATTTTCTATTATGAGATTCCTGCTTCACTTCGACTTGCTTTGCAAGGTGCTCTCGATAAAATATCTTTTATCTCAACCAATGCTCAGTGACTAAAGCAGGAATGTTATTGTTGAGCTTTTAGGTCTCTAGCCTTTTTAGCAAACGTTTCAGACTTACTATTATTATTGAGGCCTTTGTAGGCTATGCTTAATTCTGAATAAAAGTCAGACTCCATTTTAGGGTTTTCAATTAGGTAATCCATTCCTATTTCTAAATTATCAATTGCTTTTTTAAAGTTGCCTAGTTTATTGTTAGCAACACCATTAACCAAATACAAAATTGGTTGAGCTGGATATAACTCCAAAGCTGCTTCACTATCTCTTATAACTGCATTGTAATCTTCAATGTCCAATTGTAATAACAGTACATCCTTAATCAACTTAAAGTCATTTGGGTCTTTTTTTAAGGCTTCTTTAAAGTTTTCTAATGCTTTTACTTTATCCCCAGATTTTAAATAGTACTGACCTAAATCGCTATGGGTTTGAGCGTCTTTATTATCATCAACTAAAGCTGTAATGTCAATTAAGTCGCTTTCATACTCTGGGTTTTTAGCAACAAAACCCACAAAATCTTTTAGAACTTTTGCTTTGGCTTCTGCATTTATTTCTGGACTTGTTAAGGCTATTTTTACAGAGTTAATGGCATCCTCAACTTTGCCGTCTTGTAAATAGAACTTATACAATGCTAGATGCACAAACTTTGAATCTGGTTTGATTTTTAAAAGATTTTCAGCTGCTTTATATGCCTTTTTTCTGTCGCCTGTCTGACTATATCTGTAAATGAGTTTAAGGTGGTTTTCCTCATTATTTGGATTGTTGGCAACACGTTGCTCCAAATTTTCAATGCGGTCGTCTGCATTGCCTGTGATGCTGTAAATTTCATTACGCATAGCATCTCTTGCTTCGCTAACACCTAATTCTTCATCTAATTCATCTAAAAGACCAAGCGCTTGTTTATAGCGTTTTTCCCTAATGTACAAGGCTGCCAAGTCTTCCTTGTAATCCGGATGATATTTTACTAACTGTTTAATGGTCTTAATGGCATTGTCTATATCATCTTGCTGAAAATACACGTCGTACAACTCGTCTAAAAACCACTCGTTGTCTGGCTGCATGCTAATTGCTTTTTTTAAGTTATCTTCAGCTGCACCAAAGTTTTTAAGCTTATTGTAATTTTTACCAAGCTCAAAATAGACGACAGGCTTTTTAGAATCTAGATTAAGGCATTTATGAAGTGCTTCAACTGCTCTTTCATAGTTTTCAATACCTTTTTGTTTTAAGGCTTCAAAAAAATGCTCTTGAAATTCGTCTTCAACATTGCCTAAGTCATCATCTGGTCGTTTGTTGAAATTAACTTGAGCCATAGCAAAACCGGATACTAAAAATAGTACGAGTAGAAGTTTTGTTATGTGTTGTTTAAGTTTCATATTTAGATTCTACGATTTGGCTTCGACAAGCTCAGCCTGACAACTGCTTGATTTCAAAAGTTATTCCAAACTTGTTTGTATATGGTTTAGTTTTGGGAATAGTTCTGTCGAACTATCCAGTAGTAAACCAAAATTAGCAAATATGCAGGAATTTACGATTAGGAAATTCAGCCGTTATTGCGCTTAAACGTTGTTGTAGTGCGTTTTTATTTAAAGATTATTTTCAATTCATTGGTTTTAAATGGTTTGCCTTCAATTCCATATACTGTTCTACAATTTCCTTTGACTAAAATATTCGGATTTTCAAATAGATAACTTTTGTCTATTTTATCCTTTATCTTCAAATCAGGTATTTCAAATATTATTTCGTTTTCCGATTCGGAAATTGTTCCAAAGAGCTTTTTTTCAAATGGCTTTTCCTTTGTTATGGTAAACTCATCAATATATTGACTATCGTCTCCTGTTAAACTTGGTCCTTCAACGAAAGTTTTTTTTAATTCTTGATGAAATCCAAGTTGTTCGCCTTTTGATAAAAATGAAACCTCAATGTTATTCAGGTTTTTATAAATTTTGATAGTTTTTTCCGCTTCGATTGGTACAATTCGAATAGTCAATTCAAAGTTGTCATTTAGTTGATAGGTTTCTTTGTCAAATTCCAAATACAGATTGGTGTTTTCAAAATCGTTTTTTGAACAACTGAATCCTAAAATTGAAATCAGAAATATTATTAAGGTGTTCTTCATTTTCAAAATGTACTACAACTATGGATAATGAGATTCTTGCTTTGCTCCTACGCTAAAGCTTCGAGCGGCACGCGGACGCAGTAATGTTATTCCATTACCGTATAATCTCCAATACTAATTTTGGTAAACTCACCATTATAGGTAACGTGGTTACCAATCATAGCTTCATCTAAATTAGCGTTTTTAATAGTGGTCTGATTCTGTATTAAGCTATTTTTAACGGTTGAATTTTCAATAACACAATCTTTGCCTATAGAAACGTTTGGGCCAACCGTAGCGTTCTTTAAAACCGTTCCTTTTGCAATGAAACACGGTTCAATGATTTTTGAATTCTCTAAAACGACAGAATCGTCAACTAATTGCTCTTCGCCATCTGCTTTTAAGAAACCTAACATTTTGGCATTGGTTTCTAAGGTTATGTTTTTATTTCCGCAATCCATCCATTCATCAACCGTACCTGTTTTGAAGACTTTACCATCTGCCATCATACGCTTTATACCATCGTTGATTTGGTATTCGCCACCATTCATAACGTTTTCATCTAAAACTTCTTGAAGCTTTGCTTTTAAAACGGCAATATCTTTAAAGTAATAAATACCTATAACCGCTTGATCGCTTACAAATGTCTTTGGCTTTTCTACTAGTTCTATAATTTCTTCGTTTTCATTTAATTTAACAACGCCATAAGCCTCTGGATTATCGACTCGCTTTGTCCAAATCACGCTATCTGCACTTGGGTCTAAATCAAATTCAGCTCTAATCAAGGTATCTGCATAAGCAATTACTGCAGGACCTGAAAGAGACGGTTTAGCACTCATAATAGCGTGGCCAGTTCCCAAAGGTTGGTCTTGTCTGTAGATAGATGCTTTTGCTCCTAAATCTTCTGCTAATTCCGTTAAGCTCTCCACAACATCATCTCCAAAAAATGCTGGGTCTCCAAGGACAAAAGCGACTTCTTCAATGGGTTGCTTTAATACTTTTGCAATGTCTTTTACCAAACGATGCACGATGGGTTGACCTGCAACCGGTATTAATGGTTTTGGTACTGTTAAACTATGTGGTCTAAGACGAGAGCCTCGACCTGCCATGGGTACTATTATTTTCATAAGCCTATCCTAAATCCTTTCCAGAGGAAAGGACTTTTATATTTTAATTAATTTTTTATTCTACTTCTATTGTTTTCCCCTTTGGGGAATTAAATGGGCCTTTTATTTAGTCCCTGTACTTCCAAAGCCTCCTTCTCCTCTATCGGTTTCAGAAAGTTCTTCGACTTCTATCCATTCTGCACGTTCGTGTTTGGCGATTACCAATTGTGCAATGCGCTCTCCGTTTTGGATGGTAAACTCTTCATTGGAAAGATTGACTAAAATCACTCCTATTTCGCCTCTATAATCAGCATCTACAGTTCCTGGTGCGTTTAATACTGTAATTCCTTTTTTTGCTGCCAAGCCACTTCTTGGTCTGACTTGTGCTTCGTAGCCAATAGGTAATTCTATAAATAAGCCTGTACCTACTATTGTACGTTCTAGAGGTTTAAGTATTCTATCTTCAGTAAGATTGGCTCTCAAGTCCATTCCGGCTGAAGCTATAGTTTCGTAATGCGGTAAGCTATGGTTAGATTTATTTATAATTTTAATTTTCATACGTTTTAATTTCTGATTCCAATAAATTGATAATAGACTGCATTTCGTCCCTTAAAACTGGGCCTTCTTCAAAAATACCTGCCATATAATTGTAAATATAAACTATCATGTTTTTGTACTTGTCGGATTCTATTAATTGAATAAGGTTGTTTTTAAATTCCATCTGTTCCTCTTTGGAACTTTGTTTAACATTAAAAAATAAATTAAAATTCAATTTGTAATTATCTAATTGAAATGGATAGACATTTTGTTGGACAAATCCCATAGTATTGGTTTCTTCTTCTTTATAGTCATTTATCAAATCTTGAAACCTTGCAATTTTTAGTTTTAAAGAATCGTTCGAAACCAATTCTATCTTACCAGAATTAATAACTGAATTATAAATTCCTTGAAAAGGATCAAAAGTATAATTGTTATTGATCGTTCTATTCAAACTTCTTAAACTGTCTAATGAAAGTTCCCAATGATTGACATTTGCCATGGTTTCAATAGCTTTTTTACGATTTAGGTGAAATTCATAGGCCTTATCAAATTTCTTTAGGTTAACAATAAATTCTTGTTTTAAACTATTTAAAACCTTTAGTTCTTCTCTCTTAAGCTCCCTATTGTTATTCCATGTATTGACCTGCAATGCCAATAAAATACCTACCATTACAAGAATGATCTCGCCAATGGCATACTTGAGATAGCGTCCCATTTTATCCTCAATCAGCAGTTGCTTTCTTATTTTATTAAATAGATTAATCATTCATTATCGCTTTATAAGCTGTTTTAATTCTCTTCTTTCTAAAAATAAAATACCAAGTAAGAATATGAGTATAAGCAATATGCTAAGGTAATAGTTGCCTCTTAGATGTTCAAAAGAAATATAGGATAGTGCCATAGCAAAAACTATATAAAGCAAAATTCTTGAAACTTGATAAGGGACTTTATAGTGTTTTTGTCCTAAAACATAAGACGTTATCGTCATTATAGAATATGCTACTAATGTAGTCCATGCAGCTGCTATGAAGCCATATTTTGGTAACAAAATTACATTTAGCACAATAGTAATAACAGCTCCTACAATTGAAAAGTACATTCCGAATCGTGTTTTGTCTGTGAGCTTGTACCATATTGCTAGATTAAAATAAATCCCTAAAAACAAATTAGCCAATAAGACAATTGGTACAATGTCTAAAGCCACCCAATAGGCTTCATCTCGAACAATCAACGATTTAAAAACATCAATAAACCCAACAATGAATAATAACATTAATGTACCACAAATGACAAAGTATTTCATGATTAAGGCATAGGTGTTTTTTGCGTTTTTCTCTTTGGCATGATTAAAAAAGAAGGGCTCTGCCCCAAGTCTAAATGCTTGAATAAAAATCGTCATAAACACTGCTAATTTATAGCAACCAGCATAAGCACCGTTTATGTCTTTTCCTAATACATCTGGAATTAGCCACTTATCAAAATTCTCGTTAATGACATATGCTAACCCAGCGATCATTATGGGTAAACTGTAATTCAGCATTTGCTTAAATATTGTTTTATCAAAAACCCATTTCGTTTTTAAAAAGTAAGGCAGCAACAGCACTATTGTAACTGCACTTGCAGCAAGATTTGCAATGAAAATATACTTTACTAAATCTGTTTTATCGTATCCTGAAAACTCGATATTAAACTTAGGAATTGCCCAAAGAAAAAAGAAGTTTAATAGCACATATATAACTATGTTACTTAACTTGATGAAAGTAAACTTTAAAGGTTTTCCTGTTGCTCTTAGATAAGCAAATGGTGCCACTACTAAGGTGTCTAAAACCAACACTCCTATTAAGTAATTGAAATAGTCTAAACGAAGATTTACAAATTCTGCTAACTGTTGATTAAAAATCATTACAACTGCAAACACAAACAATGTAGAGATCAACAAGCTTATTAAGGTAGTAGAATACACTTTGCTTTGCTCTTTTTGCTTACTGAAAAATCTAAAAAAAGCAGTCTCCATACCATATGTTAGCAAAACATTAAAGAAAGCTGCATACACATAGAAATAGGTGTTATCGGAATAGCTAGCGGTATCTAATGTATCTGTGTGTAATGGCACAAGAATAAAATTCATGAGTCTAGGCAACACTGTTGCTAAACCATAAATTATTGTGTCTTTAAAAAAGGTTTTGAGTACACTCAAGGAATTTAATTTGCGCTAAATGTATAAGTTATCATCATTTTATAAAAGTGTTAATCTATTCTCTTGTTAAATAAAAAGGAAGGTGAGAAATATCATTTATTCCTTTTAGTTTTTTATGAAGATATGCTCCGTCTTTCTTATAAGTAACAATACATTGGTCTTCATCTAGCTCTTTATAAAAATTTACTGCCTTTTGTGTAGTATCAATATTTTGATTTGTATTCACATAAAATCTTCCTATATAATATTTAATTTTTGATTTTTTTGGATACCATGTAGTTAGTTTAGTAGACCTGTTCTTAAAATAAACACTATCAAGCTCAATTCCTTCTGGATTGTATTTAATTGGGATTAATAAGTCAAATCCTTTGTACTCTTCATCTTCAGAAATCCAATATTGATAGGTAACATCGTAAGTAAATGTTTTTGATATATCTATTTTCGCCTTACTATTTTTGTTTAATCCACAAGAAATAAAAATTACAAATATTGAAAACAGGACCAATTTTGAGAAGTTCATGAAACTCTGTCTTTTAAAAACTTAAAAGTAATAAAAAAGCCTTACTAAAAGTAAGGCTTTGATTTGTTTATCCCATTTTAGTTGTCCTCCGATTCATCATCTAGAGTTGCCATGCTGTTTGAACTACTTCTAGAGTAAATAGATGGCGGTCCATTTTCATAATATGTACCCGCTACTTCATTTAGGGAAATTATTTTATGATACTTTGTCTGTCCATTTTCTAAATAGCTTATGACACATTCGTCATCTTTAAGATCAAACAGATAATCTGCTGGCTTTTCAGCTTTTTGAAATGTATAATTTCTTGATGGGTTTTTTAATACCGCAGTGTACTTATTTCCACTTTTAACAAGTTTTCCTTTTAAATTTCTAAAGTAAACCTCATTTAAAACTACACCGTCATTAATATTAGAAACTGGGACAAAAACATTAATTCCAGTACCTCCAACTTTAATGCCTGCATACCATTCCTGAAACACAACAGGCTTTATGGTAAAGGGTGTTTGTTGTACAAAATTGGTCGTAGCTACCTTAGGGCTAGCACATTGAAAAAAAGAAGACAATGTACAAGTAAAAACGATGGCATATATCGCCTTTTTTAGATTCTTCATTATAAGTAGGTTAAGATTTGGTAAAGCAATATATATGAAAATATTTTAATATATCGTTGATTTTAGTATATAATCGATGAAATACGTATATATGTAGGATTAATATTAAAAAAGCCAGCTATAATAGCTGGCTTTAAATTTTCAGAAAATATATTCTAATTAATTATTCAATGCTTCCGCACCACCAACAATCTCTAATATTTCATTTGTGATTGCTGCTTGCCTTGCTTTATTGTAAGTTAATTTTAGCTGATCTCTAAGCTCTTTAGCATTATCTGTCGCTTTGTGCATAGCTGTCATACGTGCACCATGCTCAGATGCAAAAGAGTCTCTAATTCCCTTGTATAGTTGGGTCTTAAGGGACTTAGGAATCAATGTCTCAACTATTTCTTGCTTACCTGGTTCAAAGATATAGTCTAAGTTAACATTAGCATTATTCTCAACAGGGACAATCGGTAAAAATTGTTCTGTTATAACGGCTTGCGTTGCAGCATTTTTAAAGTGATTATATACCAACTCTACTTTATCATACTCACCTTCAACAAACTTATCCATTATCATTTGGGCAATGGCTGCTACGTTATCAAACGTTAGATCGTCGAAAACTTCGCTTTTATTAGCAATGATATTAGACTTCTTTTTAAAAGCGTCATTTACTTTTTTACCTATGGCAAGAATTGATACATCTTTACCAGCATAGGTTTCAGACAATAATACGTTAACTTGCTTAATGATGTTAGAGTTAAAAGCACCTGCTAAACCTCTGTTAGAAGAAATAGCGACTATAAGTACTTTATTAACTTCACGTTGCTCAGCAAATTTACTTCCGCTATCAGCATCTAAAGTAGCGCTTAAGCTTTGAAGCAATTCCGTTAACTTATTAGAATAAGGACGCATTGCAGTAATAGCATCTTGAGCTTTTTTCAATTTAGCAGCCGATACCATTTTCATAGCACTGGTAATCTGCATCGTTGAAGATACCGAAGATATTCTATTACGTATTTCTTTTAAGTTTGCCATTTTCTCTTTTTTGTCATTCTGAATTTAGTTCAGAATCTTTATAAACCTAAATTTGAGATCCTGAAACAACACTTCGACAAGCTCAGCGTGACAGTTTCAGGATGACAATTATTATAATTAAGCTGTGAACTTAGCAGAAAGGTCTTTTGCCACTTTAGTTAAAGTATCTATTACCTCGTCTGTTAATTTACCTGCTTTTAATGTATCTAAAGTATCTCTATGCTTAGCATTTAAGTACTCTATATAATCTCTTTCAAACTCTTTTACTTTCTCTACCGGTACGTTTCTTAATAAGTTCTTAGAACCAGCATAGATAATTGCTACCTGATCTTCTACAGTGTAAGGATCGTTTTGAGCTTGCTTTAAGATCTCTACGTTACGCTTACCTTTTTCAATTACGTTTAATGTAGCTGCATCAAGGTCAGAACCAAACTTAGCGAATGCCTCTAACTCACGGAACTGTGCTTGGTCAAGTTTTAATGTACCAGCTACTTTCTTCATAGATTTAATCTGCGCGTTACCACCAACTCGGGATACCGAAATACCTACGTTAATTGCTGGACGCACACCAGAGTTAAATAAATCACCATCTAAGAAGATTTGCCCATCTGTAATAGAAATTACGTTTGTTGGTATATATGCAGATACGTCTCCAGCTTGTGTTTCAATTATTGGTAAAGCGGTTAATGAACCTCCACCTTTTACTATTGGCTTTAAAGAATCAGGAAGATCATTCATTTCTTTTGCGATAGTATCATTGTTAATGATCTTAGCTGAACGCTCTAGTAACCTTGAATGTAAGTAGAATACGTCTCCAGGATACGCCTCACGTCCTGGTGGACGGCGCAATAATAATGATATTTCACGATAAGCAACCGCTTGCTTAGATAAATCATCATATATAATTAATGCAGGGCGACCGGTATCTCTAAAATACTCGCCAATTGCAGCACCAGCCATTGGTGCATAAACTTGCATTGCTGCAGGATCTGAAGCATTTGCAGCTACAATAGTTGTGTAAGCAAGTGCTCCTTTTTCTTCTAATACATTAGCAATGTTTGCTACGGTAGAAGCTTTTTGACCTACGGCTACATATATACAGTATACAGGCTCACCTGCATCGTAAAATTCTTTTTGATTTAAAATAGTATCAACACAAACCGTAGTTTTACCGGTTTGTCTATCTCCAATTACCAACTCTCGCTGTCCACGACCAACAGGAATCATTGCATCAATAGACTTAATACCTGTTTGTAATGGTTCAGTTACTGGCTCACGATAAATAACACCTGGTGCTTTTCGCTCTAATGGCATTTGGTAAGTTGTACCTGTGATTGGTCCCTTACCGTCAATTGGGTTACCAAGCGTATCAACAACACGCCCAACAATACCTTCACCTACATTAATAGAAGCTATACGTCCAGTTCGTTTTACCGTAGAACCTTCTGATACTACTTTAGAGTGCCCTAATAATACAATACCGACATTATCTTCTTCAAGGTTCAATACAATTCCTTCTAATCCATTTTCGAATTCTACTAACTCACCATATTGAGCATTAGATAATCCGTATGCACGTACAATACCATCACCAACAGTTAATACTGTCCCTACTTCGTTTAATGAAGCACCTGCTTCAAAACCTGAAAGTTGTTGTTTTAAGATTGCTGATATTTCAGCTGGTTTTACTTCTGCCATTTTATTTATTATTTAATGCTCACTTCGACTACGCTCAGTGACCACATAAATTTAGTTTAATGTAAATTCTCTTTTTAAATTATTTAGTTTGTTAGCAATGCTTGCATCATATTGCAAATCGCCAACTCTTAGGATAAAGCCACCTAGAATAGATTCATCAACTATGTTTTCTATTTCAGTGGTTTTTCCTGTAAGTTCTTTTACTTTAGCTAACACTTTTTCTTCTAATTTCTTAGTTAATGGTGTTGCCGAAGTTACCTTAGCTATTTGTGTGTCCCTTAACTGATCAAATAATTGAGTGTATTTGTTAGCAACATCCCCCAATAATGCTATACGTTTATTTACAATTAAGGTATCTATTAAGTTTGTTGTAGCGGCATTTACATTTTTAAACACCGATGTTAATACTGCTTTTTTGTCTGCAGATCTAACAATAGGATTTACCAAAACTGCATTTAACTCACTGCTTTCTGCAATAGCATTTGCAATTTGCTTCATATCATTATTAACAGCATCAGCCACCTTGTTGTCGGTAGCCAAACTCAATACTGCTTTTGCATAACGTATTGCTGCTCTAGACTCTGCCATCTATAATTAGTTTAAAGTGGTTTCACCTAACATATCTTCAACAAGTTTTAACTGCTTGTCTTTGTTAGATAACTCTTCGCGTACAACTTTTTCTGCAATCTCGATAGATAAACCAGCCACATGGCTTTTTAATTCTGCCATTGCTGCTTTCTTTTCAGTTTCGATTGCAGCTTGAGCTTGCTCTATCATTTTACCAGCTTTGTCTTGCGCCTCATTAGTTGCATCAGAAATGATCTTGTCTTTCATCTCTCTAGCTTCTTTTAAAAGTGCCTCTCTCTCAATACGCGCTTCTTTTAATAAACGCTCGTTATCTGCGTTTAGGTTTTCCATTTCCTTTTTAGCATTCTCAGCTGCATCTAATGCACTTTTAATACCTTCTTCTCTGTCGTTTAAAGAGTTAAGAATTGGCTTCCACGCAAACTTCACCATTAAAAATATTAATAGTAAAAGTAGCCCTGTTTGAATTACAAATAGACCTATTGAAAAATCTTCAAAAATTCCCATTATTTACTTTTTTTAAAACCTTTTTACAATTCTGTTTAATTAAAACAGAACGTGCAACCAACCGTTGCAGGTTCTGTTTTTCTCTTTAATTAACCTTTTCCTAAGATTAATGCACCAAATGCTAATCCTTCTAATAATGCAGCAACAATAATCATTGCTGTTTGGATTTTTCCAGATGCTTCAGGTTGACGTGCAATTCCTTCTACTGATTTACCACCGATCTGTCCAAGACCAATACCAGCTCCGATTACAACTAAACCTGCTCCAATTAAATTGTACATAATAATTGATTTATATAATTAAACAAACTCTTTATATTAATGATGCTCATGTTCCTCTACCGCCATACCAATGAATAATGCCGAAAGCATTGTAAAAATGTATGCCTGAAGAAAAGCAACTAAAACTTCAATTAATGTGATTAATATTGACAATACTAATGATAATCCTGTAGCCCCAACAACACCTAAATCTTTTTTCAAAACAAACATTATAGCTATCAAACTCATGACTACAATATGTCCAGCAGTTATATTAGCAAACAAACGAACCAACAGAGAAAATGGTTTTATTAAAAACGCGCCCGCCAGTTCAATTATAGCAAGTATAGGTTTAACAAATACAGGTATCCCATCCATCCATAGCATATGTTTCCAGTAATGCTTATTACCACTCACAGTGTATATTACTAGTGTAAATATTGCAAGACAAGCTGTAACTGCCAATTGACCTGTAACATTAAACCCAAATGGTGTTAATCCTAACAAATTTAACATCCAGATAAAGAAGAAAACAGTTAGTAAGTAACCTGTAAATCTTCTGTAGTGTTTGTCACCAATATTTGGTTTTGCAATTTCATCACGCACATAAATCACAAGCGGCTCCAATACCCTCCCAAAACCTGTTGGGATACTTTTGTTTTTATATTGCCTTGCTAATCTAGAGAACCACAACAACATTAAAAGACCGATAATTAAAATACCGAAAACACTCTTGGTAATAGAAAAATCTAAAACTTTGTGAGCGTTTGTTGGATGGTGATGGCCATCAAAATTAACTGTAGTTGCGCCTTCTTCTAATTCGTAAATTTTACTGTGAATTTTAACAAATCTAGAATCGTTTTTTTCTACTATAACTTCTCCTGAATCATCATGATGAAATGCAGAAGACATGAATGTTGTTAATCCGTTTTCTCCCCAAACAATTACAGGTAGTGGAAAACCTATATGCTTTCTTTCACCATTGCTAGTATAAGAAAACAAATGGAAATCATGGGAATCCTGAATGTGATGCTTTATATATGCATCAACTTCATCCTTAGTGTCAACTTGTCCTCCGTCTTGTGATTTTACAGGATCACTAGCGTAACTGAAAAATGTTGTTAACGCTAATGCAATCAGTAAGTAAGATTTGATAGGTTTGTTTGCTATCTTCATTTTTTTCTTTTGAAAAATATTACTCTAGATAAATTCGGCGCAAAAGTACATAATTTATTAACAATTAAACCAATTTTATTGAGATAAATTAGAAAGAAGTTTTGTTGAGGATTTTAGCCACAAAAAACACCTCAATAATTAAGAAGATTGCCATAGGGACAATTAGTGCAATTCGCTGAGCAGTAGTTAGGTCTACAGTAAACACATATTTGTAAAAAACAGCTGCAAAAACCACTATTTTAAGAATTATCGTACCAAGATAAATAAAGCCTAATTGCTCTTTAATTTTGTTGATAACACTTCCTATTTTAAACAGACAACATATTCCTAAGGAAAAAAGCACAAAGAACAAGTATACTTTTTTTAAGGAAAATGGAAGAAAAATGTTTTTTTCTTGAATAAAATTGTTGTGGAAAAAATAGGCCAATAAACCAACAAAACAAAAAACAATAATGTAAATAATAAGATTTTTAACCATCAATCCTTTGAAACTTTTATAACTTGAGCTATAACCATGTACATAGATGCAAAAACTGCAAACAGAGTGATTATTGGCTCATATTTATCAGAATTGTATTTTGAATCTAACCAAACACCTAGAAGATTCCCTGCATAAATAGTTAAGCCCATTTGTAGTGCAACACCAGTAAACCTTAAAAATTTATTGTGTTTACCCTTGTTGTCTTTGGGTGATTTGTTCTGGCTGTTTTGGTTTTGCTGGTTCATTAGATAATGCTTTTACAGTGCCCTTCATACTACAAGTTGCATTAAATGTTGCTCCTGGCTCTACAGCTAATTTGCTAGTATGTACCTCGCCTTCAATGTGCGCAGTAGATTTTAAAGACAATGTGCCTGACAAAATTAATTTTCCGGAGAATTTACCTTCAAAGTCTGCATTTTCACCTTGAAGGGTTCCTTTAATAAAACCCGATTTACCTATCACTACTTTGCCCGAAGTCTTTACGTTACCTTCAACCGTTCCGTCTATTCTAAACGGTCCTTCACTAGCTATATCACCTACAATTTTGGTGCCTTGAGCTATAATGTTTTGTTGTGTACTTGTTTCCATACTAATTTCTTGTTTAGATTTTTTATTGTCCGAGGAAAACATTGTTGATTTGGTTTTAATTTACTCTAGTTTCAGGTATGCGTTTAAGTTTTTATGGCGTTGAATAATAGCATAATTAGGTGACGAAATAGCAAAATACTCTTTCGTAATTTTAGGTTTTACCGGTCTGCCTCTACTATCTTTTTCATCAGATTGCAATAATTGCGCAAAACCACTAGCGCCTTGTATACTTGTAAGACCGTGTACCACTACAAAAACTGTATTTACATCATAAATATCTTTTGACGTTGTAAGGTCGAAATATTTTATTTTTTTATCGATCTCTTCGTTAAGGGTTTTTATAAAAGCATCTATGTCTTCTTCAGTATCTTTTTCAAATTGGTATACTACATTAAAGTGAGTAGCTTCGTCATCTTTTATAAATTCTTTTTTAGCCAAAACAGGTATGGCATTTTGAAGTAGCTCTTGCGCTTTTTTACCCTCATCTGTATTAGGGTAGGTTAAAGCAATGTAATCTATTCCCTTTTTATATTCCTCAAACCCGTAAAGGCGTCCTTTTGCTGAAGCTTTTAAAATTTCAAACTTAGGCAAGAAGTCATCTCCTTCTAAACGCTTAATTTGCTTTTCTGCCTCCGCAACAACCTCAGCATACTCTTGGTTTTCAAACTGCTTATAAAGATTTGTATAGATGAATCCTGGGCTATTCTCGTCTTTAGACAGCTCTGATTGTGGGTTTAGTAAGATTTCAGCATATCGTGAGTCTGGATAATTAGTTACAATATCAGACTTCATTGCTTCTGCCTTTCTTGTAAGGCCTAGCTCTGCATAAATCTTATACAAATTGTATTTTGAAGGTAATATAAGTCGCTCTTCTGGTGAATTTTGTAAAAGGTCTTCAAACCTAGATTTAGACAATGAAAGTTCTTGAAATTTTTCTCTATAGATGATTCCTAATTGGTAATAGGCAAAATTTCTTTCTTTGGCAATACTATCGATAGCTGTTTGTTCTTTAGGTAATGACGCAATATAGGTCTCTGGATTGTACTGATCTTCTTTACCTGTGATAGATGTAATATTTTCCGTTTTGCCTATATTTTTTATTCCTGCTTTTTCGTTAGACAATCTCCAATTATCCTGAAGCTTTCGATCTCCCCAAATTTTTAAAAACTCATTTTTTCCATAAGCAACTGTTGTAGAGTTATAAAAATAAAAACTACTCGTATTACCACTTCCTTTTGTTGCAAACTCTCCAGGCAACCCTCTTGGGCTTAGGTTGGGTTTTGAGTTTTTGTCTTTTGAAGCATTTAACGCCATGTTTTGTCTCGATTCCTGCTTCTTTAACTCTTCTTCCTTTCGTTGTTCTTCTTCAAGCGCTTTTTCTTTTAATTCCTCAGCGTACTTTGAATAAATGGCTAACTGTTCTTCTTTGGGCAAACTAACCATGCGAAGAATACTATCATTAACCTGAGCCACACCCTCATAATAAATAACATCATCTAAGTTTTCTCGTTTTCGTTTTAAAATTCTATAAGGCTTAGTGTTTGGCGTCATTGCCGTTAGTGTGCTATCGTAATAAGCTCCTGCTGTCTTGTACACATTGCGATCAAAATACATATTCCCTACAGTCTCATAATTGAGTGCTCTTAGGTACTTGTCGGATGTTATTTTTCTCAATGATTTATTATAGTAAGCTTCTGCTAAGCTATCTGAAGCTTTATTACGATGAAATTCGGCAATTCGGAAGTAAATTTTGTCTAAAAAAGGTCTATTTTCTCTAGTTTCCTCTAGTTCCATTAGATATTCCAAGAACTCTACCTCATCACCTTCAGTTTCATCAAAATTATAGGATTTTTCAAGGTGTGCATTGATGTAAAATGCTCTAGGAATTTGTCTGTGCATGTCTATAATGGCATCAAACTCCATATTGGCACTATCCTTTTCTTTGAACTCGTTATAAAGCTGTCCTCTTATAAAATGGAAACGTGCTTTTTCACTCTTTACTTTGGTGTTTTCTGCCGCAATGCCTAGCAATGGTATAGCACTGTCTTTTGCCTTAATATTAATATAAGCCTGAGCTAAAGTCGCTGTGGCATCTGCTAAATCTTGACCTTCTATCTCTTCTTCATCAAGTAAACGTTTTAACTTTTTTATGGCACCTTCATTATTATCTAAACGCATGTTAGATTTTTCTCGCCAAATTTTTACCTGATTAATCTTATCGCTTGTAGGATATTTGTTTAAAATATTATTGAAAGCCGCTAGTGCTGGCACAAATCTCTGGTCGTAATAGCGCGCTTTTCCTAATAATAAATAAGCTTCGTCAATTTGTGGATTCTTCTCTTTACCACCAATATTCATCCCGTGCTTCTGAATAGCTTTTATGGCCTTTTCTTCTGCGCGTTCAAAATCTGCATTTTTAGATTCTCCTGGCAGGAATATATCCTCACTTACTTGCATGCGCTCTACGGGTAGTAGTTCCCAAAAATTTTCAGTATAGGCATCATTGACAGCTAGTTTTCCTCTTTCTAAGGAAATATTTCCGTTATACAGGATATTATATTCGGTGCCTAAGGCATGGAAATTTCTGTTTATGAAGGTGTCTTTTTTCCTTGAGCAATTTTGGGCAATAATTACCAATAGAAAAAGAGATAATATGTGCTTAATCTTAAATTTCAACGTTGGTTCTATTTGATTAATAGATAACTAAACTTTAGCACTTTTAGTGTGCTAAGTGGTAAAAATAAGCATCTTTTTGAATTTTTGATGTTATTCCCTCTTTTTTCGAGAAAAGACAAAGCCTAGCTAAACAAAAAAGCCTGTGGATTTTTGAATCTTCACAGGCTTTTTAAAATTGATTGATTGGGTAAATTATTCCTCTTCTTTAATAGCCATACTACCAGAAAAATGAGCTTCTAATTCCTTTAAGGTCGTAGGGTTAGTTTCTAAATCTTTTACAATATTCCCTTTTTCTAAAACCACGATGCGCTCACATACATCTGTAACGTGCATTAAATCGTGACTAGACACCAAAATAGTAACGCCTTGTTTCTGGGCTAAATCTTTAAGAATTTGCTTTAAACGTATTTGCGTTGTAGGGTCTAAATTGGCAAACGGCTCGTCTAAAATGATAATTTCTGGATTTCCTATAAGTGCGGCAACTATGCCTGCTTTCTTTTGGTTTCCTTTACTTAGATCGCGAAGGTATTTTTTCTTTCCTATGATTTCACCATTGAAAAAATCTTCAAACTGTGAGGTTAAAGCATCAACATCGGCCTTGTTTTGTCCACGTAAGTCTCCTATAAAATAAAAGTATTCTTCTGGTGTAAGGTAGCCTATAAGAAAACTTTCGTCTATAAATGCAGACGTAAAGGGTTTCCAATCTTCACTTTTATCAACTACAACATCGTTACTTATAATGCTCCCTGTTGTTGGCTTTATTAAATCTAACAACAAACTGAAATACGTTGTTTTACCTGCTCCGTTATTACCTACCAAACCAAAGCTTTGACCTTTTGGGATGGTTAATTCTTTTATATTTAAAACGGTGGTTCCGTTATATGCTTTTGAAAGGTCTTTAGTATATATCATGATAATAGATGAATTGTAAATTAGTTATCTTGACTAAAAGCGTCAATCATTTTATATTTTGAATCCAAGTAACGTTGCGTGATGGATTTCATGAGTTTTTTGTGAAATAGTATCCCTGCAACACCCAATAAAATAAGCAATGCAATACCGGCTTCAAAACCGACTAACCAGTTCATTATTGCGAAAATGCCCATTGGTAGAATCATTAATGGCAAACCTATAATCCATTGCACAGCTCCTGTGCCTTGATAATTAAAAGCAGCTCGTTGATTAAGGTCTATTTTCTTTCTATTGAACGAGCCTCCATACAACATGACGTGTGAGTTAACCCCAATATTGTATATAGCAGCTGCGAAATGGGCAATTAATATTTTCCAGCCAAAATAGACATAGGGTATGCTCAACACAAACATAATACCTACGCTCAGTATCATTAAAACAAACTTAGATCTTAGATATTGCTCATATTTAATGTTCTGACTCATTAACATTTTATAGTATCCGCTATCCCATGCAGGAATAAATTGTCCAAAGTTTATTAAGAAGATTCCCGTAACAAAAATTCCAATGAAAGGGAATAACCAAACCATATCTCTATATATTGGTTGTGGATAGAAAAACAAACCATAAACAAGTCCTATGACCATTATAAACACTGATGACTTGGTACGTTTATTTCGCCAAATTAATTTTAAATCGAGTTGCATGAATGGTGCAATATCACCAAATCGCTTAGTCCACGACAAATCTGCGGCTTTAACTTCTGTAACCTTAGATTCTAATCCACTATCCAAGAATAGCTTCTCTCTTAATATTTTAAAATTGAAAGCATAACACAGCAACAATAATGCTATTGGGATTACGATTAAAATTGGATTATTGGAAATTGCCATAAAAGCGTTTCCTACCAAGGAAGTCATGGAGACAATACCAAAATATTCCAATCCGTAAAGCACGCCAACCGTTGCCAATATTGGTAAAAGTGGAAGGTCGGTTTTAGATGATAGTGCTTCTATTATAAAGTTTAAGAAGTTAACAACCAGCACTACAACAATTAAAGCAAGCATCCATGGTAAAATCTGAGAGGTTTCATAACCATCTCTAATAAGCATTATACTAAATGGAATAATGGCAAAAAGTGGCAAAAAGTTAAAAAACGAAAATGCCGATTTACCTAGTACAAAGTGCACAATGGTTGAGCGTTTTATTGGTAAGGTCAGTAATGGTTTCACACTCATAACAGGTAACTTTTGTAAAAAGAAACGCATCATTAGATCGGCAAGAAGCCAATAGAATAAAAATCCGTTAGCTATTACAAATGGGTCTTGATCTGGATAGGCTTTCTTTAAGATAAAAAGCAAGCCAAATCCTAAACCTAAAAAGATGACAATAAAGTAAAGCGCAAAAAAGACAAGAAGAATATTTAATGCCATACTCTTTTGCCAATAAGACGAACGGAAATATTGTTTCCACTCTAAATTGAGAAAGTGCTTTATCATAAGCTTGTGGTTAGTTTTTTCTATTAGTAAACTTAAACGTTAATTTGTTACAAACAAATTTAACTTTGCAGATTTGCTTCCTTATTTTTGCAAAAAACCATAGCCAATGGCACAATTTCATACTCTAAATATAAAATCCGTTGATAAAGTTACCGAGCATTCTGTAGCGATATCTTTTGAAGTTCCTGAAACTCTTAAATCTAATTTTGCTTTTAAAGCTGGACAATACATCACACTAAAAACCTCAATTAATAGTGAGGAAATAAGACGTGATTACTCTATTTGTGCATCAAAAAACAGTGGCGACTTAACAGTCGCTGTAAAATCGGTTGATGGTGGTACATTTTCTGTTTATGCCAATACGGAGCTAAAAGCAGGAGATACTATTGAGGTTGCTGAGCCTAATGGTCGCTTTGTCTTTGAACCAAATGAAGCTAAAACCAGAACCATTGCTGCTTTTGCTGCTGGTAGTGGTATTACACCTGTTTTAAGCATTGCTAAAACACTTTTGGAAGAAGAACCATTTAGTAATTTTATTTTGGTTTATGGAAATAAGTCTTCTAAAGACACAATGTTTTTTGCCGATTTATTAGAGATGCAAGCCAAATATGGTAATCGTTTTCATGTACATTATATATATAGCCAATCTCGTGAAGAAGGTGCTTTATTAGGTAGAATAGAAAAAAGCACTGTTAATCTAATGGTTAAAAACAAGTATCAAGGTGTAAACATTGAGGCTTTTTATTTGTGCGGACCAGAAGCTATGATTCATACTGTAAAAGACACTTTAATTGAAAATGGCATTAAAGAAAAGTCTATCTTCTTTGAGCTATTTACAGCACCTGTTGTTGCTGAAAATGGAAATTCGGTTGAAGATTTATCTGGTAACACCAAAATAAAAGTCTTGGTAGATGACGAAGAGTTTGAATTTGAAATGTCTAAGGAACAAACCATTCTTGAAGCGACTTTAAAACAAGATATTGACGCTCCATATTCCTGCCAAGGTGGAATTTGCAGCAGCTGTATTGCGCGCTTGACGGAAGGTGAAGCTAAGATGAGACAAAATAATATTTTAACAGATAGTGAAGTTGCACAAGGATTAGTTTTAACCTGCCAAGCGCATCCTACATCTGCAACTATTGTTGTGGATTATGATGATGTGTAAAGCCCATCCCTAACCCTTCCCAGAGAGGAGGGAATAAGTCAATTTTGTCACTTCGGGTGATTTTGAGATTATCGAAATCAAAATACATTTTGATTGACGATACCCAAGCAAAGCTTAAAAAATTGTATCTAGAAGTTTTTTAAATTCCTGCTTTTGTAGGAATAACTGACTTTATTTTTGAAACAATAGTTTCTACAGTAACGCTTCCTGCTGCTTGTTTATACTCTTCAGGATACTTGTTACCGTAAACCGACGTTGGAATTTTTGGGTATTGGTTGCAATCTGCTGTAAGTTGAAAATCTTCAGGTTGATTAAAGGGTACAAAACCTGCAAATGGATGCGTCACGCCCCAAATTGTAATCACTTTTACACCAAACATTGCTGCTAAATGACCATTGCCAGAATCCATGGCAAGCATCAATTCTAAATTTGAAATTAACCCCAATTCCTCTTTAAACGACAATTTTCCTGCAACAGAAACGACATTTTCATATTTAGCTTCAAAGGCATTAAGTACTTCTATTTCTTTATCACCACCTCCTAATAAGATAACCTTATAATCTTTAGACAATTCTGAAATAACTGCCGCCATGTTTTCAAGTGGATACATTTTACTTTCGTAAGCTGCAAAAGGTGCTATACCAACTAGAGTTTTAGTAGAATCAATACCTAAATCTACAACTGCTTTAGGTAACGATTTTGGTTCAGGAAAATCTGGTTGTGATAAATCAACCGGAAAGCTCAATGCTTTAAAGACATTAGCATAGCGTTGGTGTGTGGTTTTCAGTTGTTTCACTACTTCACCAGAAACTAAAGCCTTCTTCTCTGCCCTGCCCTTATCTATCTGAATTACTTTTTTTCCGAAGAAAAATAACTTCAAAATTTTACTTCGTAAAACGTTGTGCAAATCAGCAACCACATCAAAGCCCAACTTTCTAAGTTCTTTTGATAGCTTATAAAGCCCTAAAACACCTTTGTGTTTGCCTTTAAGATCCGCAACATATACCTCAACATTTGGAATATCTTCAAAAAAAGGTTTAAAAAACGCTCTGGTTACAACCGTTACTTTTACTTGCGGATGTTGTGAGGTTAATGCACGCAACACAGGCACTGTCATAGCAACATCACCCATTGCCGAAAATCTTATGGCTAGTATGTGCTTTTGATCTGGCAACTCAATACTTAGTGTAAGATTCCTGCTTTTGCAGGAGGTTATTTTTGTCCTCTTAAAACAGGATTAAGCTCATCGTCGTTGTACATTTTCATTTGTTTGTAAACTTTCATGTACTTATCTCCATTAGCGATGTCATTCAATAAATCGTCAATTGCTGTGCTAAGATCTTTACGTTGTTCTAATAAAATGTCTAGTTTCTTCTGGCAAGCTACTTTATGTGCTTCGCTAGCATCTTCTCTCACAGTTTCTAAATGCATGTGGTAAATTTTTAATGCCAAAATAGAGAGTCTGTCTATAGCCCAAGCTGGGCTTTCAGAATTTATTTTAGCATCTGCTTTTACAGTAACATCCTTGTATTTGTCCAAGAAGTAGCTATCAATGTACTCAACCGTATCGGTTCTGTCTTGGTTAGAAGCATCAATCATTCGTTTTAGTTTTAATGCTGCAACAGGATCGATATTTGGGTCTCTAATAATATCCTCGTAAGCCCATTGTACAGTATCTATCCAGCATTTCCTATATAATAAATGAGCAATTAAATCTTCATTTTTATCATACTTGTTTGTAAAAGGTTGGTCTACGGTATTTAAAACTTTGTAGGTTTTAATGACGTCTTGAAATATACTGTTGGCTTTATCTGAAAACATGTCGAATTATTTAGATTGAATATGCAAATATACTTTGAATTATTAACTTAGCCATTCGAGTAAAACACTTCATTATGCAAATTCATAACCTTTCAGAAACACCTTCCATTTTAAATACCTTTATGTCTGAAATAAGAGATGTTAACATTCAGAAAGACCGTATGCGTTTTAGACGAAATATTGAGCGTATTGGTGAGATTTTAGGATATGAATTAAGCAAATCTCTTCATTTTGAATCTCACAAAACAGATACACCTCTAGGCATTAACAATACGACCTTATATAAAAATGATATTGTACTGTGTTCTATTCTTAGAGCAGGTGTGCCATTGCACAATGGTCTTCTTAATTATTTTGATGCAGCTGAAAATGCATTTATTTCAGCTTATAGACACCACAAGCATAATCCTGAAAGTTTTGAAATTATTGTTGAATATTTAGCGTGTCCAAGTCTAGAGGGCAAAACCTTAATTCTTGCAGACCCTATGTTGGCAACAGGACAATCCATGGTAGCGACTTACGAAGCGCTTAAACCTTTTGGAACGCCAAAAGATGTTCATCTGGTTAGTGTTATTGGTGCACAACAAGGTGTGGATTTTGTTTCTAAACATTTTGAAACTAGTGCGCACTTATGGATTGCTGATGTCGATGATATGCTAAATGAAAAAGGTTATATTGTACCAGGCCTGGGTGATGCTGGAGACTTAGCCTTTGGAAACAAACTACAGCAATAGGCTAATAATTGGTGCTAATATTAGCAATGAAATAAAAACTTCTTTAAACCATTTTTCTGAAACCACCTCGATGTAATTTGCCATAATTACAGAAAATGGGGCAAATAAAAAGAGGAACTCACTTCCGTTTTTTATAGGGGCAATGATCGCTATTAATACCGCAATAATAGATGACCAAGCAATTAGAAAAAATGATGGTTTTAATTTTTTGTTTTTGTCTTGAATATTTCTGAAGAAGTAAATTAGTGTCCAAACAAACGATGTAAATAGAACAGTAAACTTTAAAATAAAATCCCCTCTGTTATAAACCGTGTAATCTATGCTAGCAAATCGACTAAAGTTGGTTGATTTTATAAAGGTGTCGTGTACAATAATATTATAGGCTACAAGAAGTAAAATTACAGTGGCAACTCCAACAAATGGAATAATGACGTTCTTTAGATTATTTTTTGAGTGGTAAATTAACGCTACAATTACAACAGCAAAAAACAAAATTGCCCAAAAGTGAAACAAGGTTGCCATCATAATCCAAAAGCCTGCATCAAAAAGCTTTTTCTTTAAATGTAAATTGGTTTGCAAACTGATTAATCGCCTTAAGGCAAAAAGCACAAACAAATTAGCAAACAATAAATCAGAATATTTTAAAGCCTCTGGAAATAATCCAAATAACAATCCGAAAGTCAGTATGGCATAACCGTTCTTTTTTGTAAGGTAATTTTTAGAAATAATAAAGTCCAAGAGGAGAATAAAGAAAATAGAAATAGCTAATTTTCCCAATGCCTTTAAAGTAGAATTGAGATCAGTGAAGAGTTGATCAAAATTTGAAATTATAAAAAGTATAATAACAAAAACAGCAACCATGATAAAGTTTATAGGCTTAGATTTACTAAAAATGCTTGTAATCATTTACTGTTTTTGTATTTTTGCTATCCAATAATGCTTTTCATCTATTTTGCAATGCTAAATTGGATGTGAGTATAAATATAATTCAAATCTCGCTAGGCGAGTAAATTTATAAAGTTATGAAGGATTTCTTTTACGGAATACAAGATTTATTTGTTGATGTATTATTCGCGCCATTAGACTATTTAAGAGAGCTGGAACTTTCTTCTTGGTTTGCGGCAAACATAATGTCTTGGATATTTATGGCTATTGGTTTTGTTGCATTTACCTACTGGATGCTCCAATTGAAAAAATTTAATGATAATAACGAAGAGGATAAAAGCATCTCTTCGCATTCTTATCTATAAGTCAAAACCAATATCTTTACGATAATACATCTTATGAAAATGTAGTTTTTCTATGTTTTGGTAAGATTTTTTTATGGCTTCTTGGTAATTTTTACCATAAGATGTTACAGCCATAACACGACCACCAGACGTTACCACTTTGCCATCAACATCTATTGCGCCAGCATGAAATACAATAGATTCTTCGATTTTTTCTATTCCAGTGATTTCTTTTCCTTTTTCGTAAGCTTCAGGATAACCACCCGATACTAGCATTATTGTTGTAGCAGCGCGTTCATCAATATCTATAGCTACATCTGACAATGTGCCGTTTGCCATAGCCTTAAAAATTTCAACCAAATCTGTTTTTAGCCTTGGTAAAACAACTTCGGTTTCAGGATCTCCCATACGTACGTTATACTCAATAACTTTTGGGTCTTCACCTACTTTAATAAGTCCAATAAAAATGAACCCAACATATGGTAAATTGTCTTTTTTTAAACCTTCAACCGTAGGTTTAACAATTTGATTTTCAATTTTACTTAAAAACTCATCTGTTGCAAATGGCACTGGCGAAACTGCACCCATGCCTCCTGTATTTAAACCAGTATCACCTTCTCCAATTCTTTTATAATCTTTAGCTGTTGGAAGAATTTTGTAACCCTTACCATCGGTTAAAACAAAACAACTCAGCTCAATACCCTCTAAAAACTCTTCAATAACTACTTTGGCACTTGCATTACCGAATTTGGCATCAATGAGCATATTTTTTAGTTCTTTTTTTGCTTCGTCAATATCATTTAAAATTAAAACCCCTTTTCCTGCAGCCAATCCGTCTGCTTTTAAAACGTAAGGCGGTTTCAAAGTTTCTAGAAATTTGTAGCCCTCCTCTACATTATCCTTGGTAAAACTTTTATATGCTGCCGTAGGTATATTGTGGCGCATCATAAACTCTTTGGCAAATTCTTTACTTCCTTCCAATTCAGCCGCTGCTTTTTGAGGGCCAATGACCGCAACATTTTTTAACGCTTGTTCTTCCAAGAAAAAATCATGGATACCATGAACCAAAGGGTCTTCTGGGCCAACAACTACCAAATCTATATTGTTATTAATTACAGCCTCTTTAATAGCCTTAAAATCGGTTACAGAGATATCTAGGTTTATTGCAATGGCTTTAGTACCTGAATTGCCTGGTGCAACAAACAGATTTTTACAATGTTGACTTTGAGCAATTTTCCATGCAAATGTATGTTCTCTTCCTCCAGATCCTAAGACTAAAATATTCATGATTGTGGTTTGTTTGGGCAAAAATAATTGGTTTTGACCTTAAAAAACAATTAATTTACGGAAACCTTAACCCTAAAATACAGATTGCGAATTTTCGATTTTTCATTAAAGTTAAATGGCTTTGAAATAGACAAAGCAAAGGAAGTTTTAGCCAAAATTCAATCACAATCAGAAAAGGATTTTGTTGGCTATATTGAAAATCAGAAAAAGGAAATTGTTTCTTACCACTTAGAGCACAATGCTTTCTATAAAAACTTAGGAAAATCAATAGATATAAATAATTGGGATTCTATTCCTGTTATGACCAAACGCCATTTGCAACAACCCTTAGAAAAGCGTCTAAGTAATGGCTCCACAACAGATACCGTTTATATAAACAAAACTTCTGGCAGCTCTGGAGACCCTTTTATTTTTGCTAAAGACAAGTGGTGCCATGCGCTTACTTGGGCAGAAATAATGAATCGTTTCGGTTGGTTTGATATAGATTTTAATTCTTCAAAACAAGCACGATTTTATGGTATTCCTCTTGACAAAAAAAGCTATTATAAAGAACGGTTAAAAGATTGTTTTAGTAATCGTTATCGGTTTTCAGTTTTTGATTTAAGTGATAATGCTTTTGAAAAAGTGTTATCAAAATTCAAATCAACTAACTTTGATTATATCAATGGCTACACAAGTCCTATTGTACAATTTGCCAAATTTTTAAAACGAAAAAATGTTGTTTTAAAAACATTGTGCCCAACATTAAAAGTTTGTATCGTCACTTCTGAAATGTTGTTTGATGACGATAAAATGCTCTTAGAAACACAATTTGGAGTGCCAATTGTTAACGAATATGGCGCATCTGAATTAGACCTTATCGCTTTTCAAAATCCTAAAGATGAGTGGCAAGTAAACAGTGAAACGCTCTATGTTGAAATTTTAGATGAAAATGATAATATATTGCCTTATGGTGAAGAAGGTCGAATTGTTATTACTTCATTGTATAACAAAGCACATCCTTTTATACGTTATGACATTGGAGATATTGGGATTTTAGATGAAAAAAGCACCTTAAAGAAACCTATTCTAAAAAAATTAATTGGTCGCACTAACGATATTGCTAACTTACCAAGTGGTAAAACTGCTGCAGGCCTAACCTTTTACTACATTACTAAAAGTGTAATTGAAAATGATGGTAATGTGTCTGAATTTATTATTGAACAACTAAGTTTAGATGTTTTTAAAATAAAATATGTGAGCAAAAATGCGCTTTCGCCTGATGAAAAAGAAACCATTGGTAAAGCAATGATTCAATATTTAGAACCTAACATTTCAATTGTTTTTGAGCGTGTTGCAAAACTTGATCGTTCTAAATCTGGAAAACTAAAACAGTTCACTTCTTATATATAATAGTTTTATGCAAAAATTAATGATAATTACGAGTTATTTTCCACCAGAAATTGGCGCAGCTTCTAACCGTATTTTTCATTTGGCTGAAGGCTTACAATCTGATTACGATGTTACTGTGGTAACTCCTTTGCCTAATTATCCTACAGGTAAAATTTTTGAGGAATATAAAGGAAAATTTAAAGTAAAATCTTGCGAGAACAATGTCAATATAGTTAGACTTTGGTTATACGCAAGTAAATCTAAAAACAAGTTTGTGCGTTTGTTTGCCATGCTATCATACAGTATGAGTTTGGTTTGGTTTTTTGTTTGGAACAAGATTCCAGATAAAGTCATAGTTCAATCGCCTCCTCTTTTGGTAGCGTTTACCTGTATGTTTTTTTTAAGGTCTAAAAAACGAAAACTCATCCTAAATGTTAGTGACCTTTGGCCTAGTGCTGGTTTTGAACTTGGCGCTTTAAAGCAAGGTTTTAGTTATAAATTATTGCAAAAACTAGAACGTTTTAATTATAAATCTGCTGATTTAATCTTAGGTCAGAGTAACGAGATTTTAACTCATGTTAGTAAGATTACCTCAAAACCGCAGTTGTTTCTATATAGAAACTATCCAAACATTAAACGCACAGAAATTACTAAGGTTTCAATGAATAATGAACCCTTAAAAATTGTTTATGCTGGTCTTTTGGGTGTTGCCCAAGGTATTTTAAAACTCTGTAAAGAACTAAATTATAATAATATAGAGTTTCATATATATGGTTCTGGAGCAGAAGAAGAAGAGATAAAATTATTTATTAAAAACAATAAAAACTTACCCGTATTCTTTTATGGAAGGGTTGATAGGGCTAATCTTCATAGTGAATTAAAAAAATACGATATTGTAATCATTCCTCTTCTTAATAGAATTTATGGATCTGTGCCTTCAAAAATATTTGAATATGCCAAACTAGGTATGCCAATGCTATATTTTGGTGGTGGTGAAGGTGAAAACATAATAAATGATTATGAATTGGGCTGGGTTGCTAAAGCTGGTGATTATAATAATCTAAATTCCGTCTTAAAAAAAATTGATAAAGCCGAATTAACCCTTGAATTACAGCAAAAAGTAAAAGATGTGGCGTATGAGAATTTTGATTTAAGCAAACAGTTAATATTGCTAAAAGAAAAGCTTTAATAAGCTTTGTCTTCACCTTTTACTGCATTTATAAAAGTCTGCGCAATTATTTTTAAATCTAGAAGTATGGACCAGTTTTCGATGTAAAAGATATCGTATTTTACTCTTCCAATAATGTCCTTATCTGATTCTACCTCACCTCTAAAGCCGCTTACTTGAGCTAAACCAGTAATTCCTGGTTTCACAAAATGCCTTACCATAAATTTATCTATCTTTTTTGCATAAATATTGGTATGACTTACCATATGTGGCCTTGGTCCAACAACAGACATATCGCCAAATAACACGTTAAAAAATTGAGGCAATTCATCAATACTTGTCTTTCTTATAAACTTACCAACTTTTGTAACACGCTGATCTCCTCTTGTTGCCTGGTGCACATTTGCTGTTTTGTTGGGCATCATGGATCTAAATTTATAGCAATCAAACTCCTTGTAATTAAATCCATTTCTAGATTGCTTAAAAAATACAGGGCCTTTAGATTCGAGTTTAATAAGAATAGCTACTATTGGCGTTAACCAAGACAAAATAAACACAATTACGAAGCTTGAAAATAAAATATCAAAGGTGCGCTTAATAATCATATTAGCAGAATCTTCGAGCGGAATGTTTCTAAGGGTTAAAATAGGTATGTAATCATAATATTCGTATCTCAATTTTTTGGAATAAATTTCCTTGCTGTCCGGAACAAACTTTAATATTTTAAGGTTATTGTCAGCAAAATCAACGATGTCAGCAATTTGAGTATTTGTGAGCTCTGAAATAGAACAGTAAATTTCGTCAATTTTTTCGTTCAATATGTAATCAAAACATTCATTCAAAGACTGATCCTTGCTTTTAAAACTAAATGTTTTTTTATGAAGATAACCATACTCTGGGTTCTTGTTGAAGAAATTCTCTAAAGCTAGGGTCTTTTTGTTGAAGCCAACAATAACAGTAGATCTATAATTACCCCCAAAAGAAACCCTATACTTTTGAAGTAGATAGTAAACAGTAAACTTTAAGATGGTAATTAATAAAAAACACAATAAGATATATTTCAAAATTGGTTTGGGGTATATATTGAGCTCATGGTATAGCCCAGAAAATGCAAACACAATAAGCGAAAACAAAATTAATTGTCTTACAACTAAAGATAAAATATTTACTGGTCTGGTATATCTGTAAACCTCATAAAATTTAGAATATATAGATAAAAGTACCCACCCTAATGATATGTATATTGAGAATATAAAAGCGCTTTCTTTTGGTATTAAATACAATATTCCCAGACCATTAAGTACACTTAAATCAATTAAGTAAGATATGGGTCTTAAATAGCCCGAATATCTCCCATGTTTAAATAAACTCAATTCTATTTTAGTTTTAAATAAGTTTGCACAAAAATATACGCCTTTTTTAAATATAAATTAAAAAAAGGCGGTTGATTGTAAATTTAAATGTAATTTCTTTAAACCTTGAGTTTGTTTAAAATAAATAAGCGTGACCTTTAAAGTGTATTTTTTTCGAAATTAACTTTTAGATCTCTTTTAGTTTCTTCAACATTTTAGATAGTATTTTTTCTTTTGAAAAATTTTCTACCACAAAGTCCCTACTATTTAATTGATTTAAAAAATCGTTAGTAGAACTTGGGCAAAGAGTATCTAATGCCTCAATAACCCTTGGAGAGTACTTAGTGAAATAATAACCAGAAGTTGTATTGTCAAAGATTGCCTTTACTTCAGATTTTTCGTTTCCAATTATGATAGAGGGTTTATTACTTGCCATCATGCCCAAAACCTTGGATGGCATTACCGTATCTAATACCTCTGGTTTTTGAAACAAGATATGTACATCAGCGCTGCACAATAAATCTGAAAGTTCTTCCAAGGGCACAGGAGGATAATACTTTACAAAATCAAAATGAGCTGTTTTTTCTAAGACCCAATCTTTTCTTGATCCATCTCCTACTATGATAATTTCAAACGTTCTAGAATCTATATCCTTACAAAACTCGATAAATATTTCCCAGTCTTGTTTGTCTCCTATATTACCAGAATACAAAATTTTTACTTTATCTGTATTTAAATAAGGATGTGTTTGGGATTTTTCAGGATTGATTTTTTTTTCGTCAATCCAATTGGGGAGAAAGAATTGATCTGAGTTGGTTTTCTCCGATAATTTCTTCATCATGTTTTGACTTATGGTACTACTAATATCTGACTTTGAAAACAACCATTTCTCTATCTTAAACAATAAAATGAAAAACATATTTTTCTTTTTTCCAACACCCGTTTCAAGAGCTGCATCAAACTCAAAATCCTGTACATGTACCCATAATTTAGATTTAAATCTTTTCTTTTGAATGTAACCAAGCAATATTGATGTCGTAAATGGCACTACAGAGATTACTAAATCACTCTCTTTTATTTTATACAAATTAATTAATGATCCTAATGTAAAATCCAGAAGATGTATAATTCTTTTAAAGAATGTTGGCTTTTTAGGGACATACTGTTTATATCTCAACACCTTAATGTTGTCTTCAAACTCTTTAACGAAGGTTTTTTTTTCTTTATAAGTCTCCGATATCTCCCACTTAGGGTAATACGGAAATGCTGTTATCACAGTAACATTATATCCTGCGTCTTTTAAGAATTCTACCCATTGCGTAGAATAAAGCCCTATGGCTGTATCCTCTGGCGCATAATTAAGACTTATAAACGTTATATCCCTTATATCCAATGTCCTAAACTCTATCTTTTATGGGTTTTGCTGGGCTACCAACACATACTTTATTTGAAGGGAGATTAGAAAAAACACTACTTCGTGCACCAACCACGGTGAAATCACCAATGGAAATAGATGGAGCGACATAAACATCTGTGGCCAACCAACACTTGTCTCCTATTGTTATTTTTTGAGAATAAATATTGAAATTTTCAGAATTATAGTCGTGCGAACCTGTACAAATATAACTCCTTTGAGATATAACTGTATTGCTACCTATTTGTATTTCCCCTAGAGAATATAGAACGACTTCGTCACCAATCCAACTGTAATCACCAATAGAAACTTTCCAAGGATATGTTATTTGTACTGATGGTCTTATAATGACCTTTTTGCCGATCTTAGCGCCAAAACACCTTAATAAAAAACGTCTCCAACCATATAAAAATTGAGGGGACATTTTAAATACTGTAGCCTGGACCAACCACCACAATTGTACTACTAATTTAGATTTGCCTCTGAAGTCTCCAGGTGTTGCGTACTCATATAAGTTTTGAAAATTTCCGTGCTTCATGCCGCAAATATACTCTCTATATTTTCTATAAAAGTTTTTACCCTGTATTTTTGTTTTGCCTCATTATAATTTTGCTCTCTAATCTTTTGAAGATTTGTGTTGGATTTTAAGCTTTCTAATACAACGACAATGCTTTCAGGGTTTTGTTTTTCAATGTAGAATCCATTTATTTTATCAATAAAAATATCAGGGATGCCAGAATGTGCCGTTGTTAAAATTATATTTCCTGTAGCCATAGCTTCTAGAATAGATATTGGCTGTCCTTCCATACTGTAATAGGTTGGTAAGACGAAAATATTTGACCAAAGCAGCAAATCTCTCTTTTCTTTGCCCTTGACAACTCCGCAATATTTTGTGTTCTTTAATTTTTTAAAATAGGCTTCACATTTTGATTTATTAGAACTTTCTATTGAACCTGCAATCTTCGCTTCATAAGAAATGTTCCTTTTCTCTAACAAAACAAGAGATTCCAAAAAATCAAGAATCCCTTTTTCTTCCATTAAATTACTTAAATAAACTATCTTAAGAGTATCTTGTTTTGATTTCTCATCAATATGCTTTTTCTCTGGGAATAAAAAATCCTCAACAAAATTATAGCATACAAAAATTTGATGTTCATCGATAAACGAACTCATATTTGTTTTTAAAGATTCGGAAAGTACAATCCCTTTTGAGGTTTTTTTCAATAACCAGTAAAAAATCTTTTTTTTTAATCCCGTTAACAACTCATATTGTTTACCTAAAAAGTTACCATGAACGTGTATTATTAACTCTTTCCCCAACAGTTTTGAAAGCAGAATGAAGAGCATGTATTTTAAGACACCGAAAAAAGTTTGTCCAGGTGTAATGTAAACAATGTCTGAGTTAAATATTTTATAGGAATATATATTTAGTTTTAAATAAAAAAAAAGCTTATAAAAAGAGAATGCGCCTATTTTTTCATCAAATCTATTTAATGAAGTGTTAATTGAGGCCACATCGAAATTGTTGTTTTTAATCAAATTTTCCAAAACAACTTTATTTGCCAAAGATACACCTGTTATGGGTTGAGGAATTGGCCCAACGATTAAGACTTTTTGTTTTTTCATTTATTCAAACCAATGGTTTTGTTGATTTTAGTAAAAGATAAGGAATTAATAAAAAGCGAAAACAAAATTACACCCTCTTGCCTTTCTAATATATTCTCAATAAGCATTAAAAAAGCAAAAAGTGTCAAAGTGCCAATAAATATAAAATCCCTACTCTTTATTGAAATGATAAAGCTATAAAGTATAAGTGCTAATAAGCTAAGAAACCCAATTATACCAGAAGATAGCCAGACACTTAGATATTGATTGTGGGTGTTGTAGAAATTTCCGTTAAAAACCCTTTTATTTTCTTTATAACAATCCAACAATACTTGTTTTTCACTTCCCAGTCCATGACCCAAAAATGGCCTATCCATAATAGAATCAAAACTACAATTATAAATGTTGTATCTTAAACTAATAGAACTTCTGGAATTCATACCAGTAGCTAGATCTTTAAACTCATTAAATCTTTTTGAAATATCAGGAACCAAATATAGAACTGAAAAAAATGTAGCTGTCAATATTGCAATCATCATCCACTTTGTCCCCAGTTTTAATTTACTATGATAAAAGAGATAAAAAAGAAACAAAATACTCATAAGAATTATGGTACTCTTTCTTGACAATAAAATCAACTCAAGAATTAACAATGCATTTAAGATGGCTATCACCTTCTTATTCAACATTTTTTTAGTGTAAAGCCTGATAGAAATAATTAAAGCTAAACACAAATAAATGGAGGCATATATTGGATGGATACTATACTTACCAAGTTTTGTGTTTATTCTTTCATTGTAATCTCTCAAAAAAAACTGATTTATATTACCATTAAAATAGAAGTAGGCCATGTAACCAATAAATAAGACTACTGTTGCCAAATAAAAAAACTTGAAAGCTCTGTTTGTTAATTCCTCGGAATAAAGATTACTGTTACTTATTATTCTGAATGAAAGTGGAAATAGAATTAAAGGTAGCATCCTAAAAATAAAGTCAGCTCCCCTCTCAAAATCCTTTGTATATAATAAGCTAATTAACAATATACAAAAAACACCACTATTGATAAAGAATAACTTATTGAGTTGTTTGTTCTTCAAACTAAATGCTTCTCTGTGTTTTAAAACATAGAAAATACTTGAAACACAGAAAGCCACAACTATAGTAGGCTTTAAATTGTTTGGGTAAATCGGATAAAAAAAGAGCGCTAAAAAAAAGAAAGTAACCATGCTTTCGCTCAAATCTTTTTTCTTTATTAAATCTTTCATTTGCGCTTTTTAATAAATAGTCTTCTAAAAAAATCCGGAATCAAATACATGGCAATAAATGGACCTATAAAGTAGGTATAGGCATTGGTTAAATCTCCTCTTAAAATAAATATCAGATGAATAGCAAAATAAAATGCTATTGCTTCTTTTAAACAATTACTAGATCGTAACCACTTTAAAAAAAACACAACAAAATACGATAACAGTAGGGCAAAGAAAATTACACCCAAAAAGCCAAAATTTATATACCCCTCCGAAACCATGGAGTTTGACAAATTGTTATATGTAAAACCAAAGTCATCGATCAAGTGATTGCCAATGAGTTCACCAGTAGATAGCGGTTTAGATGCCCACAAACTCCTTGGAATAAAGAACAACAAAGCACCTATAAGCTGAAAACCAAAAGACATGCCCTCCTTACCAACATAATCCACAGTGGCCATTATGTTGGCATAAGAATCGTAGTGTAATGAACTATATGCTGTACTGATACCGCCGAAACGAATATAAGATTCTACAATAAGATATGGATTGTCTATAATTTCTGAAAAACTAGCATCAATATGTGTAAATGTAGACATTAAAGGAAAAAGTATCACCAAAGAAAAAAACATGAATAGAAAAAACTTTGCGTTAGTGTTAATTAGCTTTGGGTAAAAAATGAATATCAAAGTAATGTAAATAGGTCCTAAGGCGTTTCTTTTTTCTGTTAATGGGTTTTTTAAGAAAAAAAGAATAAATAATAGTATGAATAGCGAAAAAAGAGCGACTACAGTGTTTGTATTAATTTTTCTCTTCTTTTTTAAATAAAAATACGTGTAGACCAATCCTCCTAGCGGAATAAAAAACAGAACCTTCTTTTTAATTATAAGACTTGATACAGACTCTTGCGTTTTAATATAAATGGATTGGGTAATATCATTTAAAACATAATTGAAATTAAAGCCTACAACCAATAGGCTTATCACCAATAAAATGATAATTACTAACGGTGCAGAATATTCAACTTGTATGGGTCTATAAAGTTTGTTTTGGTTATTTGACCCAACGATACCCCTATTAAAATAAAGGTATCCGATAAAAAAACAGACACAAAAAATGAAAATTAAAACATTAGCATAAATAATGTCCCAAAACTTATATGGGTAGTTTGTAGGATAAGGAGAGTCTATTGAATTGTATGCCGATAATTGAATAACTGGTGCTACAATGCAAAAGAGATAAAAAAAAACTATAAAAGAGGTTAAAAATGGAGAATATGTTTTCTCAAAATTTAAATGAAAGTAAGCCACAGCGGTTATGAGACAAAAGTTTATAAAAAACGAAAGCCAAACCATTACCTCTGCCCTGAAGAACACAAAAACTAATGCACTAGTGCATAAGTATATAAATGTTAATACTGTGTTTAACTTCATAATTGTTCAATACAATGCGGGTAAGAAAGTGATAAAAGTCGAGGCATTATTTTAAAATTCTAGAATTTTAAATGATGATGGTTCTAAATAAACACTATTATTTTCACCTGTTTTAACTTCCCATATTTCTGGTTTTAAAGAACTATTTGTGGGTCCAAATATGACCCTAATGCTATCTTCAAAAAGATCGGCTGTAATAGTGCACAAATACCAGCCATCTGTTTTATGCTCTATCTCTGCCTTAACATTATCTGCTAGTCCTTTACCTAGATGTTTTACATCAATAACCTTTCCTGAATCTAAATCAAAAACAGCATCAACCCTATTCGGATATTTAGACTGAACCCTCATGCCAAATGCCGATTGTTTTTCAGCACCTTTCACAAGTACACTGATTTTATAAGTACTACCGTTATAAATTTGAACGTTTTCAAATGAGGTAAAAGCAGGCTTGGATGCATCTGTTCGGGACAATATTATTGCGTTATAATCATCCTGTTCTGATTCTACAATTGTCATGTTGTTTTTAGTCCACCTTGAGACTAGAGGTATGCTTGCTTCGCTTATGGGTTCTATTTCACTAATAACCTCTTTTTTCTCTTCTTTGACTTCTTTAGTTTTTGTTTCCTTATCGTTTTTACAAGAAATTATCGTTGCCAGGAAAAGGCACATTAGGTATTTTCTCATACAATGTAATATTTTCAGGGTAAAACTTAATTAATTTACTAATCGAATTTTGAATATTCTTTGGTATAAACCTTATATCGTATAAATGTAACTATTTTTTAATGTAACTAATTACTTAACAATCGGAGAATCTTTTTACTAAATATAAAAACGCCTATTTTGTCTTTTTTGTATATGTAAATTACACCAATAAAATTCCATAAAATTAGACTTAACCCGGTTGCAGACGCAGCGCCTTCTATACCGTATTTAGGAATCAACAACAAATTCAGAACAATGTTTAGTGCCAATGCCAATAGAAGCATTTTTAAATATGCATTTTCTTTACCGGTCATATTTAGATAATATCCTACTGAACCACAAAATGCATTTAAAACTTGAGCAACAACCATTATTTTTAAAGCCAATGTTGCTTGTGTATAATTAGGCCCAAAGAGATTTAAAATGTCCCCAGAAAAAATATAAATTAAAAAAACCAATGGTACTGTAAGATAAAAGTTTAACATCGTAGACTCTTCTATTAGTTTTTTTAATTCTTCCTGTCGTCTTGAAAAAAATAGTTTTGATAAATCTGGTGCTATAACGCTATTTATGGTTGTTAAAATTAATCCTATTCCTGTTGTAATTTTTATTGCAGACGAATAAAATGCAACATATTCGAAGCTTAAATACCTTTCTATGATAAAAACATCAAAGCTCTGCATTATTAAAAGAGATATTAAACTAAAAGACATAGGAAAAGAAATTCTGATAATTTTTTTGTAGCTCAACTCATCTAAATTTATCTGTTTAGTTAACTCTAACTTTGATAAATGAAAGATAATTATGGTTGTTGTAATAATAGAGAGCACCCAAAATAAAATGACATAACACTTTATTAACAAATCAAAACTCTGAAAATACCATAAAAGAAAAACTAGCAAGAATAACCCACCATATCGAAAAACGTTAGAGGAAAACTCAGACATAAATAGCAAATTAATTCCTCTAAGAACCTGAAAGTTTAAAATTGACAATGAATAGGGAAATAGTGCCAAAAAAATATAATTATAAATATTCTTAATGCTGTCTTTGAAATAAGTGAAATCAAGAACATAGGCAATTAAAATGTAAACTGCTACTAAGGCCAAGTAAACCATGGCCAGAATAACAACATTTTTTCTATACAATGTTTTTAAAAAAGAGAACTTGTTTTCTGCTTGTAACTTGCCTGAAAACTGTAAGAATGAATTGTTCATTCCCAACAAACATAGTGCACCTACAACAATTAATATTGAATTTAGAAAACTAAATTTGCCATAAATTTCTTCCGCTGCATTATTTGTTAACATAAAAATAGCTAGGAACTGTAAAACAACTCCAAACATTTTTATAAATAATACAAAAAAACTCTTCTTAAGTAACAAATTATTTAATTTTTTATTTCCAAATTGATAAATCTATACCCAAAAGCTTTTCTAATTTTGATATATCATCTTCAAACTCTGACTTAAGTAGATGAATTTGTGATTCATCTTTGCCTATTGGTTCTAAGTTTTTATTGAGCAACCATTGTTTTAAATTTTGTCTCTTAGTTTCAGGAAAAATAGACTTAACTATTGTTTTTAAAAAACTATCCTTCAAGAGAATCTTATTTATCCATTTTTTCTTTGGCTTACCAGAGATATTCTGCTTTTCAAATTTTATGTTTTTTAAAATAGATGTATCTTGGTTTAAAAAGTTAAGAACATCTTTTATTCCTTCTTTTTTGTTCTGAATAAACTTCTCAAAAATTATCACCTTAACATTAGAGAAGTTTTCTTTATAGGCCTTAACAGAATCATAATATTTTGATGCTTCTTTATAAGCCCAAATAAATTCATACCCTTCATTCATACGGTCAGTTTCATTATTTAGGCCTTCTTTAAATGATAAGGTTTCCCTTCCATCTCTTATTAAATGACTATATGCAGAAAAAGCCCTAAGAGATGGGCTTCTTAGCATTATTATGATTTTTGGGTCCCCTAAAAGATTCTTAATTATGGGTATAGCCCATTTATAATAAAACAAATTGTCAACACTCCCTTCTCCTATTATTTGATTTGGCTTTGCCTTTGCAAACAGCCTAAGGTACTCCTCATAACTTTTTACTGCTTTTTTCTTGGTAAAATCGTCTCCAGGTCCCAAATAGTATTCTTTTAAAAATTCGTAAGTGAAAAATTTTGGTTCTTTGGGGTTAGATATAAAGATGTCCCTGTGTTGACCTAAAGAATGACATAGAGATGTAGTACCGCTCTTTGCTGCACCTACAATTAAAAAATCTGGTTTATTAATCAAAACGTTTTATTCTAGATTAGAGATGAAACAAAAGTTGAAAATATTCTCCCGCCGTTGTTAAACAACCATCCCAGCAGCAACAGTTTCATTTGTGGCATCATCTACCAAGATGATACTTCCTGTTGTTCTGTTTTCTCTGTAAGAATCTATCATAAGAGGTTTGGTAGTTCTTATCTTTACCTTAGAAATATCATTCATCTCTAACTCCTTGTTATCAGTGTTACGGTCTAAAGTATTAATATCTATTTTATAAACTACCTCTCTAATCATCGCCTTTTGATCATTAGATGTATGCTTTATAGTGTATTTTGCCCTTGGTTTAGCTGGGCTGTTATTTAACCAACATAGCATTACTTCAATATCTTGAGAGGCTTCAGGTTTATTATTTGAGCGAACTATCATATCGCCTCTACTAATATCTATATCATCTTCTAATGTAATAGAAACGGACATTGGCGCAAAGGCTTCATTAACTGCACCATTATAAGTGTCTATTGATTTGATTTTACTTGTAAAGCCCGATGGCATAACGGTAATTTCATCGCCAGGCCTAAAAACACCACTAGCTATCCTTCCTGCGTAACCTCTGTAGTCTCTATTAGCATCATCACTTTGAGGTCTTAGCACAGTTTGCACAGGAAAACGTGCATCTACCTTATTAATATCGCTACTTATATGCATTGTTTCTAAGGTGTGCAGTAAAGGTGCTCCTTGGTACCATTGCATATTGGTTGAACGGTTTACAACATTATCGCCCAGTAAAGCTGAAATAGGAATAAATCTAATATCCTTAACTAATAACTTGGATGAAAACTCTTCAAATTGATTAATAACCTTTTCGTATGCTTCTTCGCTAAAATCAACTAAATCCATTTTGTTGATACATACAATAATGTGTGGGATTTGCAATAAAGATGCTATAAAAGCGTGTCGTCTTGTTTGCTCGATAACTCCGTGACGCGCATCTACTAAAATTATAGCCGCATTGGCCGTAGAAGCACCTGTAACCATGTTGCGCGTGTATTGAATGTGTCCTGGTGTATCTGCAATAATAAATTTACGCTTTGGTGTTGTAAAATATCTATAAGCCACATCTATAGTGATGCCTTGCTCTCTCTCATCTCTTAATCCATCAGTAAACAATGCTAAATCTACACCGTCGTGCCCCTTTTTCTTACTGGTATGTTCTATGGCTTCTAACTGGTCCTCAAAGATAGATTTAGAGTCATAAAGTAGCCTTCCTATTAAGGTGCTTTTTCCATCATCTACGCTTCCTGCTGTTGTAAATCTTAAAAGTTGGTTGTTGTCTAACATTTCTTGTGTTTTCCTTAAAAATAACCCTGTCTTTTTCTGTCTTCCATTGCTGACTCAGAGCGCTTGTCATCACTTCTATTGCCTCGTTCTGTTTGCCGCATGCCAGAAACCTCATCAGCAATTTTTTCTATAGTATCAGCATCAGATTCTATACCACCTGTAATGGTAATATCTCCAAGGGTTCTAAACCTAATTTTCTTAGTTACTACTTCTTCATGCTCTTCAAGCACTAGGAATTCTGAGTTAGGTATCCAAGAATTTTGACGCCAAACCACTTCGCGCTCGTGAGCAAAATAAAGGGATGGAATGGTAATGTTTTCTCGTTTTATATAGTTCCAAACATCCATTTCGGTCCAATTACTAATGGGGAAAGCTCTAAAATGCTCTCCTTCGAAGTGCCTTCCGTTAAAGATATTCCACAATTCTGGTCGTTGATTTTTGGGATCCCATTGTCCAAAATCATCTCTATGGGAGAAAAAGCGTTCTTTTGCCCTTGCTTTTTCTTCATCTCGTCTTCCACCACCAATTGCACAATCTATTTTATTGGCTTCAATAGCATCTAAAAGCGTTGTGATTTGAAGCGCATTTCGGGTGGCATTTTTTCCTCTTTCCTCGGCTACCCGACCTTCGTCAATAGATTCCTGGACTGAGCCTACAATTAATTTAACCCCTAGCTCTTTGATAATATTGTCTCTAAATGCTATGGTTTCAGGAAAATTATGACCTGTATCTACATGCATAAGAGGAAATGGAATTTTACATGGATGGAAAGCTTTTTTGGCTAAGTGCGTTACAACTATAGAGTCCTTGCCACCTGAGAATAGTATTACTGGGTTATCAAATTGAGCCCAAACTTCTCTTAGAACAAAAATAGCCTCGCTTTCTAACTCATCTAGATAATTTAAATAATATTTACTCATTATAGAGCTTTAATTTTGGTGTTATAAAATCAATAATCCTTTGAGCTGCCGCTTCTACGGATTCGTATTCTGTTTTTATTTCAATATCTGGGTTTTCTGGAACTTCGTAAGGTGCAGAAATTCCAGTCATGTTTTTAATTTCCCCCAATCTAGCCTTTTTGTATAGACCCTTTACGTCTCTACGTTCACATTCTTCAACGCTAGTATTAATGTAAACTTCGACAAAGTTAACATCTTTAACAATAGTTCTAATATTCTCGCGGTCTTTTTTATAAGGAGATACAAACGCTGCAAGTGTCACTAAACCTGCATTCACCATTAAATTAGCGACCTCAGCTATTCGGCGAATGTTTTCTGTCCTGTCTTCTGGAGAAAAAGTTAAATCATTATTTATACCCTTTCTAATATTATCGCCATCTAGGGTGTAGGTTTTGATGCCTTTTTGATGAAGCTTTTGCTCTACAACATTTGCGATTGTTGATTTGCCTGAGCCTGATAGTCCAGTAAACCATAGCAGAAAAGAATTGTGTCCGTTACTTTGTCTTCTATCTTTTATAGAAATCTGATAATCATGAGCTATAATATTTTTTCCCATATTAATCATTGTTTCTCTTTGTTAAACCAAAATTTATCCTGTACCAAGCGCGCTCGTGCAAATAGTATAGTAACATTTTTGTTATAACTTCGGCAAAGCCTATCTGTAATGCCGCTAGTGGATTTCCTGATATAATCCATGCCAAAGTCATTGTGTCTAGCGTTCCTATAAATCTCCATGTGAAGGTTTTTGCTATATGTCGCTTTCTACTTTCGAGAAGAACTCCGTCTCTTGTTAAATTAATCTTATACCAAACTCTCTCATGAAGATAATACAGCACACTCTTAGTTGTAACTTCGGCTATTCCAATCTTTACGCCAGCTAAAGGATCTCCAGTAATTATCCATGAAAGAACTATGGTGTCTAAAGTCCCTATAATTCTCCAAGTAACGGTTTTTGCTATATGTCGTTTGTAGGAAACGTCTGCCATGCTATTTGCTTACAAGGAAATAACTGTTCAATAAATTTTCTTTATTGTAGGTTAATGGTGCATTGGTTGCTTTTGAAATCACTTTTATACCCACGGCATTACATATGGCATGACCCGCTGCGGTATCCCATTCCATCGTTGGTGCATAACGCGGATAAACATCTGCATTACCTTCAGCGACTAGACAAAATTTTAATGAGCTTCCTTTGGACACAATTTCAACATCCTTTCCTTCATTTTTTAAAGCGTCGATAAAATCTAAAGTGTCTTCGTTCATATGTGATCTACTGCCTACCACTTCTACCTTATTTGAAGTGTTATTTTTTGGCCGTAACGGTTTTGATAAATTTAAAACTTCATTTATGGTAGAATCGTGCGAACTTAAAATGGCTTTGAATGCCTTTTTTTCTTCTGCATTTCCATAGTATAAGGTTTTGATTGCCGGCACATAAATTACGCCCAGTTTTGGTAAACCATTCTCAACAAGTGCAATATTTACGGTAAACTCACCATTTCGTTTTATAAACTCTTTAGTGCCATCCACAGGATCTACAAGCCAGCATTTATTCCATGTTTTTCTCAGCTCATAATCCGTTTGTTTATTTTCTTCTGAAATAATTGGAATTGAAGCTGTTTTTAAATATGAATTAATAACGGTATTAGCCCGTTTATCAGCTTCAGTTAATGGAGACTTGTCATCTTTATACTCGACTTCGATAACCGAATCATAAATATCCATAATGGCCTTTCCCGCTTCTAAGGAGGCGCTAATGGCTAGCTCTATGTGTTTGTTCAACATACCAATCATATATTTTTCTAATGCCTTCTTGTAATTCTATTTTGTGTTTCCAGCCCAAACTATGAAGCTTGGTAACATCAGTGAGTTTTTGCATTGTGCCGTCTGGTTTGTTTTTATTGAACACTAGGTTTCCTGTAAATCCTATTTCATCTTTAATGATTTCGGCTAATTCTTTTATAGAAACTTCCTTTCCTGTGCCAATATTGATATGGGTGTTTCTAATTTCAGCTTGTCCTTTTATAAAAGTATCACTAAAGTTTCTGTTTTCCATAATGAATATACAGGCATCTGCCATGTCTTCTGACCATAAAAACTCTCTTTTAGGCATTCCGCTGCCCCAAATTTCTACGGATTTACCAGTAACACCGAACTCGTTTAAATACTTCTCTGCTTCTTCAAAAGTTGCCTTTTCAAGATTAAGTCTAACAGCTTCTTCTTGTCCTTCAGCCAATAATTTAGCTAAATGAATTTTTCTGATTAATGCCGGAAGTACGTGCGACTTTTCTAAATCAAAATTATCATTAGGACCATAAAGGTTAGTTGGCATTACAGAAATAAAATTGGTGCCATATTGTAAATTGTAACTTTCACACATTTTAATGCCTGCGATTTTTGCTATGGCATAGGGTTCGTTGGTGTATTCAAGGGTGTCTGTGAGCAGATAATCTTCTCTCATAGGTTGGGGACAGTTTTTTGGATAGATACATGTACTTCCTAAGAAAAGTAGTTTTTTAACGTTATTAACGTAACTCTGATGAATAACGTTATTTTGAATCATTAAATTATGATGGATAAAGTCGGCTCTGTATACGTTGTTAGCTACAATACCTCCTACCTTGGCAGCTGCCAAAAACACATATTCTGGTTGTTCAGACTTAAAAAAAAGTTCAGTATCTATCTGATTTGTTAGATCTAGCTCTTTGTGGGTTCGAGTAACAATGTTGTTGTAGCCCTTTTGTTTTAAGTTTTCTAAAATTGCACTACCCACGAGACCTCTATGACCTGCAACGTATATTTTTGAATCCATTTTCATATTGGTTACTCAAAGTAATTATTGATTCGGTAACCACCGTCCTTTAAATACTGCTCTTTTTTCATTAACTTTAAGTCGCTAGTCATCATATCTTCAACTAATGCTGGTAAATCATACTTAGGAACCCACCCTAATTTTTCCTTGGCCTTTGTGGCGTCACCAATTAACAAATCTACTTCCGTTGGTCTGTAATAGCGTTCATCTACCGCGACCACCTCTTGGCCAACCTCTAATTGATAATCTTTATTTGTACAAGACTTTATATAACCTTTTTCATCAGAGCCTTTTCCAACGAACTCTAATTCAATTCCAACGTGTTTAAAGCACATTCTGATAAAGTCTCTGACTGTTGTGGTTTTTCCTGTTGCAATTACCCAATCTTCAGGTTGATCTGCCTGTAGAATAAGCCACATCATTCTTATATAGTCTTTTGCATGTCCCCAATCTCTTTGAGCATCTAAATTGCCTAGATACATTTTGTCTTGCATACCTAAAGCAATTCTAGCTGTTGCTCGGGTTATCTTTCTTGTTACAAAAGTCTCCCCTCGTATTGGCGACTCGTGATTAAATAATATACCGTTACAAGCAAATATTCCGTAAGCCTCTCTGTAGTTAACCGTAATCCAATAGGCATACATCTTAGCCACCGCATAAGGGCTTCTGGGGTAAAAAGGTGTTGTTTCTGTTTGGGGAACTTCTTGCACCTTTCCATATAACTCCGATGTAGAGGCTTGATAAATCCTAGTTGTTTTTTCTAAACCTAACATCCTCACAGCCTCCAAAATCCTTAGAGTACCTATACCATCTGCGTTAGCAGTATATTCAGGGGTTTCAAATGAGACGTGAACGTGACTCATTGCTGCCAAATTGTATATTTCATCTGGCTTAACAGCCTGAATTATCCGAATAAGATTGGTGCTGTCTGTCAAATCGCCGTAGTGCAAAAAGAAGTTCTGATTGTCTACATGCGGATCCTGGTACAAATGGTCTATCCTATCCGTATTAAACAATGAAGATCTTCGTTTTATGCCATGGACGATATACCCCTTTTTTAACAGGAATTCACTTAAATATGCTCCGTCTTGACCTGTTACTCCTGTTATTAATGCTGTTTTTTTCATTCTTTTATGTCTTAGCTTGCGCTTTTAAAGTGCAAAGGTAAAATATTATTAAACTTAAAGTTGTTATAATACGATTAAGGGAACTTTTTTAACTCTTCTAAAACTTCTTTTAGGCTATTTTGCCATTTTGGTAACTGACCATATATTTTTTCTGTTTTTGAAATATCTAAAACGCTATATTCGGGTCTTTGGGCTCGTGTTTTAAAATTGTCTGTTGCTGAAATATAGGATACTTTTTTAGGGTCATAGTTTTCTGCTATTTCAATTGCGAAATCATACCATGTTGTACTTCCCCTTGCTGAAAAATGATATATACCATAAGAAATATTGTCCTTGATCATTAAAAAAATTATAAACCTTGATAATTCTATACAACTAGTTGGTGTTCCTATCTCTTTAGTGGTGATCTTTAAATTTGCATCGTTTTGAATATGCTTTATAATGGTTTTTACAAAGTTTTTACCAAAGGGTGAGTACAACCAAGACGTTCTGATAATATAATGCTCTTTTAAAACTTCTTTTAGATACTTTTCTCCTAAAAGTTTGGATTTGCCATATTGGTTAATAGGGTTAGTTAAGTCCGTTGTTTTATATGGTTTATCATTTGTGCCGTCAAAAACATAATCTGTTGAAATGTGTATGAGCTTTGTGCTATTTTCTTTACAAACTTCTGCTATATTTCTAACACCGTTTGCATTAATTAAAATTGCCTTTTCAATCTCATCTTCTGCTTTTTCAACATTTGTATAAGCAGCACAGTTTATGCAATATTCAAAATTTGTTTTATGAAAAACCTTTCTTAGGCTTTCCTTGTTCGTTATATCTGTCTCGGATTTGCTACAAAATAAAAAATCAACATCTATATTTTTTGATAGCAAAAACAATGTTTTACCCAACTGACCGTCTGCACCAAGAACTATGGCCTTTTTCATAAATCGGCATTTTTAAAGGTGGGTAAGATTTGATCTTTTTCAGAAATTATTAGATCCATGTTTGGTAAATTCCAATCTATGTTTAAGTCTTTATCATTATATATTATGCCTGCTTCACTTTCCTTGTTGTAATAGTTGTCGCATTTATAACAAAACGTAGTGTCATCTTCTAAAACCAAGAAGCCATGTGCAAATCCCCTTGGAACATACAGCTGGGTTTTGTTTTCTCCTGATAAAATAACTGAAACGTGTTCTCCAAAGGTTTTAGAATCGGTTCTTAAATCAACCGCAACGTCTAAAACACTTCCCGAAATGACTCTAACTAATTTTGCTTGAGCAAAATTTCCTCTTTGATAATGCAAGCCTCTTAATACTCCTTTTGAAGACTTTGATTCATTGTCTTGTACAAAATCAATACTAATTCCTGTGGATTCCTTAAACTTTTTTTTATTAAAGCTTTCAACAAAGTAACCTCTTTTGTCCATAAAAACTCGAGGCTCTATGATTAAACATCCTTTTAAATTCGTTTCCTTTACCAGCATTTTATTCCTTAAGTAAGTTTAGTAAATATTTACCATAACCACTTTTTGTTAGTGTTAAAGCTATTTTTTCTAGCTGCACGCTATTTATAAATCCCATTCTATAAGCTGCTTCTTCTATCGATCCTATTTTGAGGCCCTGCCTGTCCTCTATGACTTGAACAAATTGAGAGGCCTGCATTAAAGATTTAAATGTTCCGGTATCCAACCAAGCAGTGCCCTTGTCTAAAACACTAACATTTAATCTATTTTGTCTTAAATATACTTTGTTAATATCAGTAATCTCAAGCTCACCTCTACTACTTGGTTTAATGTTTTTTGCAACCTCTACGACAGAATTGTCATAAAAATATATCCCGGGAACAGCAAAATTAGATTTAGGGTTTTGGGGTTTTTCTTCAATAGAAATTACTTGTCCGATTTTATCAAATTCTACTACACCATAACGTTCTGGATCTTGAACATGGTAGGCATAGATAATACCACCATCAGGATTGTTGTTTTTTTGAAGTAACTCTGCCAATCCTGTTCCGTAAAAAATGTTGTCGCCTAGAATTAAGGCTACTTTATCTTTGCCTATGAAATCTTCGCCAATTATAAAAGCTTCAGCGAGTCCATTAGGATGCTCTTGAACCTCATAATGAAAGTTACACCCATAAGCTTTCCCGTCTCCTAAAAGCCTTTTAAAAAGGGGTAAGTCCACTGGTGTTGAAATGATGAGGATGTCTTTTATGCCAGCCCATATTAAGGTTGAAATGGGATAGTAAATCATAGGCTTGTCATAGATTGGCATAAGTTGTTTGCTTACAGCCAAAGTAAGTGGATGTAAACGTGTTCCTGAACCACCTGCTAGTACAATTCCTTTCATTGTTTTTCGTATTTATCCAAATACCATTGGACTGTTTTTACAATACCTGTCTCAAAATTTTCTTCTGCTTTCCAGCCTAATTCATTTTCAATCTTAGAGGCATCTATAGCATACCTAAAATCGTGACCTGGCCTATCTTTTACAAAAGTAATCTGATCTGAATATTTATTTTGTTTTGGCTTTATACTGTCTAATATTTCGCAAATTCTATTGGCAATATAAAGATTGTCTCTTTCATTTTTCCCTCCAATATTATATGTTTCTCCACTTTTACCTTTTTGGTATGCTAAGGCTATTCCCTTACAATGATCTTTAACAAAAAGCCAATCTCTAATGTTCTTGCCATCTCCATAAATAGGTATTTTTTCTCCTTGGATAGCCTTTCTAATAATTGTAGGAATAAGTTTTTCGTCGTGCTGCTTAGGCCCATAATTATTACTGCAGTTGGTGGTTACAACATTCATTCCGTAGGTATGAAAATAACTCCTGACAATAAAGTCCGAAGATGCTTTTGATGCACTATAAGGGCTGTTTGGTGCATAGGGTGTGGTTTCGGTAAATAAACCGGATTCGCCTAAGGTACCATAGACCTCATCTGTTGAAATATGGAGAAATCTATTGTTTTCGCACCCCTTCTTTGGCGTAAAAGGAGCCTTCATCCAATTAGCCTTGGCTACATTCAATAAATTGAAAGTGCCATAAACATTGGTATTTATAAAAGCGTCAGGACTCTTTATTGAGTTATCAACATGAGACTCAGCAGCAAAATGAATAACCCCTGAAAAATTATGTTTATTAAAAAGCTCTTGCACTAAAGACGTATCACAAATATCTCCTTTAACAAACTCATAGTTAATGTTGTTTTCTACTTTGTTTAAATTAGAAAGCTCGCCTGCATAGGTGAGCTTGTCTAAATTCAAAATCTTTATATTGTTATGTTCCTCTAAAAAATGTTCTATGAAATTTGAACCAATAAATCCTGCTCCTCCAGAAATAAGTATAGCTGTTTTTTTATTCATATTCTTTTATGAATTTAAAAATCCTGAGTGCGATATAAACTATTATCATTATTAATAGACAAACTAAGGGAAAAACTAATGAAAATCTCTCCATTATATCTAATTCCACAGTACCAACTTCTTCAAAAGAAGACAATATATCGTAATATTCACTTTCTTCAAGGGCTTCTTCCTCAAGCAACCTAAGAGCATTTCTTATTCTTAGCTCTTCTTGAAACAATTCAAATTCCTTGGTTTCAGTTTTTTCTTGTATTAAAGGAATAAGACCATCAACTCCTAACCTTACCTCACCTTTATTAGATTCATTGGTCTTAATGTCTAGATATGTTTTTTGTAGGTTTTCTATTCTCTCTAGTTCTACGAGGTAGTTAAGCTTTTGAACTTGTCTAATTGAATCGGATCTTGCCTTTAGTTTTGTGGAATATTCATTTTCAAATGTCTTTATAAAACCCTGTTCAAGACTAGGAAATATGTCATTGTTTGTGGCTTTTGCTTTGATTGAAAAAATACTTCCTGCTAGGATGTCCCTATTTTCTATAAAGTCTTCATATGTTACTTCTACAGCCAATGTACTATCTAAAGATTTGAGATAATCATCGTACTCTTTTAAAAGATCGTTTTGTGTTTCTGGACCAATTTCAATTTCAAACCCTATTAATTCCTTAGCCGTAGTTGAACTGTCAATTTCAAAAATGTTTGATAGCTCTTTATAGTTTTCTGAACCAATTAGCGCATTAAAATAATCTACATTATTGGCAAGTTGATACTTAGAATCATAGTATGGTCTTACCAGCATGTCAGATACATAAATTGGCGCTCTTAACCTCTCAACAACAAAGCCTATTAGAGCCGAAGCCATTAAAATGATTAGAATCATCTTGAAATTGTTGACAATTGGCTTTAGAGAAAAAATTATTGCAGAAAAAATCCCTTTTATTAATTGACCTATAAATGAAAAAAGTTTTTCAAAAAGCTTTCCGATTGCATTAAATAATTGCCCTAAATCAACTTCTTCATTTTGAGATTCTTGAGGTAATTTATCACTCATATTTTAAGAATTAAATATTTGTTCTAGTATTTTTTTTGTAATCACATATGTGGGTTTAACTCCAGATGTTCCTAAACCGCCAGAAGCTAAGGTGCTGCCTGTTTCTAATGGATTGTCACTCGCATAATAGGCGTATCTAACTTTAACATCTTCATTTATACTGCCTCGTACTTTTGATGCTGCCTGAATTGCTTTTTGGTAATGCGCCCCTTCCATTTCTAATCCAATAACATTCCATGTAGACTTTTTGAAAAATTTTAAAATCTCTTTATTCTGTAATGATGTTCCTAATACTGTTATCATTGTGCCCTCATAAACATCTACTCCGCAATCTAATAAATCGTTTTTACTTAGTTCGTTTTTAAAAGGATAATTATCAGCAGTGCCTTCAAAAATATGAGCTGATGGAATCATTATGTCTCCTTTGCCTCCTTCTAAAATTCCCGCTTTGCCCATAATTGAAATAGACTTAACATCCAAATGAACTTTTTCGCCATCAACTTTTAAGGGCTTTAAAAACTCGTCTAAGGTCTCATAGGCTTGTTCCCCAAAAGCATAATCCATAACAAAAATAACAGCTTTATTTTCCTTTTCTGATTCAGAGTAATCAAAGCCTGTCTTAGAAAAATCTATTTTATCAGTATCAAAAATCTGAACATCAATGTTGGTCCCGGATGTATCTTTTATATATATCATCCCGTTTTGCAACGCTGCTTTTTCTACTTTATTGCGAAGGGTGGAATTTTTTGGGTTGCTAAGTGTTTCATAAATCTCATAAATGTTCTTTTTAGCATCTTCGCCTTTTAGTGTTCCTTTAGCAAATAGAGAGTTCATAACACTATGCATATTGGCACTTATAATGTGAATTGGCCTTTGAAGTAACCCTTTTTTATGAAGTATAGACTTAATATTATCGGCCCAAATTTCGCCATGAATGTGGTGCCCTAATCGTTCCCTTAGAACAGGGCTAAACGTAATGGTTCTTTTGTTACCTCTTACGACCTCTTCTATGGCTAATTTCCCTAGCCAATAAACTATGTGCAACAATCGTTCTGGTTGATTGTCTGTTGCAAACTTAGGATACGCTTCTGTTAACTCATTAAACGTTCTTCCTAAAATATTAGCGGTATGCGTTATGGCAATTTCACGTTCTTTTTGGGTTAGCTTCTTAGAAGACAGTACAGCGTTTTCTAGTTTTTGCCAATCTCTTACTGTTGCGCCCTCTTCGCTTATAAGAACACGTTTACTGATTTTATGAGATTCAACAAACAGAAACGTAAGATGGGTTAAAATATCATAGATTTCTGAACGGCCTCGTGTAATTTCGATATTCATCTGTTCATCGTCTATACGATAACAATTGCGTCTTCTCTTGGGTGGAATTATAGGCTTAAAATGCGAATTGGCATAACCTTCATCACTTGTCAAGTTAATAAAAGTACACTCCTCTATACCTTGTGGTAAGCGGTCTATTACATACAATAAACCATCTAATTCAGCTTTTTCTTCACCAATAGAGCCATATATTTCTGGTCTTAGAAGAAGTAAAGCTTCTCTTAGGGTTTCGCCAGAAACTCCCATGGGTTTATAAAACCCACGGTTAAATAAATGACGCATAGTAATATACATGCGTTCTATTGCGTTGGAACTTTCTTGTGCTCTTGTTCTTTCGTGTCTTTTGTTAGTTGTACCCATACATTATTTTAACCCGCAAATATAGCTTTATTTAGTTAATTGAAGTTTATATATGGCGTCAGCTATTTTTCTATCATTCGATAATCTTGGTATTTTATTCTGGCCTCCAAGTTTTCCTATGGATTTCATATAGTTTTGAAACCCATCTTTTTTAACCTTGGTTATTACCAAAGGTCTTAAAACCTTTCCCTCTATTAAATCAAAGTAATAACTATTTTGCTTTTGAAGAGAGCTTTCTAAATCTTGTATTAACTTTAATTCGTTTTTTGGCTCTGTTTCAAACTCTATAAACCACTCGTGATATGGTAATCCTTCAGGTGGGTTAATTTGTGGCGCTACAGTAAATTCGTTTACCGTTATCTCTGTATTTGCTATAGCTTCTTTTAGTGCTTGCTCTACTTCCTTCCCTATAACATGTTCGCCAAAGGCTGAAATAAAGTGTTTTATCCTACCACTTACAATAACTCTATACGGTTTTAATGATGTAAATTCTACCGTATCTCCAATGTTATAGGCCCAAAGCCCTGCGGTTGTGGAAATAATCATCACATAATTAACCCCAAGCTTAACATCCTTTATGGTGATACGCTCTGGGTTTTCTTCAAAAAAGTGTTCAGCTTCAATAAACTCATAAAATATGCCTGAGTTTAATTGTAACAACATACCTTTTTCATCTTGCTTGTCCTGAAATGCAAAAAAACCTTCACTTGCAGGATAAAGTTCAATACTATCAACTTTACGGCCTATTAAATTTTCGAACTTTGCTCTGTAAGGTTCGTAATTAACTCCACCGAAAATAAACAAGTTGAAATTTTTAAATATCTCACCAACTTTCTGTCCCTTTCTTTCGATCAGCTTTTCAAAATACATCTGCACCCAAGACGGTATTCCAGAAATAACAGTCATATCTTCTCCTAAGGTTTCATCCACAATAGCGTTTACTTTAGTTTCCCAATCTTCTATGCAATTGGTCACCAAAGTTGGCATTCTGTTTTTTTGAAGATATTTGGGCACATAATGCGCTACAATGCCTGAGAGTCTCCCGATTTTTATGCCATTTTTTTCTTCTAAGATGGGACTTCCTTGAAGAAAAATCATTTTACCGTCAACAAATTTTGAATTTCCCGTTTCGTTTATGTAGAGCAGTATTGCGTTTCTGGCGGCTTCTACGTGAGTAGGCATACTTTCTTTTGTGATGGGAATGTACTTTGATCCAGATGTTGTTCCGGAGGTTTTGGCAAAATAAATGGGCTTTCCTTTCCAGAGTATATTTTCTTCGCCTTTTACAACACGCTCTACATAAGGCCTTAGGGATTCATAGTCTCTTATAGGAACTGACTTTTTAAAGTCTTCATATGATTGAATAGTATCAAACTTATGATCTTTTCCAAAAACAGTGTTTTTAGCTTCTTTAATAAGATTTTGAAACACTTTGTCTTGGGTTTCTACTGGTTGAGAAGCCCATTTGTTGATACGCTTTGCTACTAATTTTGCAAAGGGTTTTGATAGTGCTGCTTTAATTGACGGCATTACTGAAAATCAATAAAATTGGTTGGATTTACTGGATAACCTTTGCTCCATAATTCAAAATGAAGATGCGGTCCAGTACTTAATTCACCTGTATTACCAGACATTGCTATAACTTCACCTGCTTTTACCAAATCGCCTTGAGATTTTGTTATGGCCGCGTTGTGTTTGTATACAGATATCAATTCTTGATTGTGCTCTATAATAACGACATAACCTGTTTCTACTGTCCATTCTGCAAAAATTACCGTGCCATCGGCAGTTGCTTTAACCGGTGTATTTGTTGCCACAACAACATCTACTGCATAATGTTTATCTTCTATGTTGTAACCTTCAGATATGGTTCCGTTTACTGGCGGAAACAACACAAAGTTATTTTGACTAGAAGTGTCATCAAAAAGATTATACTTATCTTCTTTTTCTACCTTATCTCTCAACAAAGAATCTTCTCTATTGGTTGTTGTTTGTAGAATGTCTGGGTCGTTTTTTGCAGCTTCAATTACTGAATCTCTATCAAAATCTATAGTTGCAACATCTCCTGTAAGTACTTTTCGTATTGAGGCATAATAGCGCTTATTTAATTCTAATTCCTGTACCAAAGAGTCTGTCTTGTAGTTTAGCATAGAAGCTTCTTTTTTTAGCTTTGCCGAGGAATAGCCGGGAATATATTCTCTTAAAGGTGTAAATGCTATTAGAAGTATCGTTAAAAACACAAGTAAAATTGCAGAAAAAGAAGTTAGTACAAACACATTAAGTCGTGTTAGTTTTATTGCAAATCGTTCTTCAAAAGTATCTTCGTTTAGTATTACAAGACGATACTTATGAAGTAATTTTTTGGTAAACTTCTTTTCTTTCTTTTTCTTTTTTGCCATTAAAACAAAATTAAATAAAATAGTGAAACAGCACTCGGAATAGTTATTAAAGTTGAGAATACAACGTTATAATTAAAGTTTAATTACTAACTTTGCTATCTAAATTTGAAATTATGATTTCTAGTAGTATATTTTTAGGCGCAATCGGTCCTGGTTCATGGGTCTTAATTGCTTTGGCCGTCTTATTATTGTTTGGAGGTAAAAAAATCCCCGAACTAATGAGGGGGTTGGGAAGTGGTATCAAGGAGTTTAAGGATGCAAGTAAAGACGAGACTTCTGATAAGAAAGAAAAAGAATAAACGATTTCTGTTTGATACAAAAAAGCCAACTTTAAAAGTTGGCTTTTTTATTATTTAATTTTAATTGATTTTATAATCGATTCCAGCTCAAAGACATATTCTGCCTTACTTAATGATGGTGCATAAACATAACCATCTGCTATAAGATAACGTTTGTTTACTTTATCTTCAATAGCATATGTTATAAATGGGCCCGCCATAGTAAACCCCCTCATTTCCCAAATACCTCTTATTTCATAAGCAGGTTTGTTATCTATTATAGCATCAAACATTCCCGGCGCATACGCATCATCAACTGCCATATAAATACCATCTTCTCCAGGAATCTTTGTTTTTGTAATATGGTCACGCATTTTTACGATATCTACGACCGTACTATCGCCTTGAGATATCGTTTCTAACGGCACTTCATAAAACATTACTTCAATAGTTTTAGAATTACTTAGATTTTTTCTAATCCAAAAGAAATCATCATCTGCTTTGGCTATTCTATATGCAGAAGGAATGTTTACAGTAAAACCTAATTTTTTATCGATATCGCTCACATCTAACAAATCTAGTTTTATTCGTCTTTGCTTTTCCTTTACTTCTTCTTTGTTAAAAGCATCAATAATCTTGTCTTTTGCTTCTGTAAGCTGGTAAATTATCTCTTCATTTGTTTTACCTCCAACTATAGCTATTATTTGTGGTTTGGCAAATGCTTCATTTGCAATTTTTACAGTAGGCTCTATGTTATTGCCTTTTTCAATTTTGAGAATTATTCTGCTTCTAGTAGCAAACCCATCAAACACTTGTGGTGGTATCTGGCGTAACTTAAACATTGGCTCATCTACTGGTAAGCCATAAATAGAAGCGGCAAATATTTCTCTTATATTCTCACCTACTTTTCCCTCCCATAGTTCATTATCTACCACAACTGAAATGCTGTTTAGGTTTCCGTTGGATTTGGGAAGATATCTTTTGTTATCCCCTTCTTTTTTATCTCCACAAGCGGTAAGCAACAGGCAGAATAAAAATACATATAGCGTTCTCATAAATAAGTGTTTTTTGTTGGTTTATTACTCAGACACTATAAGTGTCATTCCTATTTTGAGTTTATTACCACTAATATCGTTCCAATCTTTAAGATTTTGAACAGAAACTCCAGAAAATTTTTGTGCTATGCTCCAAAGTGAATCTCCAGATTGCACTGTGTAGGTTTTTCTACCTTTATTACTTGTTGTTTTTTGGGGTGTTGCAGGGTTTGGGCTTGTAGCTGGATTTCTTGGATAAATTGTTAAGCGCTGTCCTATTTTTAGATTGTTGCTTCTTAATCCATTCCATCGTTTTATCTGGCTCACCCTTACTCCATAGCGTCTAGCTATTTTACCCAAATAATCACCGCTTTTAACACGATACGTTGTTTTTGTGTCTTCCTTTATCAGTTCTGGTAAGGGTTTTTCGCGTTTGTCAAATTCTGCTTTTGCAAAAGCGTAAATCTTTTCTTCGTTTGTAGTAAACACACCTATCGCTTCTCTTGGCAAACGCAGAGTATAGGTTTTGCCTTCAATTTTGGGTATAATGTCTAATTTGTAAGATGGATTTAAAAACTGAAGTTCTTCAATATTTACACCTGTGGTTTCTGCTACCTGATCTAAGGTAATCATCTGTTTTACATGTACCGTATCTGTTTGTATTAGTTGAAACGAAGGTCGTTCTGGTTTAAAACCATGTTCTTCAGCAAATTCAAAAATATACATTGTTGCTAAAAATGCTGGCACATAGCCCGCTGTTTCACGTGGTAGGTTTGGTCTAATATTCCAATAATTTGTGTAGCCGCCAGAGCGTCTTATAGCTTTGTTTACATTACCAGGTCCTGAATTGTACGCTGCTAACGCCAAATCCCAATCGCCAAAAATTTTATACAGTCTAGACAGATATTTCGCCGCGGCTGTAGTAGATCTAATTGGATCACTTCGTTCATCCACGTAACTGCTCACATCTAGACCATATTCTTTTCCTGTGCCGAACATAAATTGCCACAATCCTGTAGCACCCACCCTAGATCTTGCTTTTGGTTTTAATGCAGATTCTACAATAGATAAATACTTCATTTCCAGTGGGATGTCATGATTATCAAACTCGGCTTCGAACATTGGAAAATAAAAATGGCTTAGGCCCATTAGACGCTCTAAAGATGTTCTTCTGTGTTTTAAGTATCTTTTAATAACACTTTCTAAAGACGGGTTGTACTCTATATTAAAAGGTGTTCTAGCATTTAACCGCTTTAACCTTGCTTTTAAAGTGTCGGTTGATAATTCAGGATAATCTATAGGTTCGTAAGTAAGTTCGGTTACTGATTTATAGATGGTGTCGTATAAAGCATTACTATAGAGTTCTTCTAGCCACTTTTGATCTAGTTCTGCTGCTTCAGATAAATCTTTAAGGTTTTTAATACCTAAAGTATCTGGTTCTGCAAGAATAACTTTTCCATTTATGATGGGTTTGCCATCAATTATAGTGTCTGTTTTTGACTGAGAAAATCCAAAAGTACCCAAGCCAAAGACAATTAATAAAATGTTGAATTTGTAATGCATATATTAAAAAGACCTACTATACGTAACGTTGGTAGGTCTAAAAATAGTACTTTTTATGATTTGTGATTAAAATCTTAATATTTAAGCACTCATTTTTAAGAAAAAGATTATTCCAAAATAGCAGCAATACCTGGAAGCGTTTTTCCTTCAAGGCTTTCTAGCATAGCACCACCACCAGTACTCACATAGCTTACTTTATCTTCAAAACCAAATTCCTTTACTGCCGCAACCGAATCCCCTCCTCCTACTAAAGAAAAAGCCCCATTCTTGGTGGCATTTGCAATGGAATTTCCAAGGGCTATAGTACCTTTAGAAAAAGTTTTCATTTCAAAAACTCCTAAAGGACCATTCCAAAGAATGGTTTTACTTTCGTTTACAACAGCGTCAAATATTTTTAATGATTTTGGACCAGCATCTAAACCTTGCCAGCCATCTGGTATTTGTCTTACGTCGCAAACTTGTGTGTTGGCATTATTACTAAAAGCATCTGCAGCAACGACATCAACTGGAAGGTGAATTTTAACACCTTTAGCTTCAGCTTGCTTTAAAATGTCTAAAGCCAATTCCATTTTATCATCTTCACAGATAGAATCCCCTACCTTTCCACCCAAAGCCTTTATGAACGTAAATGTCATTCCGCCTCCAATGATAAGATGATCTATTTTATCTAAAATGTTCTCAATAACAGTGATTTTTGAAGATACCTTTGCGCCACCAAGAACTGCTAATACGGGCTTTTCACCATCTTCTAACACTTTTTTAATGCTTTCGATTTCTTTAGCTAATAAGTGTCCAAAACATTTTGCTTCTGGGAAAAACTGAGCCACAATTGTAGTAGATGCGTGCGCTCTATGCGCTGTTCCGAAGGCATCATTTACATAGATATCACCCAACTTAGACAATTTTTCTGCAAAAGACCTGTCACCTTGCTCTTCCTCTTTATGAAAACGCAAATTTTCCAGTAAAAGAATTTCTCCGGGTTGTAAAGCATTCGCTTTATCTTCTGCTTCTTGGCCAACACAATCGCTTGCAAACTTCACCTCAACACCCAAAACATCTTCAATTTCTGAAACAATATGTTTTAATGAAAATTCATCTTGCGCGCCTTTTGGTCTCCCAAGGTGAGACATTAAAACACAGCTACCTCCATCTTCTAAAACCTTTATTATAGTTGGCTTTGCCGAAATGATTCTTGTGTTATCCGTAACTTCAAAATTATCATTTAATGGCACATTAAAGTCTACACGAATTAATGCTCTTTTATTTTCAAAATTAAAATCGTTTAATGTTTTCATGAGTGTTAAGAATTCGGATTGTTATTCACTTTTATTGTTTTAACAAATATAAGTTCATATTGAGCAATTGACAAGATGAAATCAATAAGAAGATAAAAGAATTCATAAAAAAAGATATTTTTTAAAGACTTTAAAATATTACATAGTTTTGCGCTATGCTTTTTTCTGAAGTTCTAGGACAAACACATATAAAAAACCACCTTACCACCAGCGTAGATGCTGGTAGAATTGCTCACGCACAATTATTTGTTGGCCCAGAGGGTTCTGGCACTTTACCAATGGCATTAGCCTATGCCCAATATATATTGTGTAAAAATACTAATGGTGAAAATACCGGTGGAAATGAATCTTGCAATCTGAAGTTTAAAAACTTTTCGCATCCAGACTTGCATTTTGCATTTCCTGTAACCACTAGTGATAAGGTGAAAAGTAAACCCGTTTCTAATTTTTACCTAGAGGAATGGCGACAACTACTTGAACAACAGCCCTATGGAAATTTGTTTGATTGGTATAAATTGCTTGGCGTCGACAATAAACAAGGTCAAATCGGTGTTGATGAAGCTACCGAAATAGTAAAATCATTATCTTTAAAGTCTTACGAAGGTGGTTACAAAGTAATGATCATATGGATGGCTGAAAAAATAAATACCTCAGCAGCCAACAAATTGCTAAAACTTATAGAGGAGCCGCCTGAAAAAACAATATTTATTCTCATTGCTGAAGATGAAGAGCAAATTATCAGTACTATTCTCTCCCGCTGTCAAATATTACATTTCCCTCCTTTGGCCGAAGACGTCATTTCTGACGCCTTAGTGGCAAATTATCACATAGAAAAATCTGTGGCCACAAGAATAGCTCATCAAGCCAATGGTAACTATAACAAAGCTTGCGATCTTATTTATCAAGACAGTGAAGATCTTCAGTTTGAAAAATGGTTTGTGTTTTGGGTGCGATCAGCATTTAAGGCAAGGGGAAATAAAAAAGCTATACACGATTTGATTTCATGGTCCGAAGAAATTGCTAAAACAGGCCGTGAAACGCAGAAGAAGTTCCTTGCGTTTTGCCTGAACTATTTTAGGCAGGCATTGCTCCTTAATTATGGCTCTAATAGTTTAGTATATTTAGAATCTCGAGCTGAAAATTTTCAGCTCGAAAAGTTTGCTCCTTTTGTGCACGATGCCAATATTATGGGAATTTCTGACGAACTACAAGATGCCATTTACCATATTGAGCGTAACGGAAATTCTAAAATAATCCTTACTGATTTGTCTATTAAATTAACAAGGTTATTGCATAAAAAAAGCCAAGCATAGCTTGGCTTTATAATTTTAAAGATTAACAATTACTCTTTTGAGGTTTCTTCTTTTTCTTGTTTAGTATCACCATTTAGCGCTTTTATAACCTCTTCTGTAATATCTTTATCTTCAGAGCCATAAAGAACACTTCCCGCTTCATTAGCTCCTAGAATGAATGTGTACCCGTTCTTTTTACCATAATCTTTTACAAAAGCTTTTACTTGTTTAACTAAAGTGTCTATTTCTTTCTGTCCTTCTGCTTGAAGCATTTTCTCCTCATTGGCTATTTGGTAGTCTTGCATTTGTTTTTTTTGAAGTAATGATTGATACTCTTGCTCTGCTTTACTCTGGTTCATTTTTGCTGCTCTTGCTTGAAAAGATTGTGCTTCAATTTGAATAGCTTTATCTAAACTATCTGCTTTTTTATTGAAAACATCTATTTTAGTCTGAAACTTTGCTTCGAAATCTTTTTTCTTATTAAATTCTTTAACAACTTTCGCATTATCAACAAAAGCAACTTTATCTTGTTCTTGACAAGATGTAAATGAAGCCAAAACCAAAATGGCTACTAATATGTTTTTCATTTTTATGTTTGATTTAATTTTTGCAAATGTATAAAAGTTGACTTGTGTTTTGGAAATTTTTTATGCCATAGCTAAAATCTATGGTTGTTTTAGTTTTAAATAATCAACATCAATTAAATCTAGACTGAAATAAGGCGTTTTAAGCCACTTTTAATTTTCTTTAATATGATTTCTACATGTAAGAACAGAATAGCTCTTTGAGTGGTTTAATATTAATTATTCTTAGATTTTAAAACATAAATGTGCGAAGAATACTCCTTAGAACGATTTCCTCTAAGATTTGAGCACCATCCAATCCAAAATGCTTTAATGGGATTCATAAAACCAGATTTGTATTTTTCTGAAAGTAAACTCACATAGTAAGCATCAAATTTCATGGGTAAAGTTTCCACCAATGTTAATTGTTCCTCGTGAAACAATTTTTCGATAGCAGTTTTTGAAAAGTGCCAAAGATGTCTAGGCACATCATAAGCTGCCCAAAAAGATTTATAATATTGTGCATCATAACTCTTAAAGTTAGGAACAGCTATTACTAAAGTTCCGTTTCGTTTCAGTAGTCGTTTAAAAAGTTTGATGTGCATCTCTATGTTTGGTAAGTGCTCTAAAACGTGCCACAGTGTAATAACATCAAAACTGTTTTCTTTTAAAGTTTCCAAATGTTGAATATCGAAAACTGAATCATTGGTTTTAGAATTTGCAAGTGATCTAGCTTGTTCGTTTGGCTCTACTCCTACAACTTTCCATTTATTATTTTTTGCGATTTCTAAAAAATCGCCTGTACCACATCCAATATCTAAAAGCGTTTTTTCTTCGGAATGAAATGAATTAATCAATTTCAATTTTCGTTTTAAAGAAATCATTCTGACTAAATGATACACTTTTTCAAATAGGTTTCGTTTGGCATTTGTATGTGAAATATAATCTTCGCTTTTGTAATATTCTGAAAGTTTTTCGCCTTGAGGTTGTGGAAATGTTTCTAACATATCGAATTCCTCATTATGCAATAATTGAAATTCTTCTCTAGAAACAGAATGATCTTTTACGGTGAGATATGTTGGTTTTTTATTCATTAAAATAGATTCTGAAACAGGTTCAAAATGACAATAATTTTTATTTTAATTCGATTGTTCCACGTGGAACTATTCTAAAGTATTATATAATTCTACTTGTAATAATTCAGAAAGTTCACGTCCTAACTTTAATGTTCTAGCCTTATCCTCAGACTCAAAAACAATCATATTTTCATTATCATTAAATAACTTAATTGTGTAGAGTGAATATTTTTGATCACCTAAAATTTGAGGTGAAAAACCAAATGCAACTTCTCTAGAAAATGCCTGCTTAAATAAAGAAATATAAGTTGGCTTTATAAATGTCTTTTCAAATTTAAAAACAACTATCTTAAAAAGATTGAGTCTGACATAACTTTTATTTTCATCCGTAAACACATAATCGAAACCATAAGAAAGTACCAAAACGGGGAGGACTAACAAATAGATTTTGTCAGGTTCAACAAAAGAAAGGATTAAAAAAGCCAGTAGAAATGGATAGCCTAAAATCCACTTTACATTAGGATGTACCGTTTGCTTCAATATTACCTCTCCCATTTTACCTCCCTAAATACACCAATAAAACAGAAATATCATTAGGTGATACTCCACTAATTCTTGATGCTTGTGAAATGGTTACGGGCTGAATTTCGGTTAACTTTTGTCTAGCTTCTATACTCATAGATTTCAATTTTGAGTAATCGAAATTCGATGGGATTTTCACATTTTCTAAGCGATTTAACTTATCTGCATTATTCTTTTCCTTTTCTATATAGCCGGCATATTTCACCTGGATTTCAGTTTGCTCTATCACTTCAGAATCTAAATTGTTTTCTAAAATATACGCATCTACACAGGCCACTTTTCGCATATCATCAATCGTGATGTTTGGTCGTGCGTACAGCTTAAACATCTTATCTTGTTGCTTCACTTTTGCAGAATCTTTTGATTCTAGAATCGGATTTATTTCTTCTGGTGCAACACTAGTATCTTTAAAAAATTGAACAAAATTTGAAGCTTTTGATTGCTTCTCTTCCATTCGCCTTAATCGTTTTTCAGATGCCAAACCTAGCTCATAACCTTTAGGTGTTAATCTAAAATCTGCATTATCTTGTCTTAAAAGCGTTCTATATTCTGCACGCGACGTAAACATACGATAAGGCTCTTCTGTGCCTTTTGTGATTAAATCATCTATTAAAACACCTATATAAGCTTCATCTCTTTTTAGTATAAAAGGATCTCGTTCTTGCACTTTTAAACTCGCATTAATTCCAGCCATTAATCCTTGAGATGCTGCTTCTTCATAACCTGTGGTACCGTTTATCTGACCTGCAAAATATAATCCATCAACCAACTTAGTTTCCAGTGTATGCTTAAGTTGTGTAGGTGGAAAATAATCGTATTCAATAGCGTAACCAGGTCTAAAAAACTTCACGTTTTCAAATCCAACCACAGAACGTAAAGCTCTATACTGTACATCTTCTGGCAAGGATGTTGAAAACCCATTAACATAAACTTCTACCGTATTCCAACCCTCGGGTTCTACAAATAACTGGTGCCTATCTTTATCCGCGAATCTATTGATTTTATCTTCAATTGAAGGGCAATAACGTGGTCCAATACTTTGAATTCTACCGTTGAACATGGGCGATCTATCGAATCCTTCGCGAAGCAAGTCGTGTACCTCTGGACTTGTATAAGTCATATGACAAGAACGTTGTTCGGCCAAAGGTTTTGTAACATCTAAATATGAAAACTTCTCTGGATTTTCATCACCTGGTTGTTCAATCATTCTAGAATAATCTAAGGATCTTCCATCTACTCTTGGTGGTGTTCCGGTTTTCATTCTACCACAATCAAAACCTAGTTTGATAAGGTCTTCTGTAATTCCTGTTGCAGCTCTTTCTCCTGCTCTGCCTCCACCAAAGTTTTTATCTCCAATATGAATTAGACCATTTAAAAAAGTACCGTTTGTAAGTACAACAGTTTTTGCCTTTACTTCAATTCCTAGAGAGGTTTTTACACCAACTACTTTGTGGTTTTCTATAATTAAACCTGACACCATTTCTTGATAAAAATCGAGATTCGGTGTTTGCTCTAACAACAACCTCCAATCTTCAGCAAAACGCATTCTGTCAGATTGCACTCTAGGACTCCACATTGCTGGTCCTTTAGATTTATTTAGCATCTTGAATTGGATTGCAGAAGTGTCTGAAACAATTCCACTGTAACCACCAAGCGCATCAATTTCTCGCACTATTTGTCCTTTTGCAATTCCACCCATAGCAGGATTACAAGACATCTGTGCAATATTTTGAAGGTTCATTGTAATTAACAATGTTTTGCTTCCCATATTGGCGGCAGCAGCGGCGGCTTCACTACCTGCATGACCTGCGCCAACAACAATTACATCGTAAACTTCATTAAACATTGTTGAATGTTTTTAATGTTCCACGTGGAACAATTAGAATTTCATTAAAATCAAACGCACAAAGATACATCTAAAACATAAGACTAAAAACGCGTACTCAAATAGTAGTCTTCTTTAAAACGCATCGTCTTAACATCATCTTCACTCTTATCTTTATATCCACAATAATGTAGTATGCCGTGAATCATTACTCGTGCCAATTCATCTTCAAAAGACACCTTAAAATCGTTCGCATTATCTTCTACACGTTCTACTGAAATATAAATATCCCCATGTAGCTCTTTTCCTACCGAGTAATCAAAGCTAATGATGTCTGTTAAGGTGTCGTGATTTAGAAAATCAACATTGATTTTATGTAAATAATCATCAGAGCAGAAGATATAATTTAGTTCACCTTCCTTACAATTTTCTGAAGTTATGGCTTTAGAAATCCACTCTGAAATTTGTGTTTCGTTCTTTAATTTAAAATCGGTTTCGTAATTAAAACTAATCATTGCTTTTGAAATACTCTTGAATCTTTTTCTTAAAATGATTCTGCAAAGGTAGTGCTTGTCTGTTTAATATTTCAGTAGTATTAAAGTATTGTTTTGCTATTGGAATTTGACTAGGATTGTTAGTGTTGAAATCCTTCTTGTTTGTTTCAGATTCACGCTTCATATCCTGACCTTGCATAAAGGTGGCATTCTCTAATTTTAATAATTGATGTTGTACATCCATCATCTTTTGAAGCGTTTGATTTGTGAAACCGTAGTTCAATAAATCCAACTCTATATCTTCCATTTGCTTTATCAATTCGCCAGCAGATTCAATCTTTCCTTCCTTAGATAAACGGTCTTCTAGTGCCTGACGCAATTGTTGTTGTTGTTGGTAAATTTTAAATAATTCTTCATTCTGTTCTTCTCTTCCACCTTCACCATAACCATCATTTTGTTCTTCACCATTACCATCTCCATTAGAGCCATTTCCGTTTTTACCATTTTTTCCTCCTTTTCCATTTTCACCTTTGCCGTCTTTTCCGTTTTGTCCTTCACCACCTTCTTGATTACCTTCACCATTCTGTTGGCCATTCTTTCCGTTCTGTCCACCTTTGCCTTGTTGTTCTCCTGACTGTCCATTCTCACCACTTTGCCCACTCTGTCCTTGCTCACCTTGTTGGCCTTGTTCTCCTTGTTGTTTTCCCTCTCCTTCTTTGCCTTGGCTACCTTCTTGTCCTGGCTTTTCACCTTCACCTTGCTGTCCCTCTTCTCCTTGTTTTCCTTGCTCGTTCTTTTTTACTCCTTCTTCCATTTGCTTATTGAGCTCTTCTTGACTCATAATAATGTCTGGAAGTTGCTGACCTCCTCCGCCTCCAGAACCCATAGCTGAATTCATTTGCATCTCCATGTTATCTAAAACATCACTGAGAAAACTTGCTAATTCATTACTCGCTGTGATGACATATTGCTGAGAAGACACACCTTGATATAAACGGTTTTCAGTTAATTGACCAAGCGCTTTATCTATATTGAAATACACTTCTGTGATTTGCTCATTTACCTTCTCAGAAATTTTTGGTTGACGCAAAGACAGGGCAAACAAACTATCATCAATGTGCTCAAAGTGCTCTCTCAAATTACTTTGGCTAATGATGTATTTGCCGTATTTATTATTGTTGATGTCTATACTCTCAAACGTATTCATCAGTTCTTCTTGGTCAAAAGAAAACAATAAGAGGTTCTCTAGGATTTGACGTAAGGCATCAGCATCCTCAGAAGCTTGGTCGCCTCCACCTCCGCCTCCACCAGATAGCATTTGCATCATCTGCTCACTCATCTGCTTCATCTTTTTAGCAGCTTTTTTCTGCTTTTCCTGAGCGTTTTGCTGTTGTTCTTGTGCTTCACTAGATTTGCCTTTACTTTCATTCTCTTCCTTCTTCTCAAGCGCTTCTTTAGCTTCCTTTTGGTCAAACTTTACACCATCTTCTAAAAACTCATCCACAGGAACATTCATCGGTTTTTGTAAACGTCTGTCGTCTTGTTGTAAGTCGTCAATATCTTTTTGAAGCTTTTGGAATTCTTTGTTTAATTCGTCTTGCCTTTCTTTGGTGTTCTCTTTGTCTTTGTTGGAAAGTTCTTCCTGCTTCTTCGCTAAATCGTCTAACTGATTGGCAATTTTTTCAGCCTTTTTCATCACATAAAAACGCTTGGTCAACTCTAAGAGTTGTTTCATACTGCGCTTTTTGTTTTTGTTTTGTTTGGCTAATTCTTCAAGCTTTTGGGTAAACTCTTCTTTGTTGATTTTATCTTTAAGCTTTTCTAATTCTTCGAGCAACTTTTCATCTTGCTTTAGCTTTTCTTCATTCTCTTTTAGACGCTCTTTTAAGTCTTCTTTGAATTGATCTTCTTTCTTTTCTTCCTGAAATTCTTCCAAATTATCCTGCAGCTTTTTGTTGAAATTTTTCATCAACTGCTCTTGTTGTTTTTGACGTTTCAGGAAGTCTTCAAATTTCTTTTTATCATTAAAATTAAGCTCTTGTTTTTCCTTTTGTGTTTTAGAAAATTCTTCAAGCTTTTTGTCTTGCTCTTCTAATTTTTCAAACGTCTTACCAATATCTTTTATCGTTTCATTCTGCTCTTGTAACTGCTCCTGCTCTTCTTCGTCCTTAGTTAATTTTCGGTAACTAAACACACTACTTTTTGTACGCTTATAATTGTGAATAGCGTCGTTATCATAAACCTCAAAATACAATTGGTAGCTGACACCCTCTTCTAAATTGAATTGGTTTGGAAACGCGCTCACAAACTCACTAAAATTAGATTTTGAAATGCTTATCGGCTCTACCACTTTCTGAGTTTCATCTTCTGTTGGATAATACACCAAATTCAATTTTGACAAACCAAAATCATCACTCGCCTGACCATAGAAATACATACTCTGCTGGTCTAAGGAATCGATTTGCATTTTGATGTTGAGCTCAGGATGCAAATCCTTAACCACGGAAATATTGTAAGCCAGATTTTCGTAGTCCTTTAGATTCTCGTTACTGGTTGAAATGCTGTAATTATAGTTTCTGAATAATCGCTTAGTCGCTTCAAAATTGTTGTTGTCATTTTTTGAGAACGTTAAGGTATCCTCGGCATAAATATGAACAGCATTTGTGGCTTTGGTCATTGCTTTCCAAGTCACTTTTGTACCTTCTGGAACAACCGCAGAACCTGTACTTTTTAATACCTCATCTTGTTTTTGTGTGTACGATGGATAATCTAACAGCATTTCAAAATTGACCAAGTTTGGTGTATTTACCACTTGCAATTCGTACGATTTTGAATTGACGTCGTTAGCTGATAAACTAAATTCTATATTGCTTTTCGGAAGATTAAATGTGTATTGAAATTCACCTGGTGCTATCTGTTGCAAATAATAGGATTGACCGTTGAATTGAATCTGAGCGTTCTCAGGAATGACATCGCCTACAGTTTTTACTTTGAGTTTAAAGTCCTTACCTTCAATGGCTTGTAGATTTTCATTCAACACAAAAAACTGAAAAGGTGCTGGTGGTTCATAGGCTGTTTTATAATTCACAACACGCTCGTAACTATCACTAAACCAATCGATTTTTCCTGTGATATAAGACAATAAAATGATGACTACAGGAATAGCCGCATACTTTAAATACTTGGTATTGGTCTTAAAATTGATTGCAGATTTGAACGGAATGGGTTGCAATTCTTGCGACTTCTGCTCTATACTTGCCAACAACAAATCGGACTGTTGTGGACTTTGGTTCAGCTGAAGTACATTCAACAATTTGTCATTGACTTCAGGGAAATGATTACCAATCAATTTTGAAGCAGTTTCGTAATCAATACCTTGCCTTAGATTGAATAAATGTGCTAACGGAATAGCAATAAACTTAACGAACAAAGCGACCTCAACGGCTACAAACACCCAAAATAAAATGGTTCTTGCTGTTGGGTTTAGCCAAAACACATATTCTACAAATAGCGTTATAATGAGATATAACAAGCCAATGGCGAAAAATAAAATTGCGCCTTTTAGCAATTCATTTGTGTAATATTTTTTAATGAATTGCTGTAGTTTGTTTTTTATGGTTTCGAAATTGCTCATTCTTAGCTGTTATTTCTTTCTGTTCATTTTGTCTTGATACAAAAGAACCAAAAAATCAAAACGATTTATTAGGAAATTGCTAAAGCACCATTCGCTACTAACTGTATAATATTAGCTCAAATTAAGCTTTGTACTTCAATCCTAGATTTTATTTTCAAAATTATTATTATTACTGATTATTTCTGAAAATCGTTGCTTCCGACTATGTCGGAATTTCAAGAAGCAAAAAACATTTACCTAAAAACAAAATTTCTACTTGTAATTTAGGATTTAATTCTTTGAAATTTCCTTCTTTAACTTACTAAACTACAATTTTATTTTAATTGATGATTTCCTTAATTTGATAAGATTGTGTTAATTTAGAGGATTAAAGTTTTAAATCACAGTGGTTTTAATGTAGAAATAGATTCCTGCCGTAGTTTATCTTGAGCGTAGACGAAAGGCAGAATGACAAATAAGATTATGAAAGACCTTAAATATTTAGCGGCATTTTCAATCCCAATTATGGCGGTTTTAGGACTTGGTTTTGAGAGCTATTGGGTTTGGGCTACACCTATTTTTGCATTTGTTTGTATTCCTGTTTTAGAACTTATTTTTCCTGTAGATACTACTAATCTTCAATCTGAAGAGGTAGATAACAGATTAAAACGCAAAATTTTTGATTGGTTGCTTTACCTCAACTTACCCATCGTTTATGGCATTGTGATTTATGCTTTGATTTTGGTTACTCGTCAACCTTTGGAAACTTATGAGTTTGTTGGACTCATTTTTTCTGTAGGCATTGTTTTAGGCGTTAACGGGATTAATGTTGGTCACGAGCTTGGACACAGACAACAAACTAACGAACGCTTTTTGGGTAAAGCCTTGCTTCTACCCTCTTTTTATATGCATTTTTATATTGAACATAATTTTGGGCATCATCTTCACGCTGCAACACCAGAAGATCCTGCAACCGCAAAATACAATCAAAGTGTATATTCGTTTTGGCTAACGTCTACGGTTAGACAGTATTTTAATGCGTGGAACATTCAGAAAAAACTATTGAAAAATAATAAGCAATCCTTCTTTTCTATTAAGAATGATATGCTATGGTATACCATTTTTCAACTGTTGTATTTGGCTTCAGTTACACTGCTTTTAGGAACTACAGCTTTACTTTTTGCCTTTTGCGCAGGTGTGGTTGGGTTTATTTTACTTGAAACCGTTAACTATATTGAACACTATGGTTTACTGCGTTTAAAAACCAAATCCGGTCGTTACGAACGTGTAAAAGAAATACACTCGTGGAACTCTAATCACGTTATCGGTCGCATTGTGTTGTATGAATTAACACGACATAGCGACCATCATTTTAAGTCTTCAAAAAAATATCAAATCTTAGATTGCCACGATGATAGTCCGCAAATGCCATTTGGCTATCCAACCTCAATGGTATTGGCAATGGTGCCACCGCTTTGGTTTAAGATTATGAATAAACATGTGCCTAAGGAAATGATTGTTTAATTATGAGTACTTACAAAAAATAGAGAAGACAATCGTTTTCCTCTTGTATATTCCAATAATCTGGTATTTCTTCAATAAATTATGGATTAGTATACTTAGAAATTTCTATTTAAGAAAGAATCCCGAAATATTGAAAACTAGGTTTTGGGTCTTTGCAGGGTCTTTTTTTAAAGTCTTTAGCCTTATAGGAATTCTAATGTTTTCGTATATGGTTCTAAGAATTTGGATTTAATTTAAGTTATATTTATTTCTTATAATTCTATCTTTGCCAAGATTCTGAAATACTGAAACGAGTTCAGCACAAGCAAGTTCAGAATGACAAATTATTTGAATTATAGAAATGTCAAAAAAAGTACGTGTGCGCTTTGCGCCTAGTCCAACAGGGCCTTTACATATTGGTGGTGTAAGAACTGCTTTATTCAATTATTTATTTGCCAAAAAGCACAATGGTGATTTTGTATTACGTATAGAAGATACAGACCAAAACCGTTATGTAGAAGGAGCTGAAGAGTATATTGTAGAAGCCTTAAATTGGTGTGGTATTCCGTTTGATGAAGGTCCAGATAAAAACGAAAAATTTGGTCCTTATAGACAAAGCGAGCGCAAGCATTTGTACAAACAATATGCTGATCAATTGATTGCTGAAGGTAAAGCCTATTATGCTTTTGATACTTCTGAAGAACTTGAGGCACACAGAAAACAACACGAAGCTGAAGGTAAAACCTTTATCTACAACTGGCACAATCGTGAAAAAGGACGTTTGGTAAATTCTTTAGTGCTTTCTGAAGAAGAAACCCAAGCAAAGATTGATGCTGGCGACGATTTTGTGGTACGTTTTAAATCGCCTCAAGATGAAACTTTACAGCTAAAGGATATTATTAGAGGTGATATTTCAATAGACACCAACATACTTGATGATAAGATTCTGTTTAAAAGTGATGGCATGCCCACCTATCACCTTGCCAATATTGTAGATGACCATTTAATGGAAATCACTCATGTTATTCGCGGTGAAGAATGGTTGCCATCTTTGGCTTTACATAAATTATTGTATGATGCCTTTGGTTGGGAAGCACCAGAATTTGCACATTTGCCTTTAATCCTAAAACCAACAGGAAAAGGAAAATTAAGCAAACGTGATGGTGATAAATTAGGTTTCCCTGTGTTTCCATTAGCTTGGACAGACCCAAAAACCAATGAAGTTTCCAGAGGTTATAAAGAGGATGGGTATTTTGCTGAAGCTGTGGTTAATTTCTTGGCCTTTTTAGGTTGGAATCCTGGTACTGAGCAAGAAATTTTTAGTTTAGAACAATTGGTGAGTGATTTTGATTTAGCAAGAGTGAACAAAGCTGGTGCGCGTTTTGATCCCGATAAAACTAAATGGTACAATCATCACTACATGCAGCAGCAGTTAGATTTGGAATTGGCTACAGAATTTCAGGCTAAAAACATCTTATTGAAAGATATTGATTTGAATTACATTGCATTGATTGTGGGTTTAATTAAAGAACGTGCAACGTTTGTAAGTGATTTTTGGGAATTGAGCCATTTCTTCTTTGTGTCTCCTACAGATTATGACGAAAAAGCGTCTAAAAAAGCTTTAAAGGACGATACCGCAGATATTCTAAATAAAGTAGTGGAATTAGTGAATGCTACTGAAGATTTTACGGTTGAACACCTTCAAACTAACATAAAAGGTTGGATAACAGACAATGGAATTGGCTTCGGTAAAGTAATGATGCCATTGCGTTTGGCTTTGGTTGGTGCTTTACAAGGTCCTGATGTGTTTGATATAATGTTTATGATTGGTAAAGCCGAAACGGTTAAGCGTATTGCCGCTTTGGTGAAGACCATTTAAACTAAGGTGAGATTCTGAAACAAGTTCAGGATGACAATTGATAAATCACTAAAACGTAATAATCGCAGTAAAGGCAATCATAGACTGGTTGCCTTTAAATTTATTATCATTTGAACCAACATTTAACTCTTCATCATTGAGTTTGTTCAACATATTGGTAAAACCATAAATGTATTGCGCTCTCAGTCTAAACGGACCAAAACCTGCCGATAAACCTACCGCTCCATTCACATTAAAGTTTGATATTTTAGATATATCTTCGGTTAAAAGTGAATCGTAACTAGCAACGATCAACCCTTCTTTAGAATCATCTTTTAACTCTAAATCTCCGTTATACTGCAACATTGGTCCAAGATCTAAGGTTAAATTACTCTTAATCAGTTTGACGTGTAATAAGAAAGATAATTGCGCGGTAAGTAGTTTATATTCAACGAACTCTTCGTTTGAATTCAATAGTGAAAAGGCTGCAATATCAATATTGTTTTGAGAAAGTAAAAAGTTATAACTCACATTATACCATTTATGTGGAATATCTACAGAAGCTGATAAACCTCCCATAAAACCATAATTACTCTTAGTAACAAAGTTGTCGGTAATAATATCAAACTGAGTTACACCACCTTGAATGCCTATTCCATTCCTAATGGCATAACGCTTATGTTGTGCATAACTTAATGTAACAAATAAGGTGCAAACAGCAACTAATAAATAGAGTTTTGTTTTTTTCATTCGATTTTAGAGCTAATGAAGACAAACCTAAGTAAAATTATTTACATTTAGTATTCGTATTCATTAACCATTAAAAAAACCAATTATGGGTCAATTTATTTTATTACCAATTATATTTTTTGGGCTAATCATCATCATATCATCTTTTTTTATCGTGAAACAGCAAACCGCAGCAATCGTTGAGCGTTTTGGACGTTTTCAATATATAGCTCAATCAGGGTTGAGATTAAAAATTCCTTTAGTTGATAGAATCGCAGGGCGTTTGAGCCTTAAGATTCAACAGCTAGATGTAATCATAGAAACTAAAACCTTGGATGATGTTTTTGTGCGTTTAAAGGTTTCTGTTCAGTATAGGGTAATTAGTCAAAAGGTTTATGATGCCTTTTACAAACTCGACTATCCGCACGAACAAATTACATCCTATGTTTTTGATGTGGTACGTGCTGAAGTACCGAAAATGAAATTAGATGATGTCTTTGTGCGTAAAGATGATATTGCAATAGCTGTAAAATCTGAATTGAACGATGCTATGATTGAGTATGGATATGACATTATCAAAACCCTTGTTACTGATATAGATCCTGATGCACAAGTAAAAGCGGCTATGAACCGTATTAATGCTTCTGAACGTGAAAAAATTGCAGCTCAATTTGAAGGTGATGCACAACGTATTTTAATTGTAGAAAAAGCTAAAGCTGAAGCAGAAAGCAAGCGTCTACAAGGACAAGGTATTGCAGACCAAAGACGTGAGATTGCTCGTGGTTTAGAAGAGTCTGTAGAGGTACTTAATAGAGTTGGTATTAATTCTCAAGAAGCCTCTGCTCTTATTGTTGTAACACAACATTATGATACCCTTCAATCTTTAGGTGAGGAAACCAATAGCAATCTTATTTTATTGCCAAATTCACCACAAACGGGTAGTAATATGCTTAATGAAATGGTTGCATCTTTTACGGCAAGTAATCAAATTGGAGAAGCTATGAAGAGCGCTAAAAAGAAAAAAGACGAGTAAAGATGCTTATAAAGCAAAAATCCGAAGGAGAAACTTCGGATTTTTTTTTTGCTTAATTTCTTATTTCCAGCCGCAAAGTATAGCTCCCATTATGGCTAAAGTTACCAACCAATAGCCCACATTGATTAGGATATACTTCCATCCTTTTCTTTCAAAAAGAGCATTGATGCCCAAAACTGGCAATACAAAGAATATTGCTCCTATGGCACCATGTAAAGCTCCATGACCAAAATTTCGGTGCATATTGCCAAACTCTGCCATAAAAGCTTGAAATGATTCTGCGTCTGGATTGGTAAATGCCAACTGTTCTGCAGCAACTTGGTGAATTACCATACCGTTTACCGTAAAAGCCAGCATAACTGATAATACCAAAGTAACGCTAAAGATTACGGCAATATTTCCGCTTTTCATTTTCTCTTCGGTCATTCCTGAAGCTTTCATCCAAGCATTTCCAAACACGCTTGGGTTGTACCAAATAGCACCAATGAGTAAAGGTACAATAGCCGAAACCAAAATGGCTAAAAAATTTAATTCCATACTGATGTTGTTTTAGTTAGTATAAATTAAAAGTACAAAAAAACCTCTAAGGTTTTACTTCAGAGGTTTTTCATAAATTTAATATCAATTAGACTCTTATTATATTTCAGAAGCTTCAGCAACTAAAATTTCATTTTGATCTTCTAATGCTTTAGTGATAAATTCATTAACAGCATCATTACGCTCTAAGCCCTTTTTAAGCAGTTCTTTTAACGCAATCATCACGGCAATACGTGTGCCTGCTTTTTTTACTGCGGTATCAAATAAAGGCTCTAAATCGTCATAACTCACATCTTTAGCTAAATCAATAATTTCAGCTTTTACATTAGCTTGTTTAGCTTCAGGATAATTAGTGTATTTCTTGCCTAATTGCTGAATCACACTGATTGCAGAACGTTTTTGTTGTACTTTTTTTGGCTTTTCCTGTGCGATTGCCTGAGGTTTTGGTGCTTGCTTTACCCAACTATCTCTTAATCCAACCGTTTTATTGAAAACTAATCTACCTGGAGTAGAATTCTCATCAACCACAAAATATCCCAAACGTTGAAACTGAAAACGCTCTCCTGCTTTTGCTTCAGACAAACTTGGTTCTAAATAACCTGTTCTTACATTTAGAGAATTAGGGTTTAAAAATTCCATAAAGTCTTTGTCCTTGTCACTGTCTGGAGCTTCGTGCATAAAAAGACGATCATATTCTCTTACCTCAGCAGTTATAGCGTGTTTTATAGACACCCAATGTAACGTTCCTTTTACTTTTTTTGACGTATCTATATCATAAGTACAATGAATTTCGGTGATTTCTCCATTTTTATCTTTCACTACATCATTGGCTTTAATAATATAAGCATTTTTTAAACGAACTTCACCGCCTAATTTTAATCTAAAAAACTTACTGCCCGCTTCCTCTTTAAAATCTTCTTTTTCTATATAAATCTCTCTAGAAAACGGTACTTTTCTGTAACCAGCTGAAGCATCTTCCTGATTATTTTCTGCTTCCAACCATTCTTCCTTATCTTCAGGATAGTTAGTGATTACAACTTTTACAGGATCTAAAACCGCCATAACACGATTGGCTGTTTTGTTTAAATCCTCACGAATGCAAAATTCAAGTAGTGAGACGTCAATCACATTTTCGCGCTTAGCAACACCAACTTTTTTAATAAACTCCCTAATAGAGTTTGGTGTGTAACCACGACGTCGTAAACCCGAAATAGTTGGCATCCTTGGGTCGTCCCAACCAGAAACCACCTTCTCTTCTACCAACTTAAGCAACTTACGCTTACTCATTATGGTGTATGAGAGGTTTAAACGAGCAAATTCGCGCTGTTTTGGTGGTAGTGGTAGCTTATCCTTAGCATACTCATAAACATGGTCTCTAAACCAATCGTATAATTTTCTATGTGGTTTGAATTCTAAAGAACATAATGAGTGTGAAATTTGCTCTATGTAATCACTTTCGCCGTGTGTCCAATCGTACATTGGGTAAATACACCACTCATCTCCTGTTCTATGATGGTGCGCATACATGATGCGATACATTATTGGATCGCGCATCAACATATTGGGATCTTCCATGTCTATTTTAGCACGTAAAACGTGAGTACCTGCAGAAAATTCTCCTGCTTTCATTCGTTGGAATAGATCCAGATTTTCTTCCACACTTCTATTTCTATAAGGACTATTAGTACCTGGTTGTGTAGGTGTACCTTTTTGTTCGGCTATGGCTTCAGACGTTTGGCTATCAACATAAGCTTTTCCATCTTTAATCAATTTTACAGCCCAATCATAAAGTTCATCAAAATAATCTGAAGAATATAATTCGTTAGCCCATCTATACCCCAACCAAGCAATATCGCGCTTTATAGCATCAACATATTCTTGTTCTTCTTTTGATGGATTGGTATCATCGAATCTTAAATTTACTGGTGCATTATACTTTTCGCCCAATCCAAAACTAATACCTATGGCTTTGGTATGACCAATGTGTAAGTAACCATTAGGTTCTGGAGGAAAACGAAAACGTAGCTTTTCTTTTGGTAGTCCGTTTGCTAAATCTTCTTCTATAATATGCTCAATAAAATTGAGTGATTTTGTTTCTTCTGACATTATTAAAGTGTTAGGAATTAGGTTTAAGGTATCAGACACAACGTACTAAAACACAATTGCTAATTCAGCTGACAAAATTAAGTAAAATGTAACATTAATGCACCATATGTTACTGATAGAATGTATATAACCAAAATCAAAAAAATATGAATTACAAATGTCCAAAATGTGATAACACCACTTATGAACTTGGTGAAATGAGAGCTACAGGTGGAACACTATCTAAAATTTTTGATGTACAGAATAAAAAGTTTACCTCTGTAACATGCAAAAAGTGTACTTATACTGAGTTTTTTAAAGCTAAAACGAGTGCTATTAGTAATATTTTTGACTTTTTTACGAATTAGAGATTCCTAACTTCGCAGGAATAAAAGAAGGTTTATCTTTGCGATATGGGAATAATAAAAGTTGAAAATATCCGCGTATTTGCTAATCATGGTTGTTTAAAAGAAGAAACTGCTATTGGTAGTGATTATCGTGTAGATGTTGTGGTTAATGCAGATTTATCAAAATCTGCACAAACAGATAATTTAAGCGATACAATTGATTATGTGTTTTTAAATAAAGTAGTGCGTGAAGAAATGGTTACACCTTCTAAACTTTTAGAAACCGTGGCCCAGCGCATTATAGATAGAATCCTTAATGAGGATAAACTAGTTTCTAAAGTTACTGTTTCTGTGAGTAAAATTAACCCTCCTATTGGAGGTGATGTAGAAATGGTCACTATTAAGCTTTCAGAAAAACGAAAAAAATAGGCCAGTATAGGCTAAAACAGTAATAATTTATATATTTGCGCTCGCAATAAGGTGTCGTGGCCGAGTGGCTAGGCAGTGGTCTGCAACACCATCTACAGCGGTTCGAATCCGCTCGACACCTCAAAGTCTTTAGTAATTGAACTAAAGACTTTTTGTTTTTTAATTAATCGGATTAACCATTTCTATTTGTTCCTTTCCTTTTTCATAGAGATCTGGAAATAAACCTTGCGACAAAAGTAAAATACCAAAGCCCAGTATCACTAATGCCACTATTTTTTTTGTTTTAAAAATGCGCCTTGGTGTAAGTTTGCTTTTTAAACGTTTTGCAGCTGCAATTTTAAATAAATCACAAACAAAATAGGAAACCAACATTGTAATGATAAATACCATTACACCATTTTCCGATTTAGTTATAGAGGTACCTATAACAATAAAACCTAACCAGCCCAAAAGCACACCAATATTAATGAAATTTAGTAAAAAGCCTTTAACGAATAACTTTCCGTAATTTTTCTTTGGTAGCTTTATTTTATGGTGTTCTCTAACAATTGATCTGAACGATTTTGAAATTTTAATGAATGAAATAATACCATAAACAATAAGAAGTACTCCTCCGAAAACCAATAGTTTTGGGTCATCTTTTATTTTTTCCAAGAGTGTATCTGTACTCATAAAAATGAGTAAAATAAAGACGATATCTGCTAATATCACACCTAAATCAAATACCAAAGCACTACTAAAACCTTTAGTTGCGCTAGTCTCTAACAGCACGAAGAAAACGGGACCAATGGTGAAGGCCAAAATAATACCAAAAGGAATAGCTGTTAAAATATCGTCTAACATGTAAACTTGCGGTTTACACAAAAGTAGTAAACAAATTAAGAATTGCTAAGCTTAGGCTGTGGGTATTTAAGTTTTACATACGTTTCACAGTACCACCTAAAACTTTATTTTGGTGAATCTCTTTTGGATTACCATAAATATAAACGTTACCACCAGCTTTTAATCTTACTTCCACATAATCTGAAGCATAAATATAAGCTTCTCCACCAGCATTAACACTTACCTCGGATTGCTCTGTTTTAAGGTCTTCACCATTAACTATACCTCCTGTATATATAGTCACATCTTGATTTTTTGAACTTCCTGAAACATTAATAATGCCTCCTGTGACTGCTCTAAAATTTGCATAGGTTGACTTTAGCTGTGCAGTAATTTCACCACCTTCTTGTGTTTTTAAATCAATTTCAAATTGCTCTATAGGTTCATTTACCACAACATTCGCTCCTTCGTTGGCATCAATAACATCAACTGAAGTGTAATATAACTTCACTACAGTATCATTGCCATCGTAGCTTTCTTCAAGCTTCATTCTGATTTTTAGCTTTCCATTATTATTTATAACCTGAACATCTTCTTTATTATCACCTGCTATAATCACTTTATTTTCGTCTGATTTTATCATTTTTAGATTGATTAAATCATATACTTTGACAGTAGAAAATTCACCTATACTTTTCTCAATAGTACCTTGTGCATTTACGGAAAGTCCAGCTATAAATGCTAATAATAAAAAATAATTTTTCATGATTTTATAATTCAGTTAGCTATGAGACTACTTTAACGGCTGTACCTGTAACAGATACCATAGCATAGTTGCTTGTCATCAATTCTATTTCAACTTTAATGCCAACAACTGCATTTGCATTTAGCTTTTTAGCATTTTCTTGTAATTGCTGAAATGCTTTTTCTTTGGTAGCATCAACACTATTTCTTATAGAATTTAAATATTTAGACATACTAAAACCCATCACTAATTTTTCTTCAGCAAGTGCTACTCCAGTAACAATACCTAAGTAATCAATGATTTTGAAGTTTTCTATTGAGTTTGTTGTAGTTAGTATCATATTAGTATGTATTTATTTGATTCTAATGAAGTTAAGATGCTGAAATAAATTCAGCATGAAACCCATTTAAAGTAAAATTAATCGTTTTCATCAGGCTTTCCAACAAGATAAAAATCTAAATGTTTTTTTACTAAATCAGTTTCTTTAACTTTTACAATGACTTCATCACCAAGTTGATACATATTATGTGTATTTCTACCAATCATAGCATAATGTGATTGATCAAAATCATAAGTATCATCTTTCATATCCCTTACACTGACCATACCTTCGCATTTATTAGATTGTATTTCTACATAAATTCCCCAATCGGTTACACCAGAAATGACACCTAAAAACTCTTCGTCTTGGTGATCTTGCATAAAACGAATTTGCATGTACTTAATAGAATCACGTTCGGCTTTGGTCGCAAGGTATTCCATATTGCTGCTATGCTTGCACTTTTCTTCGTAAACCTCTTCATTTTCAGATTTACCACCATCTAAATAATGCTGCAGTAAACGATGTGCCATAACGTCTGGATAACGACGAATCGGTGAGGTAAAATGACTGTAATAATCAAAAGCTAAACCGTAATGTCCAATATTGTTTGTCGTATATTCAGCTTTTGCCATTGTGCGAATGGTTAAAGTATCTACTAAATTCTGCTCTTTTTTACCTACAACATCGGTTAAAAGCTTATTTAAAGACGCTGCTACACTATTTCTATCCTTGAAATTAAGTTGATGTCCAAAACGACCAACAACGGTTTGTAATTGTGCTAATTTAGATTCATCTGGCTCATCATGTACACGATATACAAAGGTCTTTTTAGGACTTTGCTTACCTACAAATTCTGCTACTTTTTTATTAGCTAATAGCATAAATTCTTCAATAAGTTTATTAGCATCTTTACTGGTTTTAAAGAAAACTCCTGTTGGATTAGCCTCTTCATCTAAGTTGAATTTTACCTCAACTTTATCAAAAGAAATAGCACCATGTCGCATACGCTGAGAGCGCATTTTTTTAGCCAATCTATCTAAAACCATAATAGCTTCTGCTATTTCTGGTTTTGTATTATACTGCTCTCCTGTTAATGATACTTCTTTTGGTATTGTTGTATCTAGCTTAGATGCTTCGACTGCACTCAGCGATACATTAGGATTATTTTCTATAATAGCTTGTGCTTCTTCATAAGCAAAACGTGCATCAGAATAAGTTACCGTCCTACCAAACCATTGGTTTTTAATTTCGCATTTATCATTCATCTGAAAGACTGCAGAAAACGTGTACTTTTCTTCATGAGGACGTAAGGAACATGCTCCGTTAGATAAACGTTCAGGTAGCATTGGTACCACCCTATCAACTAAATAAATAGACGTAGCACGCTCGTAAGCTTCGTCATCTAAAACGGTTCCTGGTTGTACATAGTGCGATACATCTGCTATATGAATGCCTATTTCATACAAGCCATTATCTAAAACTTTAAAAGATAAAGCATCATCAAAATCTTTAGCGTCTTTTGGATCTATCGTAAAGGTTAAATCCTTACGCATATCACGACGTTTGGCTATTTCTTCGTTAGTAATTGATATATCCAAATTATTAGCAAACTGCTCTACTTCATATGGAAACTCATGAGGTAAACCGTATTCTGCTAAAATGGAATGTATTTCCGTATTGTGCTCTCCTGGTTTTCCTAATACCTCGAGAACTTTACCATAAGGTGAATCCGCTTTTTCTGGCCAATCCGTAAGCGTTACCAATACTTTATCACCGTCTTCCGCTTTCTTTGTTTTATTGATAGGTACGAAAATATCTTTGTACATTTTATTACTATCCGCAACCACAAATGCAAAATTTCTATTTTTTTGTATTTGTATGGTACCTACATATTCAGTCTTAGCACGTTTTATAATATTAGTAATTTCTCCTTCAATCTTACCACGTTTTCTGCGTTTGTAAGCATAGAATTCTACCTCATCACCATCTAGAGCTTTATTGATGTTATTTGAAGCTATAAATACATCTTCTTCAAAATCATCTGAAATAATATAACCATTACCTTTAGATGATAAATCTAAAATACCTGTATAATACTCAGCAGTAACAACTGCTTTAAACTTACCACGATCAACTTGTTCTATCTCTTGTTTAGCTGCAAGTTTTGCTAAGGTTTTTATAATTTGGTTACGGCTACTAGCATCATTAACACCAATGATAGCAGCTATTTGTTTATAATTAAAGGATTTGTTTCTTTCTTTTTTTAGAATACTTAAGATTGTATTTGTAAGGTTAGAAATCTTGTTTTTATCGGATTTCTTTTTTCTTTTTCTTGTCATTTAATTTTGTAATCATATTCATTTCCTAAAAGTGTTAGGAATTCTTCATTTAAAACTTAATAAAGGTGGAAGTGAAGTTATTAAGTTTATTACAAAGCTACGCTATTAAAATTTAAAAGTGTTTAGATAAGGTTAAATAAATGAAAAAGCACTGCAAAATTGCAGTGCTTTTTTTAATGTTGTTTTGTTTAAGCTATTCGATTATTAATTTCTTTGTTTCTTTACCATCTGTGGTTTCAACTTCAACTACATAAAGACCTGACGATAATTCAGAAGTGTTAATAATGGTTTCTTTTGAAGTTAAGACTAACTTTCCAAGATTATTATAAATATTTATATTATTAAGGGATAGTTGGTTTTTTAGCTGAATTGTAAATTGATTTTTAGTTGGGTTTGGGTAAATACTAAAACTTAATTCTTTTTGTTCTTCTACTGATAATAATGCAGATAAATCATAAACTCTAACATGACCAGATTGATTGCCATTTCCATCATTTGAAAAACCACCTACAGTTATAATATTACCATTTGAGGATAATGAAATAGATCTACCGAAATCATTAAATGTATCCTCACCATCGATGTCATTTCCAATTTGAACCCAAATACCTCCTTGGTTTTGGTAAATTCGCACATGACCTGTTGCGATATTATTAAATGGAGCACCTATTGAGATAATTGAACCATCTGATGATAATGAAACGGAAGAACCTGATAAATCTCCCGCAGCTTCTCCATCTATATCATTGCCTATTTGTATCCAATTCCCACCTATATTTTCATAAACTCTAACATGTCCTGATCTATATCCGCTATCGCTATTATATCTTGCGCCAATTGCAACAATATTTCCATTTGCAGACAATGATACTGACCATCCAGAATTATCATCTACAACTTCACCATCTATATTGTTTCCTATCTGAATCCAGTTACCACCTATATTTTCATAAACCCTTACATGACCCGAATCATTACCGTTATCATCATTAAATGGGGAACCTACAGCAACAATATTTCCATCAGAAGATATACTAACAGACGAACCTGCTTCATCATCAGTAAATACACCGTCTATATCGTTTCCTATCTGAATCCAGTTACCACCTGTATTTTCATAAACTCTTACATGACCCGAATCATTACCGTTACCATCATTAAATTTAGCGCCTGCAGCTACAATATTTCCATCAGAAGATAATGAAACAAAACTTCCAAATCTATCATTTATATTTTCCCCATTAATATCGCTTCCTATCTGAGTCCAATTAGCTCCTATGTACTCAAAAACTCTTACATGTCCTGAATCATTACCATTGCCATTATTTCCTTCAGCACCAACAGCTAAAATTAAACCATTTGATGATAAGCTTACAGCACTTCCAAAAAAATCGTTTTCAGCAATCCCATTTATATCATTACCTTTTTGAATCCAGTTACCACTTATATTTTCATAAACCCTTACATGTCCTGAATTAGGACTATTTCCATCATTTCCCGGAGCACCTATAGCTATTATATTCCCATTATCACTACTTGAAACTGACCATCCAGATTGATCAAAAGCAAATGCCCCATCAATGTCCTGCCCGATTTGAACTTGACCAAAGTTTAAAAAGGGGATTATTAAAAATAATAGTAATTGTTTTTTCATAGCTTATGAGTTATTCTATTATAAATTTTTTTATTCCTTTTGTTTTTGTTGTTTCTACCTCAACCGTATATAGCCCTGAAGATAGTCCGGAAGTATTGATAATGGTTTCTTTCGAAGTTAACACTAGCTTTCCAAGATTATCATAAACATTCACATTCCGTAAATCATAGGGATTTACTGACTGAACAATAAATTGATTTTTTGTTGGGTTGGGATAAATTCTAAAATCAGTAATATTTTGCTCGTTTGTTGATAACAAACTTGATAAATCATAAACTCTAGCTAATCCACTACTATTATTAGGACTAGCTGTGGCAGCCCCTCCTATAAGTCTACTACCATCACCTGATAAAGCTACACTAATACCTAATTGGTCACTAGAATTACCAATGATATCGGTTCCTATCTGATTCCAATTTAAACCATCATATTGATAGACTTTTATTTGACCAGAAAATCCACCACCTGAGCTATTGTTTGGTGCGCCAATTGCCATTATGTAGCCATTTGAAGACAAACTAATACTAGTTCCAAACTTATCATTATTAGCATCGCCATTTACATCTTGTCCTATTTGAGTCCAAACATTGTTTATATTCTGATAGACTTTTACTTGACCAGAATCCGAGCCATTGATATTACTAAAACTTACACCAACAGCTAAAATATTATTATTTGTGCTTAGTGTAACACTAGATCCAAAATAATCTCCATCAAAATCACCTTCAAGGTCTTGTCCTACTTGCGTCCAAGTATTGTTTATATTTTCATAAACCCTTACTCTACCTCTGTTAAAGCCAATAGAAGCATCTCTATTGCCTATAGCAAGTGTTGAACCATCTGAAGATAATGAAATATAATGACCAAAACTGTCTAATTCGTATCCTTCAAAAATATCTTGTCCTACTTGGGTCCATAATCCATTATTGAATTGAAAAACTCTTACAAAATGATTAAAATTATTATGGGCTAAAGCAGCTAATATAGTACCATCTGAGGATAAAGACACTCTTTTTCCTAATTGTTCATTTAAATTTGGTGTAGCATCTATATCGGATCCTACCTGAGTCCAAATATCATTTATATTCTGAAAAACTCTGATATGTCCTGTTCCATTGTTTTCAGTAGTATTACCAGGTGCACCAATAGCGACTATTGAGCCATCATCTGATAAACTTATACTTAAACCAGAATCATTATTAGCTGCTTCACCTTCAATATCGTCACCTATTTGTATCCAACTATTATTGATTAACCTATATAATTTAGTATCTCCGGCTTCGAAACCATTATCATTATCTCTAGGAGCACCAACAGCTACAATATTTCCATCTATTGATATATCAACAGAAGTACCAAATTGACTTATTATAGTTTCACCTAAAATATCCTGTCCTATTTGAACTTGGCTCAAACTAACAAAAGGCATTAAAAAGAACACAAGTAATTTTTTTTTCATATATAGCTAATTTTTAAAGATTTATCCTACAATAATAATTTATAAAATAGTTATATTATAATTTCCTATGTTAAATAAATAAGAAACCAGTTATCCACAATTACATATACTATTATCATTTTTCTTTTAAAATTTTAAGATATAAATAATGGTTATTATAGGCTGTTAATTTCTAGAATAACTTTTTTGAAATTAATTTTGATAAGTTGAAGTTTACACTTTATTACGGTTTAGTTAACATTAAATTTACATGTAACCTCTTGATTTTTAAGAAAGGTAAAATTACTGTTAACAACTGTTAATAACTGATGTTAATAGAAATGACTCATATTTAATTTTAAAAACACTGTTAATTACGTCTGCTAGGAGTATGAATAACTTACTCGAAAAAAGTAAGTATTAAATTTTGATTTTAGAAATGAATTCTTGTTTGAAAAAATTCTGAAACAATCCTAATTTTTATTTTCAAAACTTGTAAACACTTATTAACAAGTAATGAGAAATTGTATTAACCAGATTTTATTATTCGTAATTTTGCAGAGCAAAACAAACATTTACTAACATGACAATTTCTATAGGTAACGATCACGCTGGTCCAGAATACAAACAAGCTATAATGCAACATCTTGAAAGTAAAGGCCATACCATTACAAATTATGGCACAGACACTTCAGACAGTGCGGATTATCCAGACTTTGTACATCCTGTTGCTAAAGATGTTAATGATGGAAACGTAGATTTTGGCATTTTAATTTGTGGTACGGCTAATGGGGTTGCTATGACTGCTAACAAATATCAAAACGTTAGAGCTGGTGTTTGTTGGATGGGTGAAATAGCAGAACTGGCACGTCAACATAATGATGCCAATATTATTTGCATTCCTGCACGATACACGTCCATACCACAGGCTATAAAAATGGTAGATGTATTTCTTAATACAGAGTTTGAAGGTGGTCGTCATAAACGACGCATTGATAAAATTCCTTTATCTTGTTAATACCAATCTTTATTTTGGTATGGCATGAGTCACTCACACGCACATAATCATCAAGATTTAAAAGGTAGAAAGTTATTAATTACAATAGTATTGAATATTGTAATTACTGTAGCTCAGGTTATTGGTGGTTTACTTTCAGGTAGTTTGTCGCTATTAAGTGATGCACTGCATAATTTTAGCGATGTATTATCACTAATAGTTAGTTATGCTGCTGCAAAATTATCACAGAGAAAGGCCTCTATCAATAGAACATTTGGTTACAAGCGTGCTGAGATTTTAGCAGCATTCGTTAATGCTTCAACCTTAATTATTGTTGCCATTATCTTAATAAAAGAGGCTATAGAACGATTTCTAAATCCAGAACAAATAGATTCTAATTTAGTGATATGGCTATCTTTTATAGCTATTATAGCTAATGGGCTTAGCGTTTTACTCTTAAAAAAAGACTCTACCAATAATATTAATATCCGTTCAGCATACTTACATTTATTAACGGATATGTTGGCTAGTGTTGCCGTTTTGATCGGTGGTCTTTTAATGAAATATTACCAATTATTCTGGGTGGATAGTTTATTAACTTTATTAATAGCCTTGTACTTGATTTATGTAGGTTATGATTTATTAAAGACATCTTCAAAGATATTGATGCTTTTTACTCCTGAGCACATTAACACAAGAGATGTTGTTAGAGCGGTTAATCAGTTACCAAAGGTTAAGAAATTACATCATGTGCATATTTGGAGTTTAAGTGACCATGAATTACATCTTGAAGCACATTTAGATCTACAGGAAGATATTAGTACTACTGAATTTAATGAGTTATTACTCGAAATAGAAGCGCTTTTACAAAAGGAATTTGATATTAACCATGTTACTATTCAGCCAGAATATAACAAGGAAGATCCTAAGGAAGTAATTGTACAAGACTAATGTTAGATATACAAACCAAGACATTCAATCAATTGAATACAACGGAGCTTTATGATTTGCTTCAGCTAAGAAGTGAAGTTTTTGTTGTGGAACAAGATTGTGTTTACCTAGACATTGACGGAAAGGACACTAAAGCTTTACACGTATTGGGTTATAAAGACGACAAACTAGTAGCATACACACGTATTTTTAAACCAGGTGATTATTTTAAAGAAGCTAGTATTGGTAGAGTAGTGGTGAAAGAAAATCAACGTCAGGAAGGCTATGGTTATGATATAATGAATGCTTCGATTTATGCTATCAAAAACTATTTTAAAACTTCAGACATAAGAATTTCTGCCCAAACCTATTTAAAAAGATTTTATAACAATTTAGGTTTTAAAGAAGTAGGAGAGGAGTACCTAGAGGATGGTATTCCACATATAAGTATGATTAAATATTAATCGGTATCCTTTTTTATAACTCTAGTAACGACTATTTCTACACGTCTATCTAATTCAGGCTCACCACCAAGCGGAAATTTTCGTTTTTGACCCACAAATTTCATTCTGTAACGCTTAACTCCTTTGTCTGCTAAGTAATCATAAACGGTTTTTGCCCTAGCTAAGGATAGATTTCGCTTTTTAGTTTTTCGATCTATAGCATCACGAGAACCTTGCGTACAACACACATGACCTTCAATATTGAAATAGAGATCTGTACGCTCTACTAAAATCTTGGCGATTTCGTCTAATTTAGCTTTAGATTCCTTAGTGAGGTAACTGTAACCTGTTCGGAATAAGATATTTTCAAGTTGAATTTTATCACCTTCTTTTAAGTCACCTTTCAAAAGTTCTTCTGTGGTTTCTTTTTTAGGTTGTTCTACTTTTTCCCTTGGAGGATCGTAAGGTTGTACTATGATTTCAACTTTTCTATTTAAGCCACGTATCTTGTAAAGATCGTTATCATTAACAACATTGAGTAAAATTTTACCCTTACCATCTACATTGGTAATTACGGACTCGTCAAATTCATTATTAGAAAAAACCTCCTTTATGGCATCTGCACGTTGCTGTGATAGCACTAAGTTATAAGAGTCGCTACCTCTATCATCACAAAAACCATAGATGGATATCTTTTGAATATCCATATTTTCTATTTCAGATAAAAACAGAAGGAGTCGGCTTTCTTCGGTCTCAGGAATTTGGTATTCATCTGTTAAAAAATACACCTGATGCTTTAATTCTTTTTGAGCTAAAGCAAATTGAAAACTTAGGCATATAAGGATGAGTAGGGACTTCATTTTTTTAAATTTTCTGATATTTTGAAAATTTATATAAGATTAAATATATATAATTTTTTACAATTAGCTTATCGTTCTGTCAATTAAGAACTTACATATTATCTTAAAATACTGGCATATTGATTAGGATTATTAAGTATACTAATAGCTTTTTTAATTTCAGGATTATTTGCTGTATAATAAGTATATAAACCTTCGCTATAGAAGTAGCGTTTAATAATTTCGTCTGTTAACAACGACTTTAATTGTACTTTATTACCATCAATAGCATTAGATTTATAGGATTGTAAAGCTGCAGATAAATTATGGTATTCCGAATTTATTACACCTTGTAATTCTTCTTCTTTAGCAATATCCATGGCATCGCTCAGTGCCTTTTCGGTTTTGGTTTCAAAATTAAAACCTGTTGTTTTTAAATAATTTTTAAATGATTTAAACTCGTTATCTGATAATTCAAAATTTGTCAAATTTTCCACTGAATTGTTGTAATAATAGTCTGTAGCAAAGTTGAAAACTAAGTTTTCGTTTAAAATGGCCTTGGTAATAGGAGTTTGTTTAGCAAATTCTACTTCAATATCTGGTTGTACTCCACCACCATCATAAACTGGTCTTCCGTTTCGGGTTTTAAATTCGTTATAATTTTCTTTTTTCACACGAGTGGCTTTTCCGTTTTCATCCCTATTCCAATAGTCTAGGGCCTGTATACAACGTCCAGAAGGCGTATAATAACGTGATATGGTGATTTTCATCTGTGTACCATAAGTTAAAGGTTTTGGGCGTTGCACTAAACCCTTACCAAAACTACGAGTACCTACTACCACAGCTCTATCCATATCTTGCAATGCGCCAGACACAATTTCACTAGCAGAGGCACTACTGCCATCTATTAATACCACCAAAGGTATTTCAGTATCTATTGCATCGCGCTTGGTGTAATACGTCTTATTATACTTTTTAACTTTAGATTTTGTGGTAACAACAAGTTGGTTTTTTGGAACAAAAATATTGGTAACATTCACAGCTTCGTTTAATAAACCACCAGGATTCCCTCTTAAATCCAAAATAAGTTGTTTAGCTCCTTGATTTTTTAATGCCCTAAGTGCACCTAAAGTTTCAGAAGATGCTTTATCGTTGAATTTCCTCAGGACGATATAACCTGTTTTATCGTCGACCATTGAATAGTGTGGTACAGCTTTAATCTCTAAGGATTCTCTTATAATTTTAGCAGTGTTGGTTTTTCCTTGTCGTTTATAGGTAATATTAACCTCAGTACCAGCAGCACCTTGTAATAAATTGGCCGCATCATCTTTAAAATCTGCTACAATCACATTATCCACCTTAATGATTTCATCACCAGCCTTTAAACCAGCTTTATCAGCAGCGTAATCCTTATAAGGTTCTACGATGACCAACTTATCTTTTAGAGTTAAAACCTTTGCTCCAATACCCGTATAATCTCCTGCATTATTTATTCTAGACGCCTCAACATCTTGTTCGTTATAAAACTGTGTATATGGATCTAAATCGTCTAGCATACTCTTTATAGCAGTATCCATAAGATCTCCAGGATTGGTTTCATCTACATAATTCATGTTTAGTTCCTTAAACATAGTAGTGAAAATTTCGATCTGTTTGGCAATTTCAAAGAAGTCGTTTCTAAAAGCTGTAGTGCTAAGAAAGACAACTGCAGCAAGTACTGACAGTAATATTCTTTTATGTACTAGGTTCTTCATCTTTTCTTGTTTTATTTAAGAATTTCTCAAACAACAATTTCATTTTGTTATCAATTTCATCAAAAGTTGTTCCATCCTTACTAAGATACAATATCATAAACGCATAAGATGTTGAACTATTGTTAAAATATGAGGGCTTATTAAGTCTGTAAGCTTCTCTTAGTAACCGCTTTATTCTATTTCTTGCAACTGCAGATTTATGAAGACGCTTGCTTACCGAAACACCTGTTTTTAAAATACTCTCGTCTTCAAAGTCTGTTTGTAGATAAATAAGTTTTAATGGATAAGCCGTCACAGATTTACCTTCATTAAACAATTGTTCAATAAGTTTTTTGCTTTTTAGCTTGTCTTTTTTTCCGTATTTAAATCGCATGATTGAAAATAGTAGCTTGTAAAAATAGAACTGTATTTCCTCTTTACCAAAGGAAATGGGACCCGATGCTATGACAAAAATCATGTTTTAAGCATTTTATTTAGAGTAACTTACAAGTTACTAATCAAATGAAGCCTTATAATTATGGGACATTTAGACGTAAAACAACTTAAAAGCCCCAAGGATAAAGCATTATATATTAGGCATCTTATAAGAGATTTAGAGGCTTTAGACATAATGCTAAAACAAGATTTGATTGAGAAAGAACCCATTAGAATTGGTGCAGAACAAGAATTTTGTATTACAAACAACCAATTTTTTCCCAGCAACAACAATATTGAGGTCTTAGAAGCTATAAATGATGACCATTTTACAACTGAAATAGGAAAATATAATCTCGAAATTAATTCAGACCCTTTACTATTGAAAGACAAATGTTTTTCTATACTACAACAACAGCTTGAAGATTTACTCATGAAAGCAAAAAAAGGAGCTAAAGCAAGTAACTCTAAAATTGTATTGACAGGTATTTTACCAACATTAAGACTAAAGCATATCGGTGAAAATTACATGACGGATAAACCTAGATACCATGTATTAAACAACGCTTTAAAATCTTCTAGGCGTGAACATTTTAATATTCACATAAAAGGTGTTGATGAGCTTAATTTAATTCATGACTGTGTAATGCTAGAAGCTTGCAATACAAGTTTTCAAACCCATTTACAAATTCATCCAGATGAGTTTGTAGATAAGTATAATTGGGCACAAGCAATAGCAGGACCTGTGCTTAGTATATGTACAAATTCGCCTATTCTTTTTGGTAGAGAATTGTGGGCAGAAACACGTATTGCCTTATTTACACAAAGTATTGATACTAGAAGAAATTCATTTATCCATCACGAGAAAGAGTCGCGCGTTAGTTTTGGTGCCGATTGGGAAAAAGGCACAGTAACTGATATTTTTAGAGATCATATTTCGCGGTTTAGAAGTTTGCTAACCTCAGATGAGCACGATGATAGCTTAGAAAAATTAGAACAAGGGGACATACCAAAACTTAGAGCATTGCAGTTGCACAACGGAACCGTTTACAAATGGAACCGTGTTTGTTATGGTGTTGGTGGCGGAAAACCACACCTTAGGATAGAGTGTCGCTATATTCCGGCAGGACCAACACTAACCGATGAAATTGCCAATATGGTATTTTGGGTTGGCCTTATGCTAGGTCAATCAGAAGCATATAATAAGATTCACGAAAAGATGGATTTTAAAGACGTTAAAAACAACTTCTTTAAAGCGGCTCGCAATGGCATAGAAACACAATTTAGGTGGAATAGTAAACTCATTTCTGTTCAAGATCTTATTTTAAACGAGCTTTTACCAATGGCTATAAAAGGCTTAGAAAAAGCAAATATTTCTTCCGATGATATTTCAAAATATCTATCTGTAATTGAGGCTCGAGCAAAATTACATACAGGTGCACAATGGATGGTGGATAACTACAGACATCTTCAAAAAACGAAAACTAATTTTGAAGCGCTTCAGAATATAACAGCGTATATGTATAAGCATCAGTTTGAGGAAAAAACCGTTGATCAATGGGATATTTTTAATCCAGACGATAATTTAAAAATTGATGTTAGCCGAATCGTAAAACACAACATGAATACCAAAATGCTTCTTGTAGACCAAAACGACAGCTTAGAATTAGTGAGTAACATAATGCAATGGAAAAATATTCACCATATACCAGTTATAAACAAGAAAAAAGAGCTTACAGGATTACTAACTTGGACGGATTTGATTAAGCTTGGTGATAAAGATTTAGACTTGAGGGTTAAGGATGTTATGACCACTGATTTAATTACAATAAACCAAGAAGCGCCATTAAAGAAAGCAAAAGATTTAATGCAAAAACATAAAATTAATTGTTTGCCTGTTGTTAGAAAAAAGGAGCTCCTAGGTATCATAACTTCAAGTGATTTTTAAAAGATGAACGTTAACCTGCAAGGACATATCAAAACATTGGAAACTTCAAACCGAGTTTTTCATCATATAAAAGGAAAACAACCAGGAGCAACTGTTGTATTTTTTGCCGGTATCCATGGTAATGAATTTGCTGGAGTTAATGCACTAAATGCTATTATACCAAGACTAAATAAAAACGCCATTAGAGGTGAAGTATTTGGTGTATATGGCAATATAAGAGCACTTAAAGCCAACAAGCGATTCATAGACTTAGATTTAAACAGATTATGGACACCTGAACAACTTGAGCGCTTAGAAGCGGAAAAGAATCCTGAAAACGAGCTTCAAGAGCAAATAGATTTATTCAAGTTTATAAAAGGTATTTTAGCCTCTACAGATAATCCAATTTATTTTATTGACCTGCACACCACATCTAGCAAAACCTTACCGTTTATAACCATTAATGACGCTCTAATCAACCGTAAATTTTCGGCTTGCTTTAATGTGCCTGTAGTGCTAGGTATTGAAGAATATTTAGAGGGTCCACTTTTAAGTTATTTAAATACGCTTGGTTATGTGTCTCTTGGTTTTGAATCTGGGCAGCATATTGATCCACAAGCCGTAAAGAGCTGCGAAGCTTTTGTTTATTTAGTTTTGAATTATACCAATAACTTACTCAATCCGGAAAGCGATAAAATAAATGTGTATAAAAATGAATTAGAAATTGCCTCAAAATCCATAGACTCTATTTTTGAAGTTGTTTATAAATACCATATTAAGCCAGAGGAAAACTTTATGATGCATCAAGGATTTGAAAGTTTTCAACCCATAAAAAAGGGTACGCTTCTAGCTAGTTCAGACGGAAAAGATATTTACTCAAATTACACAGCTAAACTTTTTATGCCATTATATCAAAAGTCGGGAAAAGATGGCTTCTTTATCATTAAAATAATACCAAGGTTCTTTTTAAAATTATCAGAATTTCTAAGAAAAGTAAAAGCAGATCATGTATTAACTTTTTTACCAGGTATAACTTGGTACGATAAGCAAAAAGGAATACTAAAGGCCAATTTAAAAGTCGCTAGGTTTCTAACAAAATCTATATTTCATTTGTTTGGATATAGAAACAAGCAAATAGATGATAATCACCTCTTACTATATAACAGAGAGCGCGTCGCTAAAAAAGCCATGTATAAAAAAGAAAAATGGTATTAAAAAACCGTAGCTGTATAACTACGGTTTTAAAATTCTCAGAGATATAAATATTATTCTACAGTAAAGATATTGTTTTCGCGCTTTACATCTGCCATCATTTGAGAAGCATCAATTTCAACAGATTTAACGGTTTTCTTGGTATTAAATGAATAACTGGGCATTGCCCAAGCCCAATCATCTATGATGGTCGCTGAGGTTGGTTTTTCGCCACGCATCATTTGTAGCGGAATGTAAAATTCTTCGGTAGAACCATCTGTATAAGTTACAGAAAGGTCTATTGGCATTGGCATTAGGCCGATACGCTCTAAGGTAATTGTATTGTCTTCAACAGATTTAACTCCGTAGTCTACTGTATTTGTAGTTTGTGCAAAATCGATGAGGTACCAATCTAGTTCAAAATCTGTTACACGCTCTGCAGTACGGATAAAATCCATTGGTTTGGGGTGCTTAAAAGCAAAGACTTCAAAATACTTTTTAATGGTCTTTTTTAAATTTTCCTCACCAATAATATAGCCTAACTGGGCAATAAACACAGCTCCTTTGCTATATGCTGCTGCACCATATACCTGATTGTACTTGTAACGATCAGCATGCGTTGTTAAGGGTTGTTCATAACCAGAGCTAGCAAGCCCAATATAGCCTCTGTAAGACCCGCTTAAAGGGTTGTCACTTCTGCTGGAACCAAATTCGTTTTCTGCTAAAGTAGAAATGTAGCTTGTAAAACCTTCGTCCATCCACTCGTGCTTGGCTTCATTGGTTGCCAATAAAAACTGAAACCAGGAGTGTGCCATCTCATGCGCTGTAACTCCGAGCAAACTTCTGTAGCTACGCTGACCAGTAATAAGGGTACACATGGCATATTCCATACCGCCATCACCACCTTGTATCACAGAATACTGATCGTAAGGGTATTGCCCTATATTTTCACTAAAATAGGTCATAAGTTTCGCGGTATCTGGTTGAAGTTTTTTCCAGTTTTCTATGTACTTAGGTTCTAAATCCTTTTTGTAGTAAAAATGTAACGTTGGCCCATTTTCCATTTCAAAGATATCATGAATAAAATCAGGATCCGCAGCCCAAGTAAAATCATGAACTTTTGGTGCTTTAAAGTGAACCGTTTTCTTTCCTTTTTTAGCTTTTGTTTCACTTTGTATATAACCTGTACCACCAACAACGTAATCTTGGTCTATGGTTAACTTTACATCAAAATTTCCCCAAACACCATGAAACTCTCTACCTATGTAAGGGTCTGCATGCCAACCTTCGTCATCATATTCTGCTAACTTAGGATACCATTGAGCCATAGACAACGCAACACCCTCTTTATTATTTCTACCTGAACGACGAATTTGAACAGGTACTTGGCCATCAAAATCCATATCAAAAGTTACGCTTTCACCTGGTTGGATAGGTTGATTAAGTTTTACCTCAAGTACAGTGCCTACAGTTTCGTGATTGATTTCTTTACCGTTTTGCTTAAGAGAATTTACTTTTATGTAACCAATTTCGTTAGGCTGAAGTTTACTTATTCTATCGCCAACTCTAGGATCTGCATCTGCAATAGTCCTAGAACGCACATCCATTTCACTACCAGGTTGAAACGCATTAAAATACAAATGATAATACACACGATTGAGTACATCGGGTGAATTATTGGTGTATACTAATTTTTGCTTACCTTGATATTGAAACGTCTCAACATCCATATCAATTTCCATAGCATAGTCTACGTGTTGTTGCCAATAACCATAAGAAGAAGTGCTAACGGTAGATTTTGATGCGTTTTTTACTGGATTTTCTGTGGCTCCACACGATAGCATTAAAGCAAAAACAGTCAGGATTAGAAGTAATTTTTTCATTTCAAAATGATTTAAAAATTAAAAGGTAACTATTCTAATTTTCAAACTAGAATAGTTACCTATTAAAAGTCCCAAAGGGGTTTATTTTATTTTTGAAGCCATTATTAATGCATTGTATGCATTAGCAATTTTTCCTGATTTAGATAAATCTGCAAAAGGCTTAATGTTTGAAGCGTCTCCACCCACAACAACTTTGGTTGTTAATGGTAAACCAGAATCTAAAATAACTTGCTTTACTTGAGAAGCAGTTAATTTTGGATATTGAGAACGAATTAAAGCAGCAATACCAGCAACACCTGGTGCTGCCATAGATGTACCTCCTTTAAAGTCATATTCGTTTTCTGGTGTTGTAGAATAAACAGAAGAACCAGGCGCAAATACATCTACATTTTTCTTACCATAGTTAGAAAAACCAGAAACCATTTTAGAACCGTAGTTTTGCGTTAAAGAACCTACTCTAATGTAGTTATCTGCTACTTCCACAAAATTTACATTATCATCTGGGAAATTAGGTTCTACATCAATGTTATTACTGTCATTACCAGCTGCGTGTACAAAAACAACATCATTATCCGCAGCATATTTAATAGCATCTCTTACCCAAGCACTATGTGGAGAGAATGATTTCCCAAAACTACCGTTAATAACCTTCGCACCATTGTCTACAGCATAACGAATAGATAAAGCAACATCTTTATCATACTCATCTCCATTAGGCACTACGCGTAGTGCCATAATCTCAACATTATTTGCTACTCCATTTGCCCCAAGACCATTGTTGCGCTCGGCCGCAATAATACCAGCAACGTGTGTACCATGGGATTCGGATTTTTTTACATGCTTTACGTTTCCATTTCCATAACCCACGTCCGATAAATCATTAACATTGTCTTTAGTGGTTCTACCCGAAAAGTTGATATTTAAGTTGTAGTTTAAACGCTCATTTATAGACTCTAAAGCGTCATTGATTTCTTTTTTTGCATCTGCCATCGAGTCTATGCCATTGCTGTACATATACTGTGCAATACCCTTAGCTTGTTGTACGGCAGGATCTTCAGAAGTGATAGCATTAACGTCTTCTTTGGTATAGTCTTTCTTACCCGTAGCCTTTGCTAAAGTTTCATCTGCGGAAACAACTTGCTGATAGATCTGGTCATATTGAGTTTTTCGGCCTGTCCATTTTTCATATTCTGAAGTTTGTAAGGCTACTGCTTCTTGATATCTTGGGTTTGAAGTATCTTTAGCAGCTATCATGCGTACATATTCTAATTGCTCGTCGTAAGCATCTCCCAAGAAATTCCAACCGTGAATATCATCTATATAGCCATTTTTGTCATCGTCTTTTCCATTGTTTGGAATTTCATCTTCATTTGTCCAGATAACATCGTCTAGATCCTCATGATCTATATCTATACCAGAATCAATGACAGCTACAATAACTTTTTTACCTTTCTTTCCCTTAATAATTTCCTCGTAAGCCCTATCTACAGCCATACCAGGAATAGTGTCTTTTTCTAAATCTAAATGGCCCCAATTTTTCTTTTCAGCTTCCGTTAACTCAGTAACCTTTAAAGGGGATGTGTCTATATTTTCTGTTGGTGTAGATAAAATATCTGCAGTACCACCACAGCCCATGAAAAGTGCTGTAAAAAAATATAAATACGCTAATGGTTTAATGTTAAATTTCATATTTTAATGTTTAGTTTTTAGTTAAAAATATCGTCACAAGTATAATTTTCGTTAAGTCTTACGCCTTTTTCGGTATGCTTTACGGTTATAATTTCGTTATGGGCATCATGCTCCAAAAACAAATAAAAATTGTTATCAGCAGCCATGTTTAAAAACAACTCTTTTTCATCTAATGTTAACAAAGGCCTTGTATCATAACCCATTACAAAGGGCAGCGGCAAATGACCAGCTGTAGGTAATAAATCTGCCATAAAGCAAATAGTTTTACCTTTGTAATGTATCATAGGAATCATTTGCTTGTCTGTGTGCCCATTTGCGTAAAAAATATCAAATCCTAATGATGAGTTTTTTAAAATCTTATTTTCGGGTAGTGTTGTAAACTTTAATTGGCCACACGCTTCCATTGGAAGAATATTTTCCTTTAAAAAAGAGGCTTGCTCTCTTCGGTTTGGTTCTGTGGCCCATTTCCAGTGATCGGCGTTGCTCCAAAAATGTGCATTCTTAAAAGCCGGTTCGTAACCTGTTCGATCCTGGTTCCATTGAATGCTGCCACCACAATGATCGAAATGTAAATGGGTCATAAACACATCTGTAATATCATCTTTGCTAAAACCATATTTGGCAAGAGATTTATCTATAGAGTCATCTCCCCAAAGATAATAGTAGCCAAAAAATTTATCACTTTGCTTATTTCCCATTCCTGTATCAATCAAAATTAATCGATTGCCATCCTCAATTAACAAACAACGCGCTGCTATATCTATCATGTTGTTATTATCAGCAGGATTTGTGCGTTGCCAAAGCGATTTAGGAACTACACCAAACATAGCGCCTCCATCAAGCTTAAAATTACCAGCGTTTATTGGGTATAATTCCATTTGCTAAAAATTTTCAAAAACCTGTTATTCAGTGATTTAATTTTATCGAAGTAATGTTAATTGCATTTTAAACGCCCTCTATGGAGTTTTCATAAGTACGCAATTTACCAAATTAGCTTGTAATACAGAATATCCTTTAGAATTTATTAGGATTTTTACGGTTATAAAAAAAAGGCTATTTTCGGAATGTGATAAAAATTTTATAAATGGTAGAATTAGCAGGTATTATTATTCTTGGAATATTAGCTCAATGGTTTGCTTGGAAATTTAAAATTCCAGCTATTTTACCATTAATACTCATAGGTCTTTTGGTTGGGCCAATTGCTGCTGAATTTATAAATGCTGATGGCACAAAATGGATAGAACCCATATGGGATGAAGAACAGAAAAAAGGATTATTTCCAGGCGAGGGATTGTTCTATTTCGTGTCTTTAGCTATTAGTATTATTCTTTTTGAAGGAGGACTAACCCTAAAACGCAGCGAGATAAGAAACGTTGGTCCTGTAATTACAAAATTAATTACAGTAGGTGCTGCTATTACCTTTTTTGGGGCAGCGGTATTGGCGCATTATTTATTTGGTTTAACATGGGATTTATGCTTTTTGTTTTCAGGATTAATTATTGTTACTGGACCAACAGTAATAACACCTATTCTCAGAAATATACCTTTGAAACGCGATGTGTCTACAGTTTTAAAGTGGGAGGGTATTTTAATTGACCCTATAGGCGCTTTGGTTGCAGTATTGGTATTCGAATTTATTTCGATTGAAGGAGAGGCTGGCTTTACTAAGACAGCCTTAATTGAGTTTGGTAAAATTATTCTATTTGGAACAACTTTCGGTTTTACGTTTGCCCACGCTTTGGTATTTGCCATTAATAAAAAATTCATACCACACTATCTTCTCAATGTAGTATCATTGTCGGTTGTTCTCTTGGTTTTTATTGAATCTGAAATTTTTGCCCACGAGTCTGGTTTACTTGCTGTTGTTGTAATGGGAATGGTTATAGGAAACAGCAAACTAGATAATATTAAAGAGCTGCTTTATTTTAAAGAATCTCTGAGCGTTTTATTGATTTCCATTTTATTCATTTTATTGGCAGCAAACATCAATTATCAAGATTTGATGCTATTATACAGATGGGAAACATTGGCCTTATTCTTAGCTGTTGTATTGACAATAAGACCATTGGCGGTGTTTGTTAGTGCACAGGGTTCCACACTTAGGGCTAACGAAAAAATGTTCATTAGTTGGGTTGGGCCACGAGGTATTGTTGCCGCAGGCATAGCGTCACTTTTTGGCAGTAAGCTTAAGGCGGTTGGTGTTGTTGGTGCTGAATATATCACTCCATTGGTTTTTATGATAGTTTTAGGAACTGTATTACTAAATGCCACAACAGCACGTTTGTTTGCAAGAATATCTGGGGTTTTCTTATCAAAATCCGAAGGTATTTTGATCATAGGGGCATCAAGAGTTTCTCGACTTATTGCCCAATACCTTATAAACAATGGAAGGCATGTTGTTTTGGTGGATAGTAATCAAAATAATGTTAGCGAGGCCGAGAAAATGGGTATTGAAGCCCATACAGAAAATATTTATTCCGAAACCCTACAGGATAATGTAGAGTTTAGCGACATAGGATATTTGTTGGCATTAACAGGAAATGCAGATATTAACCGTTATGCCGTAGAAAAATTTGGAGCTCAGTTTGGCGAGAACGGTTCCTTTAGATTGGCTTCTAAAGCTGAACTAGAGAATAGCTCTATTTCTCCTGAAGATGGTGTGTTTACATTATCTGACGATTTCAACAACCTTATGGAGGTTACCGAAGAGTACCCAGAAATACATGAAGTTGCAGTAAAAGATTTAGATTCTTATCACGGTTTATTAGAACGTATAAAGTCAGATAAAGATCAAATACCACTATTCCTTAAAACAAGTAAAGGTGAAATACATATTATCCCATCTTTAGACGGAGACATAGAAAAAGAGATCGATACCAAAAGTAGGTTAGTGTATCTTGGTAAAGCAATTGCCAATTAATCATTAAGTTTTAAAACAGCCATAAAAGCTTGTTGAGGTATTTCAACATTACCTACTTGGCGCATACGTTTTTTGCCTTTTTTCTGCTTTTCAAGAAGTTTACGCTTACGAGAAATATCACCACCGTAACATTTAGCCGTTACATCTTTACGAAGTGCTTTAATAGTCTCACGAGCAATAATTTTTGCGCCAATAGCAGCTTGTACTGGGATATCAAATTGTTGTCTTGGGATGAGTTCCTTAAGTTTTTCGGTCATTTTTTTGCCTATTGTGTAAGCATTATCCGCATGTACCAAAGCCGAAAGTGCATCGACGTTTTGGGCGTTTAATAAAATATCTACTCTAACAAGTTTAGATGCACGCATTCCGATTGGAGAGTAATCAAAAGAAGCATAACCTTTAGAAACCGTTTTTAGACGATCGTAAAAATCGAATACAATTTCGGCTAAAGGCATATCAAAACTCAGTTCAACACGCTCAGTCGTTAAATATGTTTGATTAGTAATTTGCCCTCGTTTTTCTATACACAAACTCATCACAGGACCAACAAAATCAGCTTTTGTGATGATAGAGGCCTTTATATATGGCTCTTCAACACGGTTCAAGGTAGAAGGTTCTGGTAAGTCTGAAGGATTATTTACAACAACAATTTCTTCAGGGTTTTTATTGGTAAAAGCATGGTAACTTACGTTTGGAACGGTTGTAATAACAGTCATATCAAACTCGCGTTCTAAACGTTCTTGTATAATTTCTAGGTGAAGCATACCCAAGAAACCACAACGAAAACCAAAACCTAAGGCCGCTGAACTTTCTGGTTGAAATACCAATGAGGCATCATTTAACTGAAGTTTTTCCATAGAAGCCCTTAGTTCTTCATAGTCTTCTGTATCTACAGGATAGATACCAGCAAAAACCATTGGCTTAACGTCTTCAAAACCAGAAATTGCGTTTTTAGTCGGGTTTTTAGCATCAGTAATTGTATCTCCTACCTTGACTTCGCGAGCTTCTTTAATTCCCGTTATTAAATACCCAACATCACCAGCTTTTATTTCTTGTTTTGGGGACTGTTTTAGCTTTAACGTACCAACTTCGTCAGCAAAATAATTTTTGCCTGTGTTTATAAACTTAATGTTTTGTCCCTTTTTAATAGAACCGTTAATAACCCTAAAGTAAGTTTCAACACCTCTAAAGGGGTTGTAAACAGAGTCAAAAATAAGTGCCTGCAATGGCTCGTCTAGGTTGCCCTTAGGTGCAGGAATACGCTCAATGATTGCTGCTAAAATATTTTCAACACCAAGCCCTGTTTTCCCACTTGCAGGAATAACCTCAGAAGGATCGCAACCTAATAAGTCTACAATATCATCTGTTACCTCTTCAGGATTTGCGCTTGGTAGATCTATTTTATTCAATATAGGAATGATTTCCAGGTCATTTTCTAAAGCTAAATATAGATTAGAAATGGTCTGTGCCTGTATACTTTGTGCTGCATCTACAATAAGAAGTGCGCCTTCACAAGCTGCAATAGAACGGGAAACTTCATATGAAAAATCGACGTGGCCAGGGGTATCAATTAGGTTAAGGGTATACTGCTCACCTTTATAGGTGTAATCCATTTGAATGGCATGAGATTTTATAGTGATACCGCGTTCGCGCTCCAGATCCATACTATCCAGTAACTGATCTTGCTTTTCTCTCTCGGTTACAGAGCCAGTAAAATCTAGTAAGCGATCGGCCAGTGTACTTTTCCCGTGGTCTATATGTGCAATAATGCAAAAATTGCGAATGTTCTTCATCTCTCTTTTTCTAAGGCAACATTAAGTTTGCAAATATAATTGATTTCTCTTGTGCTCCTACAATAAAAAAACCAATACAGCAACAACAATGTGAGGAAAAACCATAAATTAAAGTAAAAAACAATGTTTATATTGCGCTTACAAACCTAACTAATGATTGTTTACCTACGTTCTCTTTTTTGCACGCTACTTTTCGTGTTTTCATTTAATGCTTATGCCCAGAGTTTTTCCATTTTAGGTAAGGTTGTGGACGCTGAAGGACAACCTATTGAATTGGCCAATGTCATTCTTTTACAAGGTGAAGAAAGGCAGTTTTTAATAGGAACTTCTACAGACGATAACGGCTTTTTTAATCTAGTTAATTTAAACGTAGACACCTATTATATTAAAGTTAGTTTTATAGGCTTACAAGAATTTGAACAAAAAATTATTCTATCAGGAAACCTAGATTTAAAAACTATAAAACTTGAAGAAATACCTGAAACTTTAGAAGAGGTTACGATTATTGCCAAAAAGCCAACTATAACCAGAAAACCGGATCGTTTAGTCTTTAATGTTGAAAATACTGCTCTGGCAGAGGGCAATACACTAGGTGTTCTAAAAAGTACGCCAGGAATTATAGTAACGGACGGAAGCATCAACATTAAAAGTGCGCCAGCAGCCATTTATATAAATGAACGAAGGGTTCAGCTTACCTCAGATGAGTTAATGCAACTACTAGAGAGTGCACCGGCCAATAGTATAAAATCGGTTGAGGTGATTACAAACCCGTCCGCAAACTATGATGCAGACAGTGGTTCGGTCATAAACATTGTAATGAGTAAAAATTTAGTAACCGGTTACAGGGGAAGTATTCAAACTAATTACACACAAGGCGTTTTTCCTCGTTATAACGCTGCTACAAGCCACTATTTTAAAAACGACAAAATAAATCTTAATTTAAACTATAGTTATACTGATCAAAAAATAAACAGAAATCAAGACGACAGCGTAAACTATTTGGATAATAATGGTGACATCGACGAAGTTTGGAAATCTGATGTCAACAGAAATACTTGGTCAGAAACTCATAACCTGAATTTAAATTTCGATTATTTTATAGATGACAGAAATACATTAAACCTTACAAGTACAGGATTATACATGCCTTACTTTAAATACCAGCTTAACAACATCACAGATATTTTTGATTCTAACAACAATTTTTTATTAAGTTTTGATGCTGATAATCTATCTCTGGATAACAAATATAATGTAGGTACGGATTTGATATTTAAGCACGATTTTAAAAATGAGTCGAGCTTAAGTTTTAATGCCCACTATACCATTTACGAATACGAGCGAAATCAAAGTGTTTTTCAAGATGAACCCATAGACACTAATGATTCAGAGTTTAGAACCATTGCAAATCAGGACACCCAAATAATAACAGGTAAATTAGATTATCGCTTACCAATTGATGAGTCGTCAAGTTTTGAGAGCGGTGTGAAGTTTTCTAATGTTAAAACGGATAGCGATATTACCAGATTAGACATCATTAATGATGCGGAGGTCATAAATAACAGCAATTCTGACGCGTTTAACTATGATGAAAAAGTATTCGCAGCTTATGCAAACTATAGTAAAACCTGGGAGGAATGGGATATTAACTTAGGAATTAGGGCTGAGCAGACCAATATTGAAGGGAGTTCAGTATCATTAAGTGAAACCAACACCCAAAATTATTTAAACTTGTTCCCCAACGCTAGTATTTCACATCAACTATCAGAAAAGACATCGATCTCGGCTAATTATAGCAGAAGCATTACTAGGCCTAGTTATACAAACCTAAACCCATTTACCTTTTTTCTAAATGAAAACACCGTAGTTTTGGGAAACCCGAGTTTGCTGCCAACATATACCGACAATTATAAGATAAGTATAGACTTTTTGAAGAACTTCACTTTTTCTGTTTATTACACCAATTACGATGGAGCCATAGAGGAGTTGCCTAGGCAAAACAATCAAACGAATGTTATAGCGTATACACCAACTAATTTAGATAAACGTGTTGATTATGGTTTTGATTTAGAGTTTAATTATTATTCAAGCAGTAAATTTTACCTTTATGCAGCTTCTTCTACTTATAATATGAACGAGGAGGTGAATTTTGGCAACGGTTTCGTTGAATTGAATCAGTGGTCTCAATTATTTATCTTGTCACCAGGATTCACTTTTCTCAAAGACAACAGCTTAAACATTAACGCCACATTTTACTGGCTTGGTAGAAATCTTCAGAGCTTACAAAATGTTGAGGATCGCTTGATCTCGACAATAAGCTTTTCAAAAAGCATCTTAAAAGACAAAGCGACAATATCTTTGAGTGTTGATGATATTTTTAATATGCAAGATTATAGTACATCCATTAACTATCTCAACCAATCTAGCCAAAGGTTGATGGATTTAGATAACAGATTTGTGAAGATTGGCTTCAGCTATAAATTTGGTAACACAAAACTAAATACCAACGAACGTACTACATCTGCTGAAGAGCGCGATAGGCTTAAAGACTTAAATTAATCCTGCCACTCGGCTATAAACAAATTGGTATCTCTAGTGCCTCCGTTGTTTCGGTTGGATGAAAAAATCAGATATTTACCATCATTTGAAAAGACAGGAAACGCTTCAAAGGTTTTGCCGTGGGTTATTCGCTTAATGTTTTTACCGTCGATGTCTATCATATAAAGATTAAAGGGAAAACCCAAGTCACTTTCAAAATTTGAAGAAAACAATATCTTTTCGCCGCTTGGATGAAAAAAGGGACTCCAATTAGCATTGCCCAAATGGGTTAACTGACGCATACCGCTACCATCGGCATTACAGATAAAGAGTTCCATGTCACTTGGCTCTACCAATCCTTTTGCCAATAGGTCTTTATATTCCTTTTGTTCTTGTGCAGTTTTTGGGCGTGATGCTCTAAAGATAATTTTACTACCATCTGGAGAAAAGAAGGCGCCACCATCATAACCAAGCTCGTCGGTAATTTGTTTTACGTCTGTACCATCTATGTTCATGGTATACAGCTCTAGGTCACCGCTTCTAGTTGAGGTAAAAACTATTTTATCACCTTTTGGTGAAACCGTAGGTTCAGCATCATAACCGTCTTCATGAGTTAATTGTTTTACAATATTACCCTCTAAATCAGCAACAAAAATATCATAGCTGTTGTAGATTGGCCAAATGTATTTTCCGTTCTCTTTTTGGGGAACTTCAGGGCACTCGTCACCACCAAGGTGTGTAGAGGCATAAATAATGTGCTTATTATCTGGCAAAAAATAAGAACAGGTTGTTCTGCCTTTTCCCGTACTTATCATAGGTGGTGCAATGCTATCTGTAAAGGTTTCATCAGCATCCATCAAAAACATCTGGTCACAATTGACGCCCCATTTTTGATTGTTTGATTGAAATATAATTTGTTTATCATCAAAACTCCAGTAAGCCTCGGCATTATCCCCTCCATAAGTCACTTGCCTTAAGGATTTAAAGTTTTTTTCTTCCGGATATATTAAGGATTCGCTCATATCTGTAGCCCCAGAATAGGCGTCGTTACCAGACTGTTTTTCTTCATTTTTACAAGATAAAATTAAAACACCGAATATAAGGACAACAGTAAGTCTCTTCATGTTTTTTGAATTATTATATGTGGGTATTAATACTTAATTTTGCAAAAATAAGACTTAGAGATGAAAAAAATAGTGTTTTTAGTGCTTTTAGCAATTGCTTTAGGCTGTAAGAAAGAACCCAAGGTTGCAGAGAATAAGATTAAGGAAGATGTTTATGTTTTAGCTGACGATAAACTTGAAGGGCGTCAGACTGGCACAGAAGGGGAAAGGAAAGCTTCAGAATATATTGTAAAGCGCTTTAAGGAAATAGGTCTAGAAGCAAAAGGCACTAATGGCTACTTACAGTCTTTTTCATTTAAACCCAAAACAGATCCACATAAGGAAGTAGAGTTTACAACCAACGCAGACAGTACAATAACTGGTAACAATGTTATAGGTTATATCAATAATAATGCACAAACAACTATTGTTGTAGGAGCGCATTATGACCACTTGGGCTATGGTGGCGAGGGATCACTCTACAGAGGTGAAGACAAAGCAGTACATAACGGCGCGGATGACAATGCTAGTGGAGTAGCTGTGTTATTGAATTTAGCTGAGCGTATAAAAGTTAAGAACGACAACGCCGAAATTAAAGACAATAACAATTATCTGTTTATGGCATTTTCAGGAGAAGAAATGGGCTTACTTGGCTCTAATTACTTTTCTAAAAATCCAACCATAAGTGCAGAGTCCATCAATTATATGATAAATATGGACATGGTTGGCCGTTTAAAGGCAGATAGTACTCTTGCGGTTTATGGAGTAGGTACTTCGCCATTATTTAAACAAACGATTAAAGCCCACAACGATAAATTCAAACTTATTGAAAACGAAAGTGGAGTGGGCCCTAGCGATCACACATCTTTCTATCTAATCGATATCCCTGTTTTGCACTTTTTTACTGGTCAGCATGAAGATTATCACAAGCCCGCTGATGACTCCGATAAGCTCAATTATGAAGGCATGAATCTTATTTCAGACTATATATTCAGTATCATTTCGGATTTGGATGATAACGGGGAGCTGGCCTTCAGAAAAACAAAAAATGAAAGTGAGGAAACACCTCGGTTTAAGGTTGGTTTAGGGGTTGTGCCAGATTATTTGTTTGATGGTGAAGGTATGCGTATAGATGGTACAAGAGAGGAAACGCCAGCTTTTAACGCAGGATTACAAAAAGGGGATATCGTCATAAAGTTAGGGGACAGCACAATAACGGATATGATGAGCTATATGCGAGCGTTATCTGTTTTTGAAAAAGGAGATGAAGCTGCTATTATTGTGAAACGAGGAGAGCAAACAATTGAAACTAAAGTAAATTTTTAATTGTACATTTAAGCCTAAATCACATCAATTATAAAATGAAAAAACTATCAGTTCTCCTTTGTTTATTTACACTTTTCTTTGCCTTTACTTGTGAAAATGAACCCCTTGATTTTGACGCAGAATCATCCCAAACAGATTCAGACTTATTAGGCGATTGGAGTCTGGTTGAGTTCAGTGTACAGGTTAGTACTTCAACAGATTTTCAAGGACAAGTAATCTCATCAGATATCGATATATATAGCACAACGGTAGATTATAATCTAAATTTCACAGAATCTAATTTCACAACTAATGGAGGCTATAGTTATGTGGCCGATATTGTTGCAAATGGGATGAATGTAGAAGGTGAACCATACACTTTAGAAAGCGTTAGTGGTAGCGGAAGTTATTCGGTAAACGGAAATGAAATGACAATAGATGGCTCTTTTTTTGAGTTTTCGTTTGAAGGAATGGACTTTGCTGAACTTAGCGGAGAACAAACAGCAACATTTGAAATAAGTGATAACGGTCAAACACTTGTGTTTAGTCAAGACGACACCACAACAGAAACCGATGCAGCTACAGGATTAACAACAACTAGTACACAAATATCTTCTTCCGTTTGGGCTAGGCAATAACCGTTATGAAACATAAAGCAATAATCACCAAAATACACTTAGTAATTTCGGTAATTATTGTTGTGCCAGCCGCGATCATTTACGGATTTGACTTAGGTTTTTTTTTAGATCTAAACCCATCAACATTAGATGAGAAAAACTTTTATAAAGCAGTAATGGGCGTTTATCTCTCATTTTCATTATTATGGATTTTTGGTGTTATTAAAACTAAACTCCTATTCGCAGCATTAATTTCCAATAGTTTATTTATGCTAGGTTTAGGCTTAGGCAGAACCATAAGTATAGTTTTTGACGGCTTGCCCTCTTTACCTTATTTGATTGGCACCTTAGGAGAATTCGGTTTAGGGCTTTACGGACTTTGGGTCTTGAATAGTAAATATTCTAAAAAGGTGTAATTTTGCCTTAAAATTATAGACTTGGTAAAAATAGGTGATATAGAATTAGGCGAATTCCCTTTGCTTTTGGCTCCGATGGAAGATGTAAGCGATCCACCATTTAGAGCATTGTGTAAAGAACAAGGGGCCGATGTGGTCTATACTGAATTTGTTTCTAGTGAAGGCCTTATCCGTAATGCTGCAAAAAGTGTTATGAAATTAGATATCTATGAGAAGGAGCGTCCTGTTGGTATTCAGATTTTTGGAGCTAATATGGAAAGTATGCTTCAGACTATAGAGATTGTGGAAAAGTCAAATCCAGACATTATAGATATTAATTTTGGTTGTCCCGTAAAAAAAGTTGTATCGAAAGGAGCAGGCGCCGGAATTCTTAAAGATGTCTGTTTGATGGAGCAACTTACCGCCGAAATGGTAAAGCGTACTAACTTACCGGTAACCGTAAAAACCCGATTGGGTTGGGACCACGATTCTATAAAAATTGTTGAAGTTGCAGAGCGTTTACAAGATGTGGGTTGCAAAGCCATTGCCATACATGGCCGCACAAGAGCACAGATGTATAAAGGTAATGCCGACTGGAAACCAATCGCTGAGGTAAAAAATAATCCTAGAATGCATATTCCTGTTTTTGGCAATGGTGATGTAAACACTCCAGAACGTGCTGTTGAAATGCGAGATGAATATGGTTTAGATGGGGCTATGATAGGTAGAGCTACTATCGGTAACCCTTGGTTTTTTAAGCAAGTAAAGCATTATTTTAAAACAGGCAAACACTTACCACCTATTTCTATGCAAGAGCGTGTAGAGGCAGCTCGTCGTCACCTTCAAATGTCCATAGATTGGAAAGGCGAGAAACTAGGTGTTTTTGAAACTAGAAGACATTATACCAATTACTTTAAAGGAATACCAGATTTTAAAGAATACCGAACAAAAATGGTAACTAGTGACGACTCTAAAGATGTGTTTGACACCTTTGATGAGGTTTTGGATAAGTTTGGAGATTATCAGTTTGCTTAAGACTGAATTAACTTTTTGGTAATTCGCTGCGAGGCTAAACGAGAGGCTATAATACCAAGCGCGATAATGGTTGCCAAAACAACAAAGACATTAAAAATATTTAACCTTACTGGATAAGGCAGTTCGGGCGTCAGCATTATTAGGCCAAATTGCTGTTGAAAAAACACTATCAGCAATCCAATGGCCACTCCTATAATTCCACTTATTAGAGTCATTAAGCTGCCCTGCCAAAAGAAAATGGATTTTATTGTTTTTGGCTCTGTTCCTAAGTTAAACAAGGTATTCAATGACTTTTTCTTATCTAGAATCATCATAATAATCGCGCCAATAACATTAAACAGGGCAATAATTATAACCAAGGTAAAAATGAGATAAATAGCCAAATTTTCGGTATTTAGCATTTTGAACAAAGCGTCATTGAGTTGCTCTCTGTTTTTTATGATGAATCTATTTTTAAATCTAGTATTTATAGCCTCTCTAACAATCTCCTCATTAGCATGAGGGCTTAATTTAATTTCAAGAGCACTAATTTGATGGTCTTTATAGTTTAATAATTGTTTTGCCAGAGCGATATCAGAAAACACATATTTGTCATTCAATTCTTCATTTATATCAAATAAACCGACATTGTTAACATATGCGGCATTGTAAGCACCTTTTATGGAGCTTATTTGACCCTTTCCTGGTTTAGGCACATATAATGACAACGCTTTTCTAAAGTCTAAAATCCCAAAGGAAAGATTATGGGATATTCCCCAGCCAGACACAACTTCGTTACTGTTTGGTGCAAACCAGTAGCCCTTGGTAACCATAGAGTCTATGTGGGTTACATTTAGAAAATTAGAGTCAACTCCTTTTAACGTTGCGAGTAGATTTTTGTTTTCAGATTTTATAATAATACGCTCCTCTATTACTTCCGAAAAAGAAGAGATATCGTGTATATTATTTAGGCCATTTCTGTCGTTTTCTGAAAATGTAAACGACTTACCTTCTGCTGGGAGTAACTTTAAATCTGGGTCAACAAAAGATGAAAACTGAAGACTATAATCCTTTAAACCCGCAAATACTGATAGGACAATGAATAGTGCTGCTGATGCAATAATAACACCACCTGAGGCAATTATGGTCATAATATTTATAGCATTGCTACTGCTTTTCGAAAGCAAATAACGTTTCGCTATATATAACGGAAAATTCACTTAAGATTTTTTGCGCTTATCTAATAAGTCGACATTATCAAGAGGGTTATCTTCGCCTTTGAGAGAACGTTCTATACCATCGATATACTCTAAAGAGTCATCAATAAAAAACTCCAATTGCGGCATGCGTCTTAATTGGTGACGTGTACGCTGAGACAATTCGTGCCTAATTAAGGGCTTGTTAGATCTTATGCCTTCTAACAGTGCTTTAGCTTCTTTATTTGGAAATATACTCAGATAAACCTTAGCAATAGACAGGTCTACAGTAACGTTAACTTTAGAAACAGAAATAATTACACCTTTTAGCCCACCAGATGAAGCCGCGCGTTGCAATACCTCTGCTAAATCTTGTTGTAAAACACCAGCTATTTTCTTTTGTCTATTACTTTCCATAGTGCAAAAGTATAGCATATTTAAAGATTATGGTATTTTTATATAACAAAAATCATAGTTTGCCAATTAAGAAATTCATTTCTTTAGCAAAAGATTAAACAATAAAATGAAAAAAATTGAACACATAGGCATTGCGGTAAAAGACATTGAAAAGTCAAATGAATTGTTTAAAGCATTATTTGATAAAGCCCACTATAAAATAGAAGAAGTAGAAAGTGAAGGAGTAAAAACATCATTTTTCAAATGTGGACCTAACAAAATAGAATTACTACAGGCTACTCACGAAAATAGTCCGATAGCTAAGTTTATTGAAAAAAAGGGCGAGGGAATTCATCATATTGCTTTTGCGGTAGATAATATTGAAGAAGAAATTAAAAGATTAACAAAGCAAGGCTTTGAGATGATTCACAAAGTTCCTAAAAAAGGTGCGGATAACAAGATGATAGCCTTTTTGCATCCAAAAACTTCAAATAGTGTTTTGATTGAACTGTGCCAAGACATTAGAGATTAAAATTCTTGTAGAGTTTTAAAATATATAGTAATATTGCAAACTCTTTTAAAGAGAAAATGATTGGATAATACCAATAGGTCCTATAACTCAGTTGGTTAGAGTATCTGACTCATAATCAGAAAGTCCCTGGTTCGAGCCCAGGTGGGACCACAAAAAGCCCTTCTAATTAGAAGGGCTTTTTTGTTTTAGGATAATATTTATTCCATTTAAGCGTATTTAGGCTTTCAATGAATAGGAATTAATATTATATTTGCGTTAAATGTTCATGAAATTTTGTGCGTATCTTCCCTAATTTTAGCACAAATCAAGCATTTCGTCGACAATATTTACCGTTCAAAGACGTTTTTTAATTAAAATTATTTTGTTAGATAGGTTTTTTTCATACATTTACGCACCCTTAATTGATAATATGAGGAATAGAAAAATCGTTATCCTAATCTTATTTTTATCCGTGGGTTTTGCCTCAGTTGGACAAGGAGCTACGCCTCCACCACCCGTACCACCACCTCCACCAGGCCTTCCTATTGATGGTGGTGCTATGCTATTATTTGGTCTAGCATTAAGTTTAGGAATTTACAAAGCATATAAAATTTCGAAAAAAACAGCCTAGTTTCTCAGGTCATTAAGCCGCTTCACATATTTCCCTATTACATCAAACTCTAAATTTACTGTATCGCCTACTTTAATGTCATTAAATGTTGTATGCTCGTACGTGTATGGAATAATGGCTACTGAAAACTCATTTGCTTTAGAACCAACAACTGTTAGGCTTACACCGTTCACAGTAATGGATCCTTTTTCAATGGTAATGTTGCCATACGATTTATCATATTGAAATGTAAAAACCCAACTGCCATTTTCTTCAATTATAGAAATGCATTTAGCGGTTTGATCAACGTGACCTTGAACAATATGCCCATCTAAACGATCGCCTAATTTCATAGCGCGTTCTATATTCACAAGATCTCCAACTTTTAACTTTCCTAAATTAGTTTTATCTAAAGTTTCCTTGATTGCGGTAACTATATAATTATTTGTATCTATAGAAACTACAGTTAAGCAAACACCATTATGAGCAACACTTTGATCTATTTTAAGCTCTGGAGTTATAGAAGTCTGCACCGTGATATGAAGATTTTCGCCTTCATCCTCAAGATTTTTAATGATTCCTAAATCTTCTATTATACCTGTAAACATAGTATCCGCTTTATTTGGTTAAATTTGCGTTTACAAAGTTAATCACACAAATCAATACCTTTACTCGTTTTAATAAAAAAATAGGATAATTGTATTATGAAGAAAGAAGAAAAAGTTGTTGTCGGTATTTCAGTTGGTGACCTCAATGGTATTGGACCAGAAATTATAATCAAGGCTTATGAAGACAATAGATCTTTAGAATTGAGCACTCCTGTAATATTTGCTTCAGGAAAAACAATGCAGTTTTTTAAAAATCATTTCGATAGTAAGATAAATTTTTTCAACATTGATAGCCCAGAAAAAGTGGCTCACGGCAAAGTAAATGTTGTAAATGTTTGGAAAGAATCCGTTAAGATTGAGTTTGGTAAAGAAGACAAAAAAATAGGAGAATATGCTATAAAGTCATTAGAAGCCGCCACTAATGCTCTAAAAAATGGGTTAATAGATGTTTTGGTCACGGCACCAATTAATAAGCACAATATTCAATCAGAAAAGTTTAATTTCCCTGGGCATACAGATTATTTAGCAAAAGCACTCAACGGCAAAAGTTTAATGTTCATGGTAGCAGACGATTTGCGTGTTGGCCTACTCACTGACCACGTACCACTTAAAGATGCCGTTAATCATATTAGCGAGGACTTGATTAGAGAAAAAATAGCAACAGTCTCAAAATCACTTAAGCAAGATTTTGGCATTAGTAAACCTAGAATAGCTGTGTTGGCTATTAACCCCCATGCTGGAGACAATGGTGTTATAGGTAAAGAAGATGATATTGTTTTAAGGCCAACCTTAGAAAAGATAAGAGAAGAAGGAACTTTGGTGTACGGACCATACTCGGCCGATAGCTTTTTTGGCTCAAATAATTATAAAAGCTTCGACGCTGTAATTGCGTCTTATCACGACCAAGGATTAATTCCGTTTAAAACTATTGCTTTTGGAGGTGGTGTAAACTATACGGCTGGACTTAACAAAATAAGAACTTCTCCAGACCATGGGACAGCCTATGAAATTGCAGGAAAAGGTAAGGCTGATGAAAACTCTTTTGTTCAGGCAATACATACTGCTATTAAAATTTTTAAAAATAGAGAAGAGTTCAATTATTACTCAAAAAATCCCCTAAAAAAAGCCTCAAAATAGATATCAACAAATTTTGTTGATATCTAGGCTTTAAATAACTAAAAATTTATATATTTGCAGGCTCAAAATGAGTGTGGTAATGAAGGCATTAAAAGATTATAAAATCCAATTTGTTGGATTAAAAGAAGGAGAGCACAATTTTGATTATAGCATAAACAATACGTTCTTTAAGAATTTTGAATACGAAGATTTTAACGAAGCAGATGTAAATATTGAATTAAAGCTCGTTAAAAAATCAACGTTGTTAGAGTTGTATTTTGAAGCGTCAGGATTTGTAAATGTTAATTGCGATCTCACTAACGAACCATACAATCAAGAAATTAAAGACGAGTTTAAACTTGTAGTTAAGTTTGGTGCAGAATACAACGATGATAATGAAGACATATTAATTATACCTCATGGTGAGTATGAGATTAATGTTGCTCAATATATTTATGAGCTTATAGTTTTGGCGGTACCAGCCAAGCGCATACATCCAGGTATTGAAGATGGGACATTAAAGTCTGACATACTTTCAAAATTAGAAGAATTGAGCCCTAAAGAGGGAAAAGAAGATAAATCATCTGAGGAAATAGACCCTCGTTGGAATAATTTAAAAAAACTATTAACGGATAAATAACATTTAAAATGGCACATCCAAAACGTAAAATATCTAAAACAAGAAGAGACAAAAGAAGAACACATTATAAAGCTTCTGTACCTCAAATAGCTACTTGCCCAACAACTGGTGAGCCACACTTATATCACAGAGCGCACTGGCATGAAGGAAAATTATACTACAGAGGACAAGTATTAATTGATAATTCTGCAGAAGAAGAAAACTTAGCATAAGTATTATGCGCGCATACAATAAAACGCTCACTTGTGAGCGTTTTTTTTATTTAAATTTTCTGAATAAGTGAAAAACCACTTAATTTGCATAATTATTTGCCAAAAAATGCTAAAAACTGAATAAAAACAGTTCGTTTTTGTCATTTATAAGTACTTTTAATTAATATAAAAGCTAATAATGAGTAAAATCACAGCGGCAATAACAGCTGTAGGAAGTTATCTACCAGACTACGTGCTTTCTAATAAGATTTTAGAAACCATGGTAGATACTAATGACGAATGGATTACTACACGAACAGGTATAAAAGAACGAAGAATTCTTAAAGAAGAGGGTAAGGGAACATCATTTTTAGCAATAAAAGCAGCTGAAGATTTAATTCAAAAAACAGGGTTAAATCCAGAAGAAATAGATTTGGTTATTGTTTCTACAGCAACTCCAGACATGAAGGCGGCTTCAACAGCAGCTTATACAGCTACTCAAATAGGTGCTGTAAATGCATTTTCTTACGATTTAGAAGCTGCATGCTCTAGCTTTCTTTTCGGAATGTCTACAGCGGCAGCATATATAGAATCTGGTCGTTATAAAAAAATACTCCTTATAGGAGCCGATAAAAATTCATCTTTTATTAATTATAAAGATAGAGCAACTTGTATCATTTTTGGTGATGGTGCGGGCGCTGTATTATTTGAACCTAACGAAGAAGGATTGGGATTACAAGATGAATTACTTAGAAGTAATGGTGAGGGTCGCGAGTTTTTACAAGCAACTTACGGAGGATCATCTTACCCAATTACACAAGAAGCTTTTGATGAGGGAAAACACTACGTGTTTCAAGATGGAAAAACAGTATTTAAAAACGCTGTATTCAACATGGCAGATGTTGCAGAGCGAATTTTGAAAAGAAATAATCTTACAAATGAAGATATTGCTTGGCTAGTTGCACATCAAGCTAATAAGAGAATTATTGACGCAACAGCCCAACGTATAAATCTAGAAGACGAGAAAGTAATGATGAATATTCAAAGGTATGGAAACACCACCTCTGCTACTTTACCATTATTACTAAATGATTATGAATCTCAACTAAAAAAAGGTGATAATTTAATATTTGCAGCTTTTGGCGGTGGATTTACATGGGGTTCAATCTATTATAAATGGGCATACAACCCAAACTAAAAACTAACTAACAAAAAACTATCTAATATTATGGATTTAAAAGAAATTCAGAACTTAATTAAATTTGTTGCTAAATCTGGAGCAAGTGAGGTTAAGTTAGAAATGGATGATGTTAAAATAACAATTAAAACGGGCTCAGATAATGAAATGACTTACGTACAACAAGTACCTGTTCAAGCGGCTGCGCCAGTTGTTCAACAACAAGCACCAGCCCCTATAGCTGCCGCAGCAGATGCTTCTGCTGCACCATCTCCCGCAAATGACAACTCTAAATATATTACAGTTAAATCTCCAATAATAGGAACTTTTTATCGTAAGCCAGCACCAGACAAACCAGTTTTTGTTGAGGTTGGATCTGAAATAAAAGAAGGTGATGTTCTTTGTGTTATCGAAGCCATGAAACTATTTAATGAGATAGAGTCTGAAGTTTCTGGTAAAATTGTAAAAGTTTTAGTAGATGATTCATCTCCTGTAGAGTTCGACCAACCGTTATTTTTGGTTGATCCATCATAACAATTGAAAATTCCAATCCACTAATCCCAAACCAAATTATTTGGAATTTGGTGCTTGGAAATTGAATTTTTAAACCAAAGGTTATGTTCAAAAAGATACTTATTGCAAATAGAGGAGAAATAGCGCTTCGTGTTATTAGAACCTGCAAAGAAATGGGTGTTAAAACAGTTGCAGTCTATTCTACGGCAGATGCAGACAGTCTTCATGTTAAATTTGCTGATGAAGCTGTATGCATAGGACCACCACCCAGCAGCGAATCCTATTTAAAGATCTCAAATATAATCGCGGCTGCAGAGATTACAAATGCAGATGCCATTCATCCAGGATACGGTTTTCTGTCAGAAAATGCTAAGTTTTCTAAGATATGTGAAGAGCACGGTATAAAGTTCATTGGAGCTTCTGAAGAGATGATTGCCAAAATGGGCGACAAAGCAACTGCAAAAGCAACCATGAAAGCAGCTGGTGTGCCTTGTGTGCCTGGTAGTGATGGCATTATCGCAGATTACGAAGAGTGCGTTATGATTGCCGAAGAAGTGGGTTATCCAGTGATGTTAAAGGCTACCGCTGGAGGTGGTGGTAAAGGAATGCGAGCTGTTTGGAGAAAAGAAGATTTAAAAGCAGCTTGGGATTCTGCAAGACAAGAGTCTAAAGCAGCATTTGGGAATAATGATATGTATATGGAAAAACTTATTGAAGAGCCAAGACATATCGAAATTCAAATTGTAGGAGATTCCAGAGGTAAAGCATGTCATTTATCCGAAAGAGATTGTTCTGTACAAAGAAGACACCAAAAGTTAACAGAAGAGGTCCCTTCTCCGTTCATGACAGATAAGCTAAGAGCAAAAATGGGTAGGGCAGCTGTTAAAGCCGCTGAGTTTATTAAATATGAAGGAGCAGGAACGGTAGAGTTTTTAGTAGACAAGCATAGAAACTTCTACTTTATGGAAATGAATACACGTATTCAGGTAGAGCATCCAATCACAGAGCAGGTAATAGATTTTGACTTAATTAGGGAGCAAATACTTGTAGCTGCAGGCGTGCCTATTTCTGGTAAAAACTATACACCTAACTTACACTCTATTGAATGTAGAATAAATGCAGAGGATCCTTTTAATGATTTTAGACCTTCACCAGGTAAAATAACAACACTTCATGCACCAGGCGGTCATGGAGTAAGACTAGATACACATGTCTATGCAGGCTATAGTATTCCGCCAAATTATGATTCTATGATTGCAAAGTTAATTACAACAGCGCAAACAAGAGAAGAAGCGATAAATAAGATGAAACGCGCTCTAGATGAGTTCGTAATAGAGGGTATTAAAACCACGATTCCATTCCATAGACAGTTAATGGAGCATCCAGATTATTTAGCGGGTAACTACACCACTAAATTTATGGAAGATTTCAAAATCAAAGAAGAAGAAGAATAGTATCAAAGCGGCCAATCGGTCGCTTTTTTATTGCTATATATCTCAGAAATATTTAATAGTCTTTCAAAAATTTACACACTTCTTTTAAATATATTTATAGAAGTAAGCTTTTTTTGTAAACTCTTTAGATAACCAATATCTTTATAATCTAATTAAAATTGTTCTATGATGAAAAACAATTACCCTAAATTCCTTTTAACTCTTTTACCGGCTTTATTTTTTGTGTTAATAGGAAACGCTCAGAAAACCCAAAATATGTGGTCTATTAACAAAACCCAAATTGAAAAAGAAGATGTCACTTTTTATAAGTCCAAACCAAAGCATTCTACTTTAATCAACATTAATCTAGAAGAGCTTAGGCAAATGTTGGCTAATGTACCACAGCGTCAATTTTCAACTAAAGATCAAGGTATAATACTACAATTCCCCAATCATGAGGGAAAGTCAGAATCTTACTTAGTACAAGAGGCCTCTGTAATGGAATATGAACTCCAGCTACAGTTCCCTGAAATAAGATCATTTGTTGGAAAAGGAATTGATAATCCTGCCGCAATAATGCGGTTTAGTATCTCTCCTCAAAAAGGATTTAGCGGGATGGTGCTATCTGATGGAAAAACTGTTTTTATTGAACCCTATACAGAAGACTTAAAAACTTATATAGCATTTATAAATTCAGATGAAGATGGTGCGAATGGGAGTTTTGTATGCGAAACAGAATATGATCCTGCAGATTTCAAAATATCCAATAAGGATTTAGTAACACTTAAAAACGCTAATGATGGAATATTAAGGACATATCGTTTGGCCTTAGCTTGTACCGCAGAGTATGCACAGTTTCATGGAGGTACTGTTGCTAGTGTACTAGCCGCAATGAATGTAACCATGAATAGAGTTAACGGTGTTTATGAAAGAGACTTGGGCTTAACAATGGCTATAGTAGCTAATAACCAAAATGTTATTTTTTTAGAGGATACGGTAGACAACCCAGACCCATATACAAACAATAGCGGAAGTACCATGCTTGGGCAAAATCAAACAACTTGTGATAACCTCATTGGACCTGCCAATTATGATATAGGTCATGTTTTTAGTACTGGAGGCGGAGGAATAGCACAGCTACGATCACCATGTACTATAAACAAGGCTCGTGGAGTAACAGGTTCGCCTGTACCTCAAGGTGATGCTTTTGATATTGACTATGTTGCTCATGAGATGGGACATCAATATGGTGGCAACCATACCCAAAACAACAATTGCCAAAGATCAAGTGTTTCAGTTGAGCCAGGAAGCGCTTCCACAATTATGGGTTACGCTGGTATTTGTGCGCCAAATGTTCAAAACAATAGTGATGATTATTTTCATGGAGAAAATATAAAGGAAATGTGGGCCAACATATCTTCAGGTCCTAGCAGTACATGTTTTACAAGTAGTGCAACAAATAATGTAGCACCAGTCGCTAGTGCTGGGGCTGATTACACTATCCCGTTATCCACAGCCTTTGTTTTAAGGGGTGTGGCAACTGATGTAGATACGCCTTCTGGTTTAACTTACTGTTGGGAACAAACAGATGCAACACCCGCAACCATGCCACCACAGTCTACTAATTCCGCGGGACCTCTATTTAGATCATTAGATCCTTCTTCATCCCCAAATAGATACATGCCGCCACTAAGCACGGTTTTCTCAGGTTCTTTAGCGACCACTTGGGAAGTAGTACCATCTGTTGGGAGAACAATGAACTTTTCACTAACAGTAAGAGACAATGAAGTAGGTGGTGCTGCCACGGATTCAGATGAAATGACGATAACGGTACAAAATTTTTCAACTCCATTTACGGTTAATACACCACCAACCTGGGGCGCTAATTCTAGCCAACAAGTTTCATGGGTTGTTGGTCAAACCAATTCTGCACCAATAAACTGTCAATCGGTAAATATTTTATTTACAACTAATGGGGGGTTGTCGTTTACTACACTTGCTTCTGGAGTTCCCAATACAGGGAGTGCATCAATAACGGTTCCTGGCGTTGGAAATACATCAAACGCTAGAGTTTTGGTAGAAGCTGCAGATAACATTTTTTATGCAGTTTCTGATGCATTTTCTATCTCAAATGCCCAAGACTTTAGTATAAATGCCACAAATGGTAATGTAACGGTTTGTAATCAAGATACGGCCTCAATAGATTTTAGTTATGTAACATCTAATGGTTTTTCCGAAACAACTTCATTTAGTGTTTCTGGATTACCTGGTGGTATAGGTTCTAGTTTAAGCCCAATGACTCTAAATTCAGACGGTATAGTTACACTCAACCTAACAGGATTAAGTGCGTTATCCAGTAACACTTATACAATAACACTTACAGCTACTTCACCGTCAATTACAAGACAAACCACGGTTGATTTAATAATTACAGATGGCGTTTGTCCATCTGAAGGGGATTTAAGTTTTCAGACAAGAACTACTGGGGTAATATTCAATACCATTAATAATTTGGATGCAGGGCCTAAGACCTCACCTTATTCTGATTTCACAGCAATTTCAACAGATGTTGAAGCAGGAAACAACTACGATTTATCTATAAGAGCCAATTCTGACGGCAATTACCAAATTATAACTAGAGTTTGGATTGATTGGAATCAAAACTGCGCGTTTGATGATCCTGGCGAAGAATATGACCTAGATTTAGGCACAACAGCCAATATTGCAGACCAACTAACAGATGGCTCTCCGCTAACCGTTACTGTACCAAACGATGCAGTAGAAGGAACCACCACAATGAGGGTAAGCACCAAATATACTCCTCCGGGTGGCAACGACTTCCCAACATCATGTGAGGTTGGTTTTGATGGGGAAGTTGAAGATTATTCTTTAAATGTCATTAATAATTTAAGCGTAAATGATAATGAATTAGACAATCTTATTATCTATCCAAACCCAAACAATGGTACTTTTACCATTAGCTTTAACCCAAGGTCTGGTGAGGACATAAAGGTTGAGGTACTTGACATTAGAGGAAGGGATATTTTTAATAAGACCTTTAGTAGTACAAATCAATTTAATGAAATAATTCAGCTAATTAGTGCACAATCAGGTGTGTATTTATTAAATATTTCAGAAGGGTCTTACAAGGCAAACAAGAAGATTATAGTTGAATAATTATTAATTTAAAATCTAAAAGCTCCTTATATTGAGGAGTTTTTTTTGCTATGAATTTATCCTATTGGGAAATAAAAACCTGGCTTACAAATGTAGACTTCACAATTGTGGGTAGTGGTATTGTGGGTCTTAATGCAGCATTAAGTTTAAAAAATAGATTTCCAAATACTAAGATTATAATATTAGAAAAAGGTATTTTACCGCAAGGAGCAAGCACTAAGAATGCTGGTTTTGCCTGTTTTGGAAGTCTTAGCGAAATCTTAGATGATTTAAAAAGCCATTCGGAAGAAGAAGTACTAAATCTTATTACACAGCGAATAAATGGTTTGCGATTACTTCGGAAAATGTTGGGGGATAAAGTCTTAAACTATCAACGTCTTGGAGGATATGAATTATTCACGTATGAGAACAAAGAGTTATATGATCTATGCCGTAAACAACAATATTATGTTAATAAGCTTTTGAAGCCTGTTTTCAGTGATGATGTATTTAGTTTTAAAACTAATAGTTTCAATTTCAAAAAAATTCAACCGGAGTACAGTTTTAATCAGTTTGAAGGGCAGTTGGATACAGGTAAAATGATGGAGGCACTTCTTCAGAAAGCCTTGAATTTTGGAATAAAAATTATTAATAGCTGTATAGTAGAGTCTTTTTCTGAAGACCTAAATAATGTAAAAATAGAAACCAACCATTTTGAATTTCAAACGTCAAAACTATTAATTGCAACAAATGGGTTTGCATCAAGATTGATTAACGAAGAAGTAAAACCAGCAAGGGCTCAAGTATTAATAACTAAGCCTCTTAAAAATCTGCATATTAAAGGTACGTTTCATTTAGATAGAGGGTACTATTATTTTAGAAATATAGATGATAGAATTCTATTTGGAGGTGGTAGGAATTTAGATTTTATAACTGAAGAAACAGAGAAATTCGGACAAACAGAACTTATACAGAATCAGTTAGAAGCGATTTTAAAAACCACAATTTTACCAGATATGCCTTTTGAGATAGAGCACAGATGGTCTGGCATAATGGGAGTGGGGTCTCAGAAAAAATCAATTGTAAAAGCAATTAATCATAACGTGTTTTGTGGTGTAAGACTTGGTGGAATGGGTGTGGCAATAGGAAGCAGTGTTGGTAAAGAATTAGCAGATTTAGCATGTCAATAAAAAAGAAATTATTCAACAAATGCAGTGTGGCTTTGGAGGCGCGCTTATCTGTAATTTCAAAAACTATTTTAGATCTAGAAACCTCATTACAATCTGAAACCAAAAGTAGCGCAGGAGACAAGCACGAAACGGGACGCGCAATGGTGCAATTAGAGCGCGAAAAGGCTGGTCAGCAATTGGCGGAATTACAAAAGAGTAAAACCTTGCTTCAAAAAATAGATTATTCATCAAAACACCATAATGTGGCACTTGGCAGTATTGTTTTTACGTCTCAACACAATTATTTTATTAGCATAAGTGAGGGTAAAATAGATGTAGACAGCATCACTTTTTATGCTATATCACCACAATCTCCAATTGCTAAATTATTGTTGGGAAAAACGGAAGGTGATACCATTATTTTCAGAAGCGGTACCTTTGCAATTGAGAAAGTAGCATAATAAATTTATTGATTTAGAACTTTTTTGATTGATGGCTAAACTAAAAATCTTTGTTAAAACTCTAATTAAATTTAGAGTAGCAATACTTGTACTTCTTGCTCTATTAATGTCTTTGGCTGGTTATCAAACCATTGATAAACTAAAAATAGATAATTCCTTAACAATTTGGTTCTTAGAAGACGATCCTAGCTACAAAGCTTATATAGATTTTCAAGAAAAATTTGGTTCGGATGAAATTTATGTAGCTATGTTTCCTGTTGATAATGCACTGTCTGAAGTGGTCAACAACAAATTAAAAGCACTTACAGAGGATATTGAACGATTACCTTATGTAAAGACTTCTTTTAGTTTGGCCAAGGCAAAGTATCCACTTTATGCTAATGGAAATATTCAGTTTTTGGAACTTTATAATAGTAAGCGAAGCGAAAAAGGCTTGAAAAGTTTATTTTCTAAATTGCCTAATGTGACGTCGCAATTGGTTTCAGAAGATTATAAAAATTTATTTTTCTATGTACAGCTCAATCCGACGCCTACAATAGAAACTAAGCGTAAAGCGATATTGGGAGAAATAACATCTGCCGTAGAACACCATTTTTCAGAATATCACCTTACGGGACCACCTGTTTTAAACGAAGCTTATAGCAAGGGTATTTACAAAGAAAGTCTACTCTTTGGTGTATTAACCGTTTTAGTTATTACCATTCTACTATTGTTTTTATTACCAAGTAAACGCTATCTTTTAGTGTCCTTGTTATCTGTAGCCATACCAGTAAGTTTACTATTTGGTATTATTGCTTCAATGGGTTTTGCATTAAATATGATCTCAATGCTCATACCAACCATTCTTATGGTTTATAGCGTTAGTGATGCCGTACATATTATAAATATTTATCACAAAGAAGGTATTTCTAACAGCATTAAAGATAAAGTAGATCTCATTTCTATAGCTGTAAGAAAGAGTTTAACACCTTGTTTTTACACTACATTAACCACATTTGTAGGCTATTTTGCGCTGTTTTTATCTCCGTTACCAGCATTTAAAAATATGGGAATCTTAACTTGTGTAGGATTGTTATTAAGCTTTTTGCTGGTTTATGTTATTACCATAATTGGGTTTAGCTTCATGTCCCTAAATTTTGAAAAAGCAAAACCAGTTTTAATATTACAATCAATTAATCAGACAAAATTTATAGATTGGATAAACACATTTACAACACAGTATAAGCGCACAATTACTGTAAGTTTTACAACTCTGTTGCTGTTGGGTTTATATTCTGTAACCAAGGTGAGAATAGATACAAGGTCACTCGATTTACTTGCTGAAGGAAAGGCAAAACAAGATTTAAGAATTGTTGAGAACCAATTAAAAGGCAGCTCAAGATTACAGTTAAATGTCTCTACAAAGAACGGTGAATCAATTTTAAGTAGAGAGGCCTTGAGGCAGTTAGAAGATTTTCAGAATAAGCTTGAAGAAAATCCGCTTATTACAGCTCCGGTTTCGATTGTAAATATTAAATCATTTTTACAAAAACGTTCGCCTGTATTATTTCAAAACAATGTGTTAGAGAGTAAAATAAAGGCTACACTATCAAGTGTAGACACTAATGATAATAGCTTCTTTAAATTATTTTCCGAAGACTTTTCTACAGCAGGTATAACACTTAGTTTACCCGAAATGACAACTTCAGAATTAGAAAAAATACTCGTTGATATAGAGCAAGATTTTAAAACGAGTTTTAAAACAAACGATTTTAATCTAAAAATAAATGGCTTTGCTGTTGTATTTGCACAGTTAAACAAGTTTATCCTAGAAACTCAGTTTAAATCATTTTTTGCGGCGTTTTTTGTGGCATTTATATGCTTATTGATATTTATAAGAAGCGTAAAAACAACGCTTTTAGTTTTAATTCCTAATATTTTACCCTTAGCTATTTTAGCTATAGCTATGAGTTTATTAGATATTCCGCTAGATGTATCTACGGCAATGATTACACCTATAATGCTTGGTATTGCCATGGATGACACCATACATTTAGTCTATAAATACCGACGAAGTAAAACAATTTCTGGCTCTTCAAAAGAGCGTATTGATGATGCTATGCATTATACAGGTAGTGCTTTAATCTCTACAACTATTGCTCTAGTTGGAGGCTTTTTAATTATTGCCTCTAGCGCTACACCATCTGTAAGTGATTTCGGAGTTTTATGTGCTGTAACTGTTGCAATAGCGTTGATTACAGATATATTTTATTTGCCCGCTTTACTAAAGCAGTTTGATAAATAGTTTATTTTAAAAAGGTAAAATAGATCTTCTTACCTTCAGTTAATGGCTTATTGTGGTAAATAAATATAGACTGTTCATTAAATAAGGTTTCTATTAGCCAAGAATTACCATTATAATACGATTGTTTTACAGTGGCTTTTAATTCTGAATTATTCACAATTTTAAGCTCATGAGCGTAGTATATTTTACCGTCAATAACATTAAACTCTTCAAAAAAAGAAGCAACTAAGGGCAGTTTAGGATTTTTATAAAGGCTATGAGGTTTGTCTTTGGCAATTATAGATTTGTTGTGTAGCACCAACATTTCATCTGCAAAACCAAGAACATCATTTTTATCGTGGGTGGCTACAACACAAGAAATATTCTTTGCTCTTAGGTAATTAAAGACATTTCTTCGAAGCGATTGTTTCTTAAAGTTATCAATATGGCTAAATGGTTCGTCTAAGAGTAGTATTTCGGGTTCTTTGGCTAAAGATCTGGCAATGGCAACACGCTGTTTTTGTCCACCACTTAGGTTTTTAACTTTTGTTTTGGCAAAATTGTCTAATTCTACAATTCTTATGAGTTCTTGAGTGCGTTTTTCTTTTTCTTCTGGGTAAAAGCGAGATAGGTGTTTACCTATATTATCTTCAACGGTAGTATAGGGCATTAGGTCAAATTCTTGAGCGACATATTTCATAAAATCATAACCCACCACCAAATTATATTTTGGGCCTAGAATTTCAGTGCTTTTCCAGAATATTTGTCCTTGCTCAAGGTCGTGTTCACCAAAAATAAGCTTGAGAAGCGTACTTTTTCCCGAACCACTTTCGCCAATAATAGCAAGATTTTCACCAATATTAATGGTGAAATTTATATCTTTCAGGACATGGTTTTTGGTATAACCAAAGCTGAGATCTTTAACTTTAAGCATGTTGTAAAAATACCATAAAAAAGCCGCTTGATATTCAAGCGGCTTTTTTTAATTTAAACTATCATTTATTTTTTAATAAATTTTCGTCTTATACTTCTACCATCAGATTCAATCCTTAAGAAGTAAACCCCACCTTGAAGACTTGAAACGTTAAGTTCGTTATCGGTAATCATTTGATTGAAAACACGTTTTCCTGTAACATCAAAAATAGTAGCAATTTTTTCTGTTAGTACTAAAGAAGTCTTAATTTTTAAAACATCTTCAACTGGGTTAGGATATATTGAAACATCAGAAATAGTCTGATCTTCTATACTTAAAGGAGCTGAGCCTTCAACAAGGGTATGAGTACTGTTAATACTTGGGTTTTCAAAAACATCCACCACACCAGACGGCCAGTAAACTCTAATTTCAATAATTGAAGTATCAGAGCCAATACCGAAGTGAGTATTAAGAGAACTCATAAATTCAAAACCCTCACCACTTCTTACGTCTCTAATTTGTGTTCCAGAAGGTGTAACTAACTCAACACGAGCACCAATGCCATTTCTGTTACTATAGTTGGGTGTAACGTGTGCCATACCAACGGTGTTTATCTTAACCCAGTTGTTACTATTGCCTTGATTATAATATCTAATACCATTGTAATAGGCATCTATAAATCCATCATTGTTTAAATCTCCAAAACTACCATTTTTGTAGTTAATCTGTCCATTATCAGCATCTTCAAAAGTCATATCACCTTTTCCATACATAATAGAGCCATTACTAATAATATCAAGATAACCATCATTATCTATATCATACGCAGAGCTTTCCCATCCAGTTGGAGCTATAATCCCGGCACCTGCAGTAACGTCGGTAAAAATATAGTCGTTGTTAGGATTGCCATCATCTGAGAATCCACTATTTTCCATTAATTTGTGAGTGCCTGAACTAGCACCCACAAACACGTCCATATCACCATCGTTATCAAAATCTCCCCAAGCGGAAGACCAGGTTTGCATTGGATCTGCTAAACCAATAGCAGCCGCGTTTTCAGTATATGTGCCATCGCCATTATTTGTAACCATCATGTTTGTTCTACGCTCAACTGCGCCTCCACACTTTGCAATGAATAAATCAATATTTCTATCGTTATTGTAATCTATCCAAATTGAGCCATAATCACCACCAGAAGGATAATTACCTAACGAATAAGGCGCACCAGGAGTTACATCAGATTGATAAAAAGTAAAGTTGCCTGTACCGTCATTGATAAAGTAAACATTTGGCTCCACATCATGGCAAACAAATGCATCAAGATTACCATCATTATTAATATCAACAAAGTTTGAACGTTGAGAGAAAACGTATTGGGTAGTAGATTGTTCAGTAAAACTAGTGCCATCACTACTTGCCTGCATAAAAGTCACTCCACTCCCGGCACCATAGAGCAAGTCAGTTTTTCCGTTGGCGTCAAAGTCAGCTGCAGCCATACTCCAGCTAGGCAAATAGTCAGCATTAGGTGTTGCTACATTAATATTTGTGAATGAGCCGTCAGTATTTTGCTGTTGTATGTTAACATTGGTTGAAGAAACCCCTACTATGTCATCCAAAAAGTCACCATTCATATCAACAACTGCCAGATCGTAACCGTTAACGGTTATTGGTTGTTGAGAGAAATTAATTCTTGAAGGTACTTGTGTAGTAAAAGTAAATGGGCCAGAAAAATCAGAAGTTTCACCAGTACAATTTGATTGTACATAAAAGTCATAGCTAGTGCCTGAAGATAAACTGGTTAGGTTATAGTTTGTTGCAGTAAGGTTGTTGACAACATTTCCTGAGCCAAGTGTAAATCCAGAGATTCCCCACTCAATATTCCATGAGTTTGCTATACCATTTTCTGTCCAACTTAAAATAGTTGAATCTGAAGATATTGAAGACGCATCTAAGCTACTTGGATCTGGACAACTAGCTCCTTCTTCAAGACATATGTCTGCGGTACCACTCTGCTGATCTCTCCAAATTACAGCATAATATGTAGCACCAGGAGTCAGACCGCCAATAAGCCCAGATGAATCGCCAGTATTAAATCCATTATTTGTACATATAGATACAGAAGCACCACCGCAAGAGTCATATACTTCTAGGCCAATACTATTTGCCGCGCCACTGAAATTAAAAACAACTGAGCCAATAGTAGGCGCAATAAAACTCAGAAAATAGCCATAGTTACCTACAGCATCACAACTCGGGTTTTCATTAGAAGCATCGATATCAATTGCCGTACTAAAGTCAAAAGTCATCGGTGTTGCTGTACTGCAGTTTTCTTCTACTGCCATGCTGATTGCAGAAGCACATGCTACACCAGAAGGAGAGGCTGTTCCAAAACCGAATGGCCCAACAAAATTTGACACGTTGTTAGAGCCACCACAATCAGATTGAATATAAAATTCATAATTTGTGTTTGCCAATAAGCCAGTTAATGTGAAAGGGGACGAAGTGGCTGTAATTACATTTCCTGTTCCGAGGGTAAAACCAACTGGACCCCATTCAATATTCCATGATGTGGCAACACCAATTTCTGTCCATATTAAATCTACAGTTGTTTCACCAATATTAATGACATCTAGGTTTATAGGATCTAGGCATGTAGTAGAAGGGTTTAAAGAAGTAATTGTTGGGGATGTTAAACACCAACCCCATTGCCAACCATTTTGATCATTATAATTAATACGGTATCTAAAACCGGATAATTGTGTCGCTGTAAATCCTGTTATATCAAGCACTCCTGTTGTATAGGGCTCAGTATTAGAACATGTTTCATAATCGGAATTAGTAGAGTTACCAGTAAAAGTCCACAATGTGTACCAAGTCGCAGTATCAGCATCATAAGCCTCTATAGACAACACATCGTTTCCTAATGGTCTATAGACATAGTCACCACTTATTATAATCCAATTTTCTCCAGCAGAATTTGCTGAAGTTAGATCAATTATAGGAGAGGTTGCTTGGATAGTGTCATCAGAGCTAGAGCCTGCCGCATCATCATCAAAAGTAAATGTTGAGCCTGTGGTTGTTGGGTTAGATAAAAGCCCAGTGGTTGTATATGTTCCAGTCAACGACCAATCACCGTTTGGCCAATTGGCGTTTTCATTTAAAACTTGAGCATTGCCCAAGCAAAATGTAGAAACAGCAATGAGTAAAAGCGTAATTTTTTTCATGTTTTTGGTATTATTCACAATTATTTAAAGAGTTTATCCATTCTTCTATAAGATCTATACCTTCTTCATGGTTAGTTGTTCTTCCTAATAAAGGCATCCTAAAAGATTCATCGGTAGTACTTATTCTGTAATAAAGTATAGATAAGTCAGTATCATTGGGCTTTACAATATATGAATTTGGAATGAATTGAGTTTCAGGCACTACGCAAACACCTATATTTTCAGTGTTTTCTGTTAAGTGAAAAGCGAACCTCATGGGTCTATAATTACAATGGCCATCATCAGAGTGGCAATGTGCACAATTAATGTCTAGATAAGAACGTACTCTTGTTTCAAGTGGATGAGAATCATCATCCCACGGAACAGATGAGTTTATATTATCCGGGATATCCGAGTTTAAGTAACCGAACTCGATAAGTTTGCGTAGTTGATTTGCCGAACCATCATCGTATATATAGTTCTTATTCAAATTTTGAGGTTTTAAACCAATTGGGGTTGGATCGTCTAATTGATTGTGGCATGTAAAACATTCTGCTCTAGAAGGTATCCGATAATCTGTTGTTTTGATGTTTTCCCCTTCCAACCAACTAAGGTTAACAATACTGCCAGAATTGGTAAAAAAAGCCTCTGTTTGTTCTTCATTCCATACGTAATTAGCAAAATCCCACTCAGTTTCCTTTTTGTACATAAGTCTAGTCTCAATAATTTTTGTAGAATTATCGGGTTGCACATTGTAATAAAAGAAGTTCTTAATGATAACACTTCCCGTTGGAAAATCTATAGGTGTATAATCATTGATATAATTTGCCTTAACTCCATTAGGCATCCATATAAAGCGTTTTTTCTTTGCATAATCTGTAAACAAAGGAGTAATTAGGTCGTAAGGGAAAACACCAAAAGTAGGGTTGAGCGCGTTTAAATCACCTTCGAAAAAATTGTAGGAGGATAAATTTGAATGAGGAGTATCGCCTTCAAACATATTTACAATAGATAACGATGTAATTGATAAAGAAACGTTTTCAGCTGAACAGTTATCTGAAGCATCACATATGGTATATTGAATAGAATCTTCACCTGTAACATTTGCATTAGCAGTATAAATTATATAATCGTCATTTACATTTTCAGGGGTGTTATTATTATTAATTACCGCCGAACCCAATGATGGCTGACTTATGGAAAGCGAGCCAGATTGAGGAATATTAGAATCGTTATTAAATATGAATATTTCTACCTGAGAATTCTGAGCTAAAAAGACCTCGTCAGGATTTGTTACAATAGATAAAGGCGTTGTATTATCATCAGATTTCCCACAAGATGAAAGCGACAACAAGGTTAAAAAAACCAGTCTTAGAGTGTACTTTTTTTTCATTTAGAAATAACAGCGGCGCAATTATAGAACAACTTAAATAGAAAAACCCCTACTTTTTTAACAAAAATAGGAGTAAATCTAAGCTTTTTTAATTAAATCGTTCACAATCAACTAAAAAAAGATAAACGACAATTTAAAGAGGGAATTCAAAAATTAGCCTTTCACTTTTTCCTTGGTTTTACTTGGTAAAACATCAAATCCCATGTTGTAGAGTGTAAATCCAAAGATGTCAGCATACTGCTCAATAGTTTTGCTTACAGGAGTGCCGGCACCATGACCAGCATCGGTTTCAATTCTTATCAATGTTGGATTGTCTCCTGTTTGTTTACTCTGTAACTCTGCAGCAAATTTAAAACTGTGAGCGGGAACCACTCTATCATCATGATCTCCAGTTGTTACTAAAGTTGCAGGATATTCAATACCTTCTTTTACGTTATGTACAGGAGAATAGCCTTTGAGATATTCAAACATTTCTTTACTTTCTTCAGCAGTACCATAATCGTATGCCCAACCTGCACCAGCCGTAAACGTATGATAACGTAGCATATCTAAAACTCCAACAGCTGGCAATGCAACTTTCATTAAATCTGGCCTTTGTGTCATTGTTGCACCAACCAACAAACCACCATTGGAACCACCTCTAATGGCCAAGTAATCCGATGAGGTATATTTTTCTGAAATTAAGTATTCTGCTGCAGCAATAAAGTCATCAAAAACATTCTGTTTTTTCATTTGCGTACCTGCATCATGCCATTTTTTTCCATATTCACCACCACCACGTAAATTAGCAACAGCATAAATACCTCCTTGTTCCATCCAAACCGCGTTCGTAATACTAAAGCTAGGTGTAAGGGAAACATTGAAACCGCCATAACCATATAGAATTGTTGGATTTTTTCCGTTGAGTTCTATCCCTTTTTTATGAGTGATTATCATTGGTATTTTTGTACCATCCTTAGAGGTATAAAACACTTGCTTGCTTTCGTAGTTTTCAGGATTAAAATCTATGTTTGGTTTTCGGTATAATTCAGATGTTCCTTTTTCAATATCGTATTTGTAGATACTTCCAGGAGTTACGTAGTTTGTAAAAGAATAATACAATTCTTTTTCTTCTTTTTTAGCACCAAAGCCACCAGCACTACCAACACCAGGTAGTTCAACCTCTCTTACTAGATTTCCATCGTAATCGTATTGTAAAACTTTTGAAACAGCATCTACCATATATTCTGCAAAGAAATAACCCCCACCTGTAGATGGGCTAAGTACGTTTTCAGTTTCAGGAATAAAGTCTTTCCAATTTTCAGGTTTTGGATCTGATGCATCTACGGTAACGACTTTTTGATTTGGCGCATTCAGATTGGTCATAATGTAGAGTTTAGAACCTACATTTTCTATAATGTTGGAATCTGAATCTGTATGACCTAAAATTTCAACAAATGGAGCGTTTGGTTTGGTAAGGTCTTTTATATAAAGCTTATTTCCTGAGGTAGAAACTCTAGGTGTAATAATTAGATAACGATCATCTTCTGTAACTCCACCGTAGATATAACGGTGTTTTTCTTCTGGAGTGCCTCCATAAATTAACTGGTCTTCAGATTGTTTTGTGCCTAATTTGTGATAATAGACTTTGTGTTGGTCTGTTTTGGCAGACAGTTCACTGCCCTTTGGCTTATCGTAGCTAGAGTAATAGAAACCTTCATTTTTATACCAAGACATACCACTAAACTTTATATCCACCAGAGTGTCTTCAATTATTTCTTTGGTTTCGACATTCATTATCAGAATTTTTCTCCAATCACTACCACCTTCGGAAATTGAGTAGGCTAATGTTTTCCCATCTTTAGAAAAACTTGTTCCGCCCAAAGAGATAGTTCCATCTTCTTTAAAAGTATTTGGATCCAAAAACACCTCTGCTGTTTCTGGGTCAGCATCGTTTTTATATCTGTAGATGACGTATTGGTTTTGTAACCCATCGTTTTTATAAAAATAAGTGTAGTCGCCTTCTTTAAAAGGGGCACCTATTTTTTCGTAATTCCACAGTTTTGTGAGACGCTCTTTTAATTCTTCTCTGTAAGGGATATTATCCAAATAGCCAAAAGTGGTTTGGTTTTGAGATTTTACCCAAGCTTCGGTTTCAGCACTTCTGTCATCTTCTAACCAACGATAAGGGTCAGATACATCTTCGCCAAAGTAATTGTCAACAGTATCAACTTTTTTAGTTTCAGGGTAGTTTACGGTAATGGGTTTCACTTTTTCAGATTCATTTTTACAGGAAACAAAAATACTTAGTAATGCAGTAATTAGAACTAGTTTTTTCATAATCGGTTTTTTTAGTATTAGATCCAATAGAAGTCTAATAGAGGACATTATTGGGTTAGATGTTTTTAAACATAAATAGTCTTCTAACACCTCGTTAGAGAACGAGATGAAAGATACAAAATTTAAGGTTAGCCCAAAAACTATGAAAAGACTAAACCAGATTGTTTTTTACAAGGTATTCTGCTATTTGAATAGTGTTTGTGGCAGCTCCTTTCCTAAGATTGTCGCTAACAATCCAAAGGTTTAATGAATTTAGTTGAGAACCATCTCTTCGTATTCTGCCCACAAATACATCATCCTTCCCATTAGCATAAATTGGCATTGGGTATACATTAACATCTAAGTTGTCCTGTACTGTTACGCCCTCAGTATTGTTAAGGAGTTGTCTTACTTCTGTTAAGTCGAAATCATTTTCAAATTCCACATTTACAGCTTCACTGTGTCCACCTGCTGTAGGAATTCTTACAGCAGTAGCGGTTACGGCAATAGTTCTGTCATCAAGGATTTTTTGAGTTTCTCTTACCAGTTTCATTTCTTCTTTTGTATATCCATTTTCTTCAAAAACATCACAATGAGGGATTGCATTTTTGTGAATAGGATAATGGTAAGCCATCTCTCCTTTTATGCCGGCAATTTCGTTTTCTAACTGTTCAACAGCTTTTGCTCCTGTACCAGATACGGATTGGTATGTAGACACAACAATACGTTTTATTTTGTATTTACGATGAAGTGGTGCTAATGCCATAACCATTTGTATGGTAGAACAATTTGGATTGGCAATAATTTTGTCTTCTTTGGTTAATTGGCCGGCATTAATTTCAGGAACAATGAGTTTTTTAGACATATCCATTCTCCATGCTGAAGAGTTATCGATTACCGTAGTACCTACAGCAGCAAATTTAGGTGCCCACTCTAAAGACGTATTGCCACCAGCTGAAAAAAGAGCTATATCTGGACGCTTTTCAATTGCGGTAGGAATGCTAATCACCTCATAGGTCTTTCCCTTAAATTCCATGGTTTTACCAACAGAACGTTCTGATGCTACTAATAGTAATTCATCAATTGGAAAATTTCGTTCTTTTAGAACGGTTAACATAACGCTACCCACCAAGCCGGTTGCACCTACTACAGCTACTTTCATTTTAATGATTTTAAATAAATACAGCGTAAAATTACATAAAAAAAAGCCCTTGATTTAAATAAAAAACAGGCTCTTAACATTTAAAAACAAAATGTTAATTATTTAACTTTATTGTTTTTTGATAAAGAAAAACCCAGACCTTGAGTCTGGGTTTGATTAATAAAAATGTAGTATAGCGGTAGCTATATTCTATTTATTTTTTTAAAGAATCTCTGATCTCCATTAGTAAGTCGATTTCAGATGGACCAGCTGGTGCTTCAGGAGCAGGTTCTTCTTTTTTCTTCATTTTGTTAACACCTTTTACAACCATAAACATTACAAACGCAACAATTATAAAGTCAATAACATTAGTTAAAAATGTTCCATACTCTAACCATACTTCTCCTACCATCTCACCTGCTTCATTTTGAGTGCCTTCTTGCAATTTATACCTTAAATCTTTAAAGTCTGAGTTGAAAATTAAACCTATTAACGGCGATACAATTCCACCGGTGAATGATGCAACTACTTTATTAAAAGCAGCACCCATTACAAAACCAACAGCAATGTCGACAAGGTTGCCTTTCATTGCAAATTCTTTAAATTCTTTTAACATAATTTAGTGTTTTAATAGTTAGTATATATGTTACTTAGACACTAAAATAAATAAAAAGTCACAATTTGTTAAAAAAATCTTAAGCTGGGATTATATTTCTTTTAACGCGTTGAGATATTGCGGTAATAATTTCATAAGAAATTGTACCTGAAGATTCTGCAAGATTAGAAGCTTTATGTAATCCATCAAAGATAATAACTTCATCACCTTCTTTACAGTTTATACCTGTTACGTTCACCATAATCATGTCCATACAAACATTGCCAATTATGGGCGCTTTTTGTCCATTGACAAAAACAAAGCCATTTCCTTTGCCATATATTCTTGTAATGCCATCTGCATGGCCAATGGGTATAGTAGCGGTTGTCTCAAAACCTTCTGCTTTATATACTCTGTTATAGCCAACGGTTTCTCCTTTTTCAATATTATGAATTTGTGAAATCACAGACTTCAAACTTGCAATTGGCTTTAGCTGTTTGTCTTCAGTTGCTGAGTTCCCAAAACCGTAAAGCCCTATGCCACTTCTTACCATATCTAAGTGTCCTTCAGGATAGTTAATAATGCCAGAAGTGTTGCATAAGTGTAACCAGGGACTATAATCCAATTTGGACTTAAAATCTTCAGCTATGGATTTAAAAGATGCTATTTGATTTTTAGTAAACTCAATTTCATTTTTATCCTCACTAGCCGCTAAATGTGAAAAGAGTGATTTTGCTTTTATAGCCTTTGTCCTACTTAATTTCGAAGCTATAAGGTCTATATCATTTTCCCAGAACCCTAAGCGATTTAAACCTGTGTTAAACTTAATGTGTATAGGATAGTTATTTTGATGCTCTGCCTCCGCTACCTTTACAAATTCATCTAAAATTCTCTGACTGTAAATACTAGGCTCCAAACAGTGCTTTATAATGGTTATAAAATTTACAGGCTGAGGATGCAAAACTAATATGGGAGTCGTAACACCAGCCTCTCTAAGTAAAACACCTTCTTTAGCATAGGCAACAGCGAGGTAATCTACGTTAAGCATTTCTAAATGTTTAGCAATAGCAACAGAATCACTGCCATAAGCAAAGGCTTTAACAACGGCTAAAAACTTAGTGTTGGGTTTTAGTTTTGATTTTAAATAATTGAAATTGTGCGTTAAGGCACTTAAATCAATTTCTAGGACAGTTTCATTCGCTTTTGGCATCCGACTTATTTTCTTTAGCTTTTACTTCTTCAGCATCTTTCACCTTCATCTGTCTTACCTTATCACGAAGCATGGATTTGTAAAAAGCAGCACGACTTAAAGGTTCGTATTCTTCAACCTCTCCCAATAAGACCAAATCATTGCTTTGGGCTTTCCTATAACTGTATTGTGCTAGGTTGCCAGTCTTAGTACAAATGGCGTGGACTTTTGTTACATACTCCGCAGTTGCCATAAGATATGGCATAGGACCAAAAGGATTGCCTTTAAAGTCCATATCTAATCCTGCTACAATAACACGAACCCCTTTATTGGCCAAGTCATTACAAACACGTACAATTTCGTCATCAAAAAACTGTGCCTCGTCAATCCCAACAACATCACAGCCGTCAGCTAAAATTGGAATATTGGCTGCTGCGGGTACAGGTGTGGATCGTATTTCGTTAGAGTCGTGAGAAACGACCATTTCATTATCGTAACGCACGTCAACGGCGGGTTTGAAGATTTCTACTTTTTGTCTTGCAAATTGTGCGCGTTTTAACCTGCGAATCAGTTCTTCGGTCTTACCAGAGAACATCGATCCACAAATCACCTCAATCCAGCCAAATTGTTCTTTATGATTTACCGTATTTTCGAGAAACATTTCGTAATTTTAGCACTAAAACGTAGTCGTTTTTCGTTTGCATAAAGGTCAATCAAAAATAATAAAAATCAAAAGGTATTAGGATGAAAAAGAAATTAGAATCGGAATTAATTAGTATAGCCCATAGGATTCTAAAATTAAAAGGCAGAGAAGATGTTAATAGAATGCATGATGAGGTTGCTAAGCTTTATGAAAAACTTACAGTTTTAAAATTCGCACAAGAGAATTTTGAGGACGATATGCCCACTATTGGAAATGACTCCTCTTTTTTCGGAATGTTAGATGCTGCATTCAATAATACCGTTAGTGACAATATAGTTGTTGGGAACAAAACCTACGTTAATGTTGATGAAGTTGAAGATGATGGCATCATGGAGCCCGTTATGGAAAAAATTAAGGATATGGTGGCACAAATGCCAGGTGAGAGCCAACAGGTAGACATTATGGTTGAAGAAGTGGTTACTAATGAAAAACCAACCACCATAGAATTTGAAAACATAAGTTCAGATTTTGCTGACATACCAGAGTTTGAACCTATTGAGGAAGCCCAAAGACGACAAGCAGAGGAAGCTAAAAAGTCGTTAAATGACAAATTGAAAGGCAAAGGGCTGCAAATAGGCTTAAATGATAAATTGGCTTTTATTAAGCACCTTTTTGATGGTAAAAATGAAGATTATGACCGTGTCATTTCTCAAATTAATACTACGGATTCGCTATCAGAAGCACGTAAATTAATTTTCGATATGGTAAAACCAGATTATAATAACTGGGAAGGTAAAGAAGAGTACGAAGATCGCTTTATAGAAATTGTTGAGGGTAAATTCAACTAATAAGCAAAGGAGTACAATTGCAATCTTTAAATGAGTAAACTATACCTAGTACCAACACCTATAGGAAATTTAAAGGATATCACCTTCAGGGCGGTTGAGGTTTTAAAGGAGGTTGATATAATTCTTGCAGAAGATACCAGAACTTCCGGAAAACTTTTAAAGCACTTTGAGATTGATACTCTAATGCAAAGTCACCACATGCACAACGAGCATAAAACGGTGAATAATCTTATTGAAAAACTAAAGTCAGGACTTACAATTGCTGTGATTAGTGATGCTGGAACACCTGCCATTTCCGACCCTGGATTTTTGTTGGTTAGAGCTTGTGTAGAAAATGACATTGAGGTTGAGTGTTTGCCAGGAGCGACAGCGTTTGTGCCAGCTTTGGTAAATAGTGGTTTGCCAAACGATAGGTTTGTGTTTGAAGGTTTTTTACCTGTAAAAAAGGGTCGCCAAACCCGATTGTTACTTTTAGCCGAAGAAACCCGAACCATGATTTTTTATGAAAGTCCACATAAGTTAGTAAAGACCTTAGGGCATTTTTGTGAGTATTTTGGAGAAGATAGACCTGTTTCTGTATCTAGAGAGCTTACCAAACTTTATGAAGAAACTGTAAGAGGAACAGCAAAAGAGGTTTTAGAGCATTATACCAACAAGCCACCAAAAGGAGAGATCGTTATTGTGGTTGGCGGTAAAACCGATAAAAAATGAAGATAAGTTTATTAATTATAGTTTCATTAGTCTCTTTATCTACAGTTACCAGTGAGCAAAAAACATTTGAATCAACTATTGAAAAAGTAAAACAGGTGGATTGCGATTTATTACCAAGTGTAAGGTCTAATCATCCGGTCAATTTTAATATGAATGAAATTGATTCATCCAAGTATAAGCCTCAAACATTCCGTGATCCTTACAAATTGACAATTTTCACAAATAGTGATTCAATCGAAGAAGTTTATCAAGAAGATTATCCTGAAATTTTTAGGAAAACAGATAAAGGATATAGGTTCAAAAATAGCCAAGGACAAGAGATTATTGCAGAAAATAATTTAGAACAAGAAAAATCGTATTCAAAATATGAGTTCAAGGCAAAGTTTAAGAACTATGTCATGATTCTGATGACTTATTTTGAAGGGAGTGAAGTAGTGCTTGTTGATCTTGAGACAGGGCTGGCTTTTACTACATTAGATAAGCCTAGATTTATAACAGAAACTAAACTATACGGTTTTGCAGACTATTACGGTGATTCAGATATTCACTTTTATAATATTGAGACTAAAGAGTCTGTTCATTTTTCTTTTCAGAATCTCAGCATAGTAGATTCCTACAATGTTTCTAATCATGTCTTTTTTAAGGCAATCTGTATGAGTACAATGGAAGAGAAGTATTTTGAAATATTTGTTAATTAAATTAATAATGACTTCCATCATGCTTTCCTTTTTCCCAACCATGTTTTCCTAAATATTGGTCCGCACTTTCTACAGCACCAGTTTCGATGTCTGTTCCCATTGAGTCATTCCAACGGTTTAGATAACCAAACAAGGAAATCACACCAAGCATTTCTACAATTTCGCCTTCGTTCCAATGCTCATACAAACGCTTTTTAATATCAACATTAACAGCATTTGGCACTAAAGAAGCAGCTAAACTAAAATCTAATGCAGCACGCTCGGCATCGTTAAACGCAGGATGCGTTCTGTACTCCCAAATATTATCTAATTGTTCTTGTTCTGCGCCATAACGTTCAGCTGCTCTAATGGCATGTGCTTGGCAATATCTACAACCTGTAGCATTACTGCTTACCCAAGCAATCATTCGCTTTAGGGCAGAAGTTACACGACCTTCATTAGCCATAACGGCTTTGTTTAAATTGATGAATGCTTTGCTAATGGCAGGTCTGCGTTGCATGGTTAAGACCGAATTAGGACAAAACCCTAAAGTTTCATTAAAGAATTCAGCCAATTCCTTGGTTTCTAAATCGTGTTCGGGAGATAACGGTGTTACTAATGCCATAATATGAATTCTTAAAGTTTTTTAGTGTCTAAAGTACTTAAAGTCATTCTACAATACAAACCTAACTTTATTGCTTGTTATCCATTTTTACTTATTAACTTTAAGCACTTTAAGTATTTTTAACTTGTAAACTTTTAAAATGGCACATAAAATAACAACCCATTGGAAAGGCGGATTAATATTTGAGTCAGATAATCCTAGTGGTAAGACTGTAATTATGGACACTGATGTTGAAGGTCAAAAAGAGCGTTTCGGATTGTCTCCTAAGGCCATGATGTTATCTTCTTTAGCGGGTTGCTCAGGATTGGATGTAATTTCAATTTTAAACAAAATGAATGAAAAGATTGATGATTTTAAGATTGAAGTTTCAGGTGAATTAACTGAAGAGCACCCAAAGTATTATCATACGGTACAAGTAGATTATCATTTTTATGGGACGGATTTAAACAAGAAAAAATGTGAACGCGCCGTAAGCCTATCTGTTGAAAAATATTGCGGTGTCATGGAAATGTTTAGGCAGTTTGCAGAAGTACAAACTGAAATTTTTTATCACATAGGAACCAAGCACAGCATGTAATTTTCTATGCGTTGGACACTAAAACCAAAACCAGAACCCTCAAAAGTTGAAGCTTTAAAAAAGGAGCTTCAGGTTGATGATATTGTGGCAACTTTATTACTGCAACGTGGTATCGAAACCTACGAAGAAGCAAGACGATTTTTTAGGCCAAGCTTTAATGATTTGCACGACCCATATCTTATGAAAGACATGGATAAAGCCGTTGCACGGATTGAGAAAGCGATTAAAGAGGGTGAAAATATTTTGGTTTACGGAGATTATGATGTAGATGGCACGACATCTGTGGCTTTAATGTCCTCTTATTTAAAGACGCGAACACCAAATGTAGCAACCTATATTCCAGACCGTTATGAAGAAGGTTACGGTGTGTCTTATCAGGGTATTGATTTTGCCCATGATAATGATTTCACTCTCATTATTGCTTTAGACTGTGGTATTAAGGCGATTGATAAAGTCGCTTACGCAAAACAAAAAAATATCGATTTCATTATTTGCGATCACCACAGACCGGGCGATGAAATTCCAAAAGCAGTTGCGGTTTTAGATCCAAAACGAGACGATTGTCACTACCCTTTTAAAGAGCTTTGCGGTTGTGGAGTTGGTTTTAAATTAATTACAGCCTTAGCCTTAAATCAAGGACAAACAGCAGAAGATTTAACCGAATACCTCGATTTGGTAGCTACAGCTATAGGTGCAGATATTGTTCCTATAGTAGGCGAAAATAGAGCATTGGCTTATTTTGGTTTGCAAGTCATTAATACCAATCCTAGACCAGGAGTAAAGGCAATTATCGCTGAGGTAAAAAAAGAAGAACTATCAATAATAGATGTAGTGTTTATTGTGGCACCAAGGATTAATGCAGCAGGTCGTATGAAGCATGGTAATCATGCCGTAACCTTGCTTACCGAAACCAATTTTAACCTTGCTGCAAGTTATGCAGTAGATATCGATCAGTTCAATACAGATCGTAGAGAAATGGATCAACAAATTACGGAAGAGGCCTTACATCAAATCAAAAAAAATAATGAGCAAGACCGTTTTACAACTGTAGTTTACGACGAAGACTGGCATAAAGGGGTTATTGGCATTGTAGCTTCTAGATTAACGGAAACCTATTATAGACCTACTTTGGTATTCACTAAAAGCGGTAATAAATTGGCGGCTTCGGCACGTTCTGTAAAAGGCTTTGATGTGTATAATGCTTTAGAAGCCTGTTCGGAATTCATAGAACAATTTGGAGGTCATAAATATGCAGCAGGTTTAACCTTATTACCAGAAAATTACAAGGCCTTTAAAGCAAAATTTGAAGCGGTTGTAAAGGATACCATTGACCAAAAACATTTAACACCAGAACTGAATATAGACTTGCAAATTGATTTAAACCAAATTGATCATAAATTATATAGGATTATTCGTCAGTTTGCACCTTTTGGCCCAGGTAATATGACGCCAGTTTTTACGACGCAAGGTGTGCTAGATACAGGTTGGGGAAAATGTGTGGGTGAAGACGACAAACATTTACGTTTTACAGCAAAACAGACAACAAGCGATCCATTTGTTTGTATAGGTTTTGGGCTTGGTGACAAATTAGAATTGATAAAAGAGAAAAAACTATTTGATATCGCTTATACCATTGATGAAAATCATTGGAATGGCAATGTAAGTTTACAATTGAAATTGAAGGACATAAAAGCATAACCCTTGGCAAAGACAGATCCATACGCAGCACTCCGATTTAAGGAATTCAACATATTTCTATTGGTGAGATTCGCTTTGGTATTTGGCTGGTCAATGCAATTTGTAGTTATTGAGTGGCAAGTCTATTCTTTAACCAATAACGAGTTGAGTTTAGGAATTATTGGATTGTGTGAATTTCTTCCAGCTTTTTTTCTGGCACCATTCGCAGGACATATAGTAGATCGAAAAGAAAAACGAAACCTTTTTACCCTTTGTATCGGCTTATTTTCATTAATTAGTTTTGGTTTGTTTTGGTTAACATCAAAAGGTGTTGAATCTTCGTGGAGTACCCATAGGATTTTGGCTGGTATTTATAGTTTGGTCTTTTTTGGTGGTGTATTAAGGGCTTTTTTTGGACCCACTATTTTTTCATTAATTGCTTTAATTGTTCCAAAATCAGCTTACCCTAATGCTGCCACGTGGAGTAGTAGTACATGGAAAGGGGCAAGTGTGTTTGGGGCTTTGTGTGGTGGATTTCTTATTGCTTGGATTGGTGTGCATTATACCTTGGGAATAATTTTTGGATTGGTAATGTTGGCTTTATTATTAGTTTTTAGAATTAGCAAAAAACCAATTTTAAACAAAGCGACAAATGAGTCTATTAAGGAAAGTCTTAAATCTGGTATAAAATTCGTCTTTAACGACAAGGTTATTTTAGGAGCATTGACTCTAGATATGGTTGCCGTTCTATTCGGTGGAGCCGTAGCTATTTTTGCAGTATTTGCTAAAGATGTCTTAGATGCAGGTCCTAAAGGATTTGGTGTCTTAAATGCAGCGCTTTCTTCTGGTAGTATTATTACCATGGTGGCTACCACGTACATACCTATTACCAAAAATACAGGTAAAAAACTGTTGGTAGCTGTTTTTGGCTTTGGTGTGTTTATGATTGTCTTTGGAGCATCAAAGTTATTATGGCTTAGTGTATTTGCGTTGTTTTGTTCGGGTGTATTCGATGGTATTTCTATGGTGGTACGCCAAACCATTCTTCAGCTTAAAACACCAGATCATATGCGCGGAAGAGTTGGTGCCGTAAACTCTATGTTTGTAGGGTCTTCTAACGAATTGGGTGCTGTTGAAAGCGGGATAGCTGCAAGAATCTTTGGAGCGCCATTAGCTGTTGTTTTGGGTGGGTCTGTAACACTATTAACGGTTATAATAATGAGTTTAAAAAACAAACCGTTGCGTGAGCTCGACCTACAGCAAGATGTAGAGGAACATTATGATGAAATAAAAGATTAATATTCTTTTAGGTGAAAGCTTTCCCCATCAAAAACACCATAGGTGTAATATTGAATCCAATCTCCCAAATTGATATATTTTGATGCTTCGTTGAGCTGAATATCCAAAGGCAAATGCCGATGACCAAAAATAAAGTAATCCCTGTGCTTTTCTTCGAGTTTTCGATTGCAATAAGCCACTAACCACTCATTGTCCTCCCCAAGAAATTTAGCATCATCATCACCAGAAATCAACCTGTTTTTTACTGAAAAATATTGTGCAATCCTCATGCCAATATCTGGATGCAACCATCTAAACAACCACTGAAAAAATGGACTGGTAAAGACTTTTTTCATGCGTTTGTAGCCCTTATCACCAGGACCTAAACCATCACCATGCCCAATAAAGAAAGAGGTATTATTAAAGGTAAACTCTTGTGGTTTATGAAACACAGGAATATTTAGTTCGTCTTCAAAATAGCCATTCATCCATAAATCATGATTGCCTACAAAATAATAAACGGGAATACCCGAATCTGTGATTTCAGCTAATTTGCCTAATGTTCGGGCAAAACCTTTTGGAATCACTTTTTTGTATTCAAACCAAAAATCAAACAAATCTCCCATCAGGAAAATGGCAGCAGCATCTTGTCTTGCCTCGTCTAACCAAGCGACGAATTTCTTTTCTCTAGGACGCGAAGCTTCCATTGTTGGCGCACCCAGATGGTTGTCTGAGGCAAAGTATATTCTTTTGCCTACGGGAATTTCTATGTGATGATTCTTATTCATTATCAGAAGCAAACCACTCTGCAAAGCTGGTTGCTGTCTCTTGTAGTTTTAAGGAATGTAATTTTATATTGCTTGGTAAGCGTTTTTTTATTTTTTCAGCAAAATCTATGACCATCATTTCGCTGGTAGGTTGATAATTTACCAACAGAACGTTATGCCCTCTGCTTTCTAATTCTTTAGCCAATTCTACATGCGGTGTGTTTTTGTTGAACACCGTAGCATGATCAAAAACATCAACAATTTCATCTTTTACAATCTTTTTCAAATCGCCAAAATCTATAACCATCCCAAATTTCACATTGGCATTGTCAGAAATTGGCGTGCCAATAACCGTAACATCTAATCTATAACTGTGACCGTGTACATTTTTGCACTTACCGTCGTAACCATAGAGTGCATGTCCAGTTTCAAAAGAGAATTGTTTTGTAATTCGAATGTTGCTCATTATAAATAAATAATAGTGCAAAGATATTATAAATGTAAAACGAACGCGATTTTAGATTACATTTGCCCACTTTTTTAGAACTTTTGAAGTTAAAAAATGAAAACAATCTTTCTTTTTTAGACTAAATGAACAGTCTTTTTGAATCTATTCCCTTTGCGGAAAATCCTCTTTACGAGAATATTATAGCGGATATTTTATCTAAGCAATACAGCATTATAGACAATTTTTTTACTAGCGAAGAGGTTTTGGCTTTGCGCCAGTCACTGCTGTACAAATATGAGGAAGATACCTTTAAAAAATCTGCAATAGGTAACAGGACCAATGAGGTTATAAAAAAGGCTATTCGTGGAGACATCATTCTTTGGATAGATGAAGACAGGGCCAATAATGCAGAGACAATGTTTTTCAATAAGATTAATGACCTTAAAGATTATCTAAATAGAACTTGTTTTTTGGGGATTAATCAAAAGGAGTTTCATTATGCTATTTATCCAGAAGGCACATTTTACAAACGCCATTTAGATACGTTTCAGAATGATGATAGGCGAAAACTATCTTTTGTTTGTTATTTAAATGAAGAAAATTGGAAACCAGAAAACGGAGGTGAACTGGTATTGTATTTAGAAGATGTTGAGAAAACCATTTATCCTTTTCCAGGGAAAGTCGTTATCTTTGAAAGTCAGGTTTTAGAGCACGAAGTAAAACCTGTTAACACACCTAGATTGAGTATTACAGGTTGGCTAAAAACTCGATAGACTATCGTCTTTTGTTTCTATTGTAAAAATAGATAATGATAAGTACTATTGCTAAAATTAAAAACAGTCTATTTCCCATATTATTCGTCTTTTAATCTTTTCTTGTTATATCTATAAATCACGTAAGCAAGAATTACTAAAACAACAAAAGGTATCATTGAGCCAATAAACACACCAATGCCATAGCTGTCATCTGGAGCGTTTTTCAGTTTTTCTTCAATGCTGACTTCTTGTAGAATAGAAATTAATAAGTTCATACGTAATACCGTTTACGATTCAAATTTAAGTGTTTTGGATTAGTATTTTGAATGTTTTTCTGAATTTTATAATTAATGGGAGTCCTCTAGCAATAATCCATAAAGTAAAAGCTAAAAAAATGCCGTGCAACTTATAATCAAAAGTATCAGTTATAAAAACAACAGGAATAAAGACTAAAAGTGTTGAAAACAATAACACATTTCTTAGGTATTCCATTTTCCCCAACCCTTTAAAAACACCATCAAAGATAAAGGCAAGTGCACACAAAGGCTGCATAGCAAGAACAATCCAAAACACATTGTTAAACTCTTTTAAAACTGCTTTGTCGTCTGTAAAAACATGACCAATAGGATAGTAAAAGAGCGCTCCAACCAACCCAATAAAAACACCGACCACAACACCATATTTTATGAGTTTGTTGCTCAAGTCTATAAGGGTTTTATAGTCTTTGGCACCATATAGTTTACCAGATAAAACATTGCCAGCACTGGCATAACCATCAATAAGGAAAGCTCCCAAAAACCAAAGATTAATTGCTATAGTGTAGGCGGCAATATATGTAGTGCCATATTTTGTAGCATAGCTTGTACCAAAATACAGAGCTATATTAAGTGCAATGGTTCTAATAAACAGGTTAACAATCATCATTATAAAGCGGTTAATCTCTTTATTGAAAGGAAATCTTACCAACAGAGGGATATCCGTTTTCTTCAGAATATAATAAATAGAAAGCATTGCCATTATAATCTGAGCCAAAACACTAGCATAAGCAGCACCTTTAATATGCATTGCTGGGATAAGCCCATCTATACCATAAATCAATACAATATCTAAAACAATATTGACCATGGCTCCGGTTATGGCTATTAGCATAGGATGATAGGTGTTTTGCAAACCTCTAAACGTTCCAAATACAGTAATAGTAAAGAGCGTAAAAGGAAAACCGAAAACTCTGATATGATAATAGTCTACGCTATAAGTTAATATTAAATCCGAGGCATTATAAAGTTTAAAAATTTGTGCAGCTAAAGGATATGTTATAGCAATAATCAATAGGCTTAGCGATGTAATAATAAACATGGCTTGTGCGGGTAGATTTTTTACTTCACTTAATTGATCTGCACCTAAGTACTGAGATACTATGGATGAAATGGCGCTACGTGTTTGCCCCAATACCCAAATAAGCATTGATAGGAATGTAGTAACAATACCTACGGCAGCTAGAGATTCTGTGGCGTTTATATCCATATTTCCGATGACCGCCGCATCAGTTAACGATAAAATAGGCTCAGAGATGCCAGAAATTAATGCTGGTATGGCGAGTTTGTTAATGTGTTTTAAAGAAATATTTGTTGTGCTCAAAGGACTAACTCATAACAGTGAAACGGATATTCGCTTTGTTTAGGAAAGTAAATATCACCCAATCTTTTATAACCGCGAAGTTCGTAAAACTTTTGGTTTCTCTTGTTCTTTGAAAAGGTGTCTAATCGTATTGAGCTATAGTTATTATCAATAGCTTGTTGCTCTGCGAAGTCCATAAGTTGTTGTGCGTAGCCTTTGCCCTGATGGAAAGGGTGAATTGCCAACCGATGGATGTAAATATTATTTCCGTTTTTAGTTAACCATTTTATTGGAATGTATTCTTCATCCATGCAGGTTGAAATTACAATGGTGCCGTATATTTCAGAACTAAATTCTAAAACATAAAGCTCATCTCTTTCAATATCTTTTATAAATGCAGAAGGATTGGGGTAGTGTTCATTCCATTGGTAAATACCATTAGCAATCATGGCTTTAGCACAAGCTTTTGTTAAGTCCATTATCACTTTTATATCTTCAACCTTGCCTTTTCTAATCATTTTTAAATTGTACTTTTGCCTTAAATATTTACGACTATGAAAACAATTCTAGTTCCTGTTGGTTCTTCAAAAAACGCAAAATCACACTTGCAATATGCTATTGATTTTGCCAAAGCATTTGGAGCCAGATTATATGTGGTTCAAATATATAATGTTTACACCAAAGCAGGGACAATGATAAAGGTAGATCAAATTTTAGAGCGTGAATCAAAAGCATTCCTTGACGCCCATGTGGCATCTGTTGATACTAAGGGCGTCGAAGTTATTACGAAAACCTTTAAAGGTAAATTGATTGATACCATAGAAAAAATATGCCATGCTTTAGATGTAGATTTGATTATTTTAGAGCCAAGAACCAATTCTATCAAAGATGAGGTTTATCTTGGTAAGACATCTGGAAAAATTATAAAGCGTACACAAATCCCAGCTTTAATTGTGCCAGAAGGTTATGTATATAAACCCATCGTAAAAATGCTTTTGGCTGTGAAATCTGCAGTAATTAAGCGCGAAGGGGTTTTACTACCAATACATAACATTAAAAATCAATTTAAGGCTATACTCAATATTTTATTGGTGAAGACTCCTTATCATGAAGAAGGAGATTTTGAATTGAATGACGAGCTTAAAAATATGATAACAAATACCACTATTGTGGAAAGCCCTACAACATTTCAGGCAGTTTTAGAGCACTACAAAAAACATAGTCCAGATGTGTTGTGTGTGGTAAGACGCAAACGCGGTTTTTTCTCAAAGCTTTGGGAAGATGACATCATTTTAAAAAGAGATTTTCACAGCTCAACTATTCCAGTCTTGGTTTTAAGTGGATTAAAATAAAAACAATATATTTACAGCAATTAAAATGGGGCATTAGCTCAGCTGGCTAGAGCGCTACGCTGGCAGCGTAGAGGTCATCGGTTCGACTCCGATATGCTCCACAAAAAACCTTGGGATAAACCCAGGGTTTATCTTTTTAGAGCAAATAAATTTTTAGTTATTCTTTTTTGAAATCGAACAGGTTTTAATGCCAAATGGTGCATATAGTGGGCAAAAACTAATTAAACTAGTTAAAACAAATACAGCCGAAAGGACTAGTAATATAATTCCCAAAGTTCCTGTTATTACTTCTTTAAAGTATAGTACTCCAATTGTTGCAGCGATTATTATTCTAATAACTCTATCTGCAGTTCCCATATTTTTTTTCATAGTATTTAATTTAAAAATTCTAATACAAAGATTATGAACTTTAAAAAGGTGTGCAGTGACCTTAGTCACACTAAGGGTAAATTTTAATTTCGCCAGAGATTTGCTCTACCTTGCCTTCTATTTCAAGTTTTTTTAAAGTGCGAGTTATTACCTCGCGTGCGGTACCAAGTTCATTGGCCAATTGGCTGTGGCTCATTTTTATAGAAGTACTGTTAGTTAATTCTATTTTGCCTTTTAAGTGTTCATACAATCGTTTATCCATATTATCTACTAATAGATGCCCAATGGTATTTAGTAGTTCAGAATAGCGCAGATTAAATTGATCGTAAAATAGCTCATTAAAATCTGGAAAATCTTTTAACCACGCAGGAAGCAGCCTAACGGGAATTAATAAGATTTTAGAATCTTCTTCTACACTAGCAAACACTTTGCTTGGTGTATTTTTTAATGATGCATAAAATGTCATTACACAACTTTGGGATGGTTGAATGTAATACAATAAAAGCTCTTTGTCGTTAAACCTGGAGTATACTTTTACTAGTCCTTCAAGAACAATTGGTAAAACTTTGACATACTGTTCAGCTCTTAAAATTTCCGTACCTTTTTTGAACTGTTTTACAGAAGACTCATCAAGTACCTTTTTTAATAAAGGAGGCTTTAAAAAAGATAAGATGCTGATATCAAAGTCCATTTATTTGTTTTTTCAATTAAAATATTAAAAATACACCCTAAATACGGCATTAGTGGTCAGGCCTAATGAGAATCGTGAAAACTTATTTACTGTGTTAGTTTCACTTACCCTATAATAATCATTTATGGAATTTTCTCTGTTAGAGATGTTCCAAACAGAAGTACCAATTTCCGATCTAAATCTGTTATTAATTTTAAACTTGTAAATAGCAGAGGCGTCAATTCTTAAATAATCTAATAAGCGTTCACCATTAGCTGCATCAAAATTAATATCATTGTTTACAATTTCATTACCAAATAGAGGTATGGAGGTAGGATTTCCTGTTCTGTAATTTATACCAGCAGAAATATTTAAAGATTCATTACTAAAGGTGGTTCCAAGGGTAAAGGAATGTGTAATATCAAAATTACTAGGAAACTCAAAATCTTCAAGAGCCTCAAATGTGTAAGTATTATTTAAATAAGAGTAGCTTAACCAACTATTGAAATTTCCGAAAGTTTTTCTACATAAAACCTCTAGACCATAGGCGTTGTAACTCCCTTTTTCTTTTGCAAATTCGTACTTAGTAGTAAAACTTTGGCTTTGGGTAGTTATCCCTTCAACGGTTTTATAGTATCCCTTAACATCAACCAACCAACCGCTATTTTTATAGAGTATCCCTAAGGAGGCCTGTTTACTTTGTAAGATAGGAATGCTATCATTATCTGTTAATTGCCATCTCCGCTTTTCGATGCCTAAAAAATCATTTTGGAAATTAACAATCTGTGAGGTACTCTGATGTTTGTATTCACCTTGAGCTTCAATCTCTATATGTTCTCCGATAGATTTTCTAATACTTAGTCTTGGCTCAATAATCAATTTTTCAAACCTAGTTAGGTAATTTGCCCTGACTCCTCCTCTCAAAGAAAAGTCTTTATTTGGGCTTTTATACCAAGCCTGACCAAAAGCTCCATGTTCTCGTAATATTTCTTCATCACGCCTCACAAAGCGTGGTAAATCGATATCATTTAAGTTGATAACTTCGGTTTCTGTAAACTGATAACCAAGATTAAAGCTCCATAGATTTTGTTCGTACAAATTATTTAATTGTACGCTTGTTTCTGAAACAATATTTTCCTGTAATTGAAGCTGATTGTTTAATACATCTGCATTAAGGGCATCGAGCTTATATTCATTATTATAAGCGTTTATAGTAGAAGAAAAATTAGTATCCCATTTCCTTTTATAGCTAAATCCAACCGCAAGACTGCTCTGTGAAATATTACTACGCCTACTTCTCGATATTCCATTGACATCTGCGGTTTCATTGAACCCTAAATCGTTATTTATTAGAATGAAATTTAATCTAACAAAATCTTTGTCATTAGGTTGATATAACCATCTCATGGATAGATCATAAAAATTAAACTCCTGTTTAGAGTTGGTTACATTTGAAGTATTGTTCTCGGCTTCGGTATCTTGGGTTACCCTGTCAAAATAGGCATCATAGGTTGGGGTCCTAAAAAAGTCATCCAAGGATTTTCTTGATGCAATTTGAAGTGATGACTTTCTTCCTACAGGAATATTTGAAAACAACTCTGCATTCAAAAAGTTAACTCCAAAAACACCATTGAACTTTGAATCGACCTGTTTTTCGGTCTGCATATGAATTGTCCCAGACACACCATCTGTAAGTGACACGTCAGAACCGTTGTTAATAACTCTTGCCTTCTGAGTCATTAGTGGGTTAAAGCTAGAGATAAGACCAAAAAAATGACCCGTTTGGTACATTTTAATACCGTCCCAAAGCATCAAATTTTGGTCGTTAGAACCGCCTCTAATGTTAATGTTTGAAACTGTTTCATCAACACTCAAAATACTTGGCAAAGCCTGAATGGTCTGTAGAACATCAGATTCTATAAGGCCTGGTAAAAGGCTAAATCGTTTGTAATCTATAGACGTTGTCCAATCTTGTCGTTTATCAATACCTCTAACAAGATATGTTTCAATCAGCACAGGAGCTATGACCTCTTCTTGACTGCGCATTGTTATTGTTCCGCAATTTTCCAAGTTGAAATATTTTACTTGGCGCTCAATGGTTTTAAAACTAATATGCCTTATGGTTACTAATTCATTTTGAGACTTTAATTCAACTTCAAAATACCCATTTTTATCGGTAATAGCATAAACAGACTTACCGTTAACAGAGGCATCAACAATAGGGTTTTGCGATTCTGAATCTTTAATATAGCCACAGAGTTTTACGGCTTTTGAAATGGTATAAACCAAAGTACTTACCTTTTCAAAAACCAGGTTGGTTTGATCTTCAAGATTCTTAATCTTGGCAGACAAGTTCAAATCCTGTGAAACAGGCAGTACGCTAATACCTTCTAAAAGACTACTCTCATAATTAAAAGTGATGCCATGCGTTTTCGAAATCTGTTCTAGCACAACTGAAATAGGAACTCTCTGCTGTGAAGCTTGCCCTAGTGACCTAAACAGCGAAAAGAAAAAAAGAAAAAGAAGAATGTATAATCTAGTTCTTTCCATTCCTTATTATGACCTCGTTAGTATTTTGAATAGCGTAGGTCAAATTAAGGGGATTTGAGATAGACTTTAAGGCGTTTTCAAGATTGTTATGTTCAAAAGCACCGGTAAATTTTACATTTAGATCTTGCGGATAATCTACTCTTACATTGTATTGCTTTTCAAGTTCTATTACCACATCTTTAAATGAGGCATTTTCAAAAACACTCATGTTTTTAAGCCAATATGGCTCAGAAATCACAATACCAGATGTTGTACTTTTTCCCGAAGATAGAGAAAACTCGGTACCAGCAGGCAACTTAACTTCGCTGTTATTATAAGTCACAAGAACCAAACCCTCATAACATGAAACTTTGAAAATACCGTCTCTAGATAGAACATTAAACTCGGTACCCAAAACACTAACTTTTCCAAACTCAGTATTAACATCGAATCGCTTTCCTTTTTCTACATCAAAAAAGGCTTCACCTTTTAAATCTATAGATCTATTCTCATCCCATTTAGAGCTGTTGTATTTCAACTCTGACAATTCATTAAGGTTTACAGTTGAATTATCAGGAAGGGTTATAATTTCATTTTGAGCTAAATCTGTATTAAATGCGTTTATTTGGTCATTGTTTAACATGGTAAATACAGCAAAACCAACTACAAGAATAGCTGCCAAACTAGTAACTACCCTTAACCAATTAATGGTATTGGCTTTGTGGGGAACTAATTTTTTGTCGACTACACCAAAAGCTTCAACTCTTGCATTAGTGCTACCACTAAATCGTTGGGCTTCCTCAATAATTTCTTTGTAAAGATCAGCGTCCTCCAATGTATTAAAAGCCCTCAACTCTGTATCGGAAAGGCTATTATTTAACCATTTTTTTATTAATTGTTCTTTGTCCATAACATACAGTTATATAATTAAAACAACTTAAATTATAATTGTCCCAAAATTATTTTCGATTTAGTTCTTCAAGTTCATTTTTAAGTTTATTTAAGGCTGCATAGATTCTATGTTCCGCTACTTTCTTAGTAATACCCAAAGTCTCAGCAACTTCGTTGTGTGTCTTACCGTCTACCTTATTTAAAAGAAAGGCAACCCTCTCTTCTTCTTTTAACTGAGAGAGGACGCGCTCAAACCGTTTTAAAAACTCTTTTTTGCGTAAAATAAATTCAGGGGATTCATTTGTGTAATCCTTTGGCTTTACCTGTTGATACTTTAAAACTACTTTTTGATGTTTTACCTCATTGAGCATCATATTATTTGCTGTAGTATACAAAAAGGATTTTGCAGCTTCTGGTTTTACTTTTGAGCAGTTTTCCCATAGCTTAATAAATGCTTCTTGCACTTTATCAGAGGGGTTTAAAAGCTCCCCGTATTTGTAAAATAAAATATTACTCAATGATTGTGCATACTTTTCGTAGAGTTTTGAAAAGCGAATCTTGTCGCAGATATCTTTGTAAATAGGCTTTGGCACTAATTTAAATTTTAGCTAAAGCTATATATTTTTTTTATTCCCCCAAGGGATAATTATGATTTAAGTTGTTTCAATAAAAAAGGACTTAGATTTTAGGACAATATTATTATGCAAGTATCTCGTGTCAATAAAACTACACTACTTATAAGGTCAATCTCATTAATGAAAAGTGAAGAGCTATTACAGTATAAATTAAAAATAAAGGATTTAGAGATTGCTTTAGAAAAGGATTACAGTGTAGTTAACCTTTATAAATACAGGCAGGCAAATCAAAGATTCAATACTCTTAAGTCTACAGTTCTTACCTTAAAGCAACTAGAGTTAAGTATTAATAAAAAAAATGAAAAATTTCTTGGGACAATTTTTTAGTTGGTTGTTTTAAGAATAAAGGGCCTAGATAAAAGCAAATAAAAACAATACAAAAAAACAGATATTATGAAAGCATTTAAACCAATTTTACTACTAGTTCTTAGCGTTATGCTCACTATGACATCATGTAGAACAGAAGACGACTTATCGATTGATCCTCCAACCGAAGAAACCATAACGGCAAATTCAACAGTAGCCGACTTGATGAATCGAACAGTATTTAATGACGGTTCTAACGATAACATTATAGACAATGCTAGTTGTTTTAGCATACAATTTCCAGTAACAGTAACAGTAAATGGCACAACACTTCAGATTAACAATTATGATGATTTAGATGAAATTGAAGATATTTTTGAAGAATTTGATGATGATGATGACAATATTGTTATCTCTTATCCTATAACTATTGTTTTTGCAGATTTTACCACTATTGAGATTAATTCAGATGATGAATTGGAAGACTTTGCTGAAGATTGTTTTGAGGATAATTTTGATGACGATGATATAGAATGTATAGATTTTCAGTATCCTATTACCGCATCTGTTTATGATGAAAACAATGATCTTATCAATTCTATTACTATCAATAGCGATAATGACATGTATGATTTTATTGATGATTTAGACGAATATGCTGCCGTGACCATTAATTTCCCTATTACTGTAATTTTAGCTGACGGGACAACATTAACAATCAATAACATTCAAGAATTAGCTACGGCTATTCAAGAGGCCGATAATACCTGTGACGAAGATGATGATAATGATTATGATGATGATGATTGCGATAATTGTACCACAAGTGATTTAGATACTGTTTTTGCAGATTGTACTGAGTGGACTGTAGACAAGCTAGAGCGTAACGATGAGGATTTAGAGGACAACTATGTGGGTTATGTATTTGAATTTAATAACGACGGAACAATAGAGGTTACTCAAGGTACAAATACTTTTAATGGAACTTGGGAAGCGTCTGGATCAGGTAACAATATTTCTGTAGTAATTGATATAACAGGATTACCAGATTTTAATGATACCTGGAATTTACATGAAATTGAACAGGAAGATGATGATGAAATAAAAGTTGATTTGAGATTGGGGGATGATAGGCTTAGGTTTGAAAGCGATTGCCAATCTAGCGATAATGTCAATGATGCAGCATTAGTCAGCGCACTTACCAGCGGTGATTGGTACATTACATATTTCTTTGATGATTCAGACGAAACAGCGGATTTTGCCGATTACGTTTTCAACTTTGCATCAGATAATACAGCTACAGCTACAAATACAAGTGGTACAACTAATGGTGCGTGGTCAACAACGTCAGGTGATAATACGGAATTAGGCTTAAACCTGAACTTTGGGACAGGTATTCCTTTAGATGAATTGGCTGATGATTGGGACGTTCTTGAAGTAACAAATGAAATCATAAGGTTAAAAGACATTAGTGGAGGAGACGGCTCTGAGGATTTTCTAACTTTTGAGCGCAACCCATTTGATGGTGGTAGTGGTAACGATGATATAGAAGCCATTCTTAGTGATGGTTTATGGATTGTGGCTTCTTACACTGAGGACTCAGATGATCAAACAGCGAACTATTCAGGTTACGAGTTAGATTTCAATACTGACGGGACTGTTTCGGCTTCAAATGGATCTAACACAAATAACGGAACATGGTCAGTATTCAGCAACGGAAACCAAATAATGCTTAATTTTGGAACTGACATGCCTTTTCAAGAGTTTAACGATGATGATTGGGATGTTATTTCCTCATCAGAAACTGAGGTTGTCCTTCAGGATGTTAGTGGAGGCGGTGGCGGAACAGACACCTTAACGCTTCAAAAACTATAAATTTATTAATTCACTAAAAACAACAAATTATGAAAAAAGTATTTAACCTAGGATTTATTTTAATGCTGAGCCTTACATTAATGTCATCTATGTGCTCTAGTGATGATGATGACGGAACACCAAATAATAACAGTCAGCAAATAGCAGAAATAGAGAGCGATGTTCAATCAGGTACTTGGAGAATTACAAACTTTGTAGATTCGGGTCAAAATGAAACTTCAGATTTTAGTGGATATGATTTCTCTTTCAATACTGATGGGTCGCTTGTAGCAACAAATGGTACAAATACCCAAACAGGAACATGGTCTATAACTGACGATAGTAATAGCAGCGATGATAGTAGCAGTGATGACGATATAGATTTTAACATCTTCTTTCCAGTACCAGACACCAATGATTTTGAAGATTTGAATGACGATTGGGACATAGTAACTGCAACTTCTACACGAATTGAACTAATTGACATTAGTGGAGGTAATGGTGGTACGGATATGCTCACTTTTGAAAAAAACTAAATGGTTTTACCTTAAAAATAAACCCTAAAGACACAGTTAGTTTTTGGTTAATAGCAGACCAGTCATGAAAATCATGACTGGTTTTTTTATCCCCTAAAAAAGTCTTAAAAAACTATTTGATATTTTTTTTCGTATGTTAGTAATAGTTTAATGCCCCAAACATGAAACGAATACTTCTAATAGCCTACATATTAGCATACTTTTCGTATGGACAAAAGCCAGCTTTTGATCCTGAATATCCATCTGGTAAACTTTTTGAGTATGCCGAATATACTCAAACAGATAATCGAGATTTTTCCTTAGATGATATCCTAAAAGCAGAAAATCTAAACTTTAAAGACTTAAATTCTGAGAACCACGATTTGGGTTTTACATCAGATAGATATTGGCTTAGGTTTAAGCTAAAGAATAGTTCAGACCTCCCTAAAACCTATTATTTAAGCACTGCTAGACCAATTACCGATGTTGTAAATCTATACAGCATTGCGAATGGTATAAAGATTCAGAGAAGCGGAGATCAAATACCCTTTAGTGAGAGAGCTGTAGACCACAGGCAAACGATTTTTAATATAGAATTAGAGCCTAAGAGTACAACACAATTTTATATAGAGCTTAAAAGTGATGGCGAGACCATTAATCTACCACTAAACTTGTATAGCCAGTCAGAGTTTATTTTATCTAATTATAAGCAGCAATTGTTCTTAGGCTTGTTTTATGGTGTTTTGCTGCTAGCCGGATTAATTTATCTTTTCTTTTATAAAAGTCTAAAGAACAAAGCATTTCTCTACTATGGACTGTACGTGTTTTCTATTGCATTAATGCAAGCAGCTTTAGATGGTTTTGTGTATCAGTATTTTTTTCCTAACGGCGGATATATCAATAGTAGAATGGTTTTAATATCTGCACTTTTTTCAAACTTTTTTCTATTAAAGTATTGTGAGTATTTCTTAAATATTGAAATGCACTTACCTAAACTAAAAAAGGTATACAAAGGAATTTATATAGCTCTTTTTGTGGTATTTGCTATGATTTTCGTTAATACGAAGACACTAGAGTTAGCATATCCTATTAGTAATCTAAACGGGTTATTAAGTCTTATCTTAATACTTGTTTCTATTTTTACAGTGAGGTTTAATAAAATTTCGGTAGACCCATATTTTTCAATAGGAATTTTCTTTCTGGTCGTTGGATTACTAGGTTTTGTAATGAATAACTTAGGTATGCTTTCCACAAATTTTTATACACTAAACAGTTCTAAGTTTGGTACAGGTTTCGAGGTTATATTTCTTTCACTTTCCATGACTAACTTATTAAGAAAATTAAGAAAGCAAAAAGAAAGATCACAAGAACTAGCACTACGAAAATCTGAAGAAATCAGTGAGCTCAAAACCTATTTTATGTCTAACATTAGCCATGAGTTAAGAACACCAATTAATGCCATAATGGGTATTGTAGAAACGGAATTGGCAAATAATAGTAATTCTAAAGAGGATCGTAAAAAATATCAAGTTGTCCGCAATGCATCTATTAGTTTGTTGAGCAATGTGAACGATATTTTAGATTTTGAAAAGATGGAAAAGAAAGAGCTTGTTTTGAAAGAGGACGTTTTTAATCCATCTTTATTATTAAATCAAATTAGCGAAAATTGGAAGTTAGAAGCCATAAAAAAAGGATTGAATTATCGTTTTGAAATGGATTCAGAAATCATAACTAAAGTAGAGGGTGACGCTGACCGATTGCTACAAATTATTAATAATGTTTTAAGTAATGCCATTAAGTTCACAAATTCGGGTACTATTGTCTTTAAGCTTAAGTGCGTAACACAGCCTAATAATTTTAGCAAATTTATATTTCAAATATCTGACACAGGTGTAGGAATGGATAAAGAAAGTATGGCAACGGTTTTTGATAGTTTTAATCAAATGCGAAAAAATCATAAACGTCAGTTTGGAGGAATAGGGTTGGGATTAAATATTGCAAAGCATTTAGTAGATCTATTTAAGGGCTCCATAGAGATTCAAAGTGAACTTAATAAAGGAACAGAGGTATTTATAGAAATACCTTTAAAGAGCGTTGCTGAGACTGGTGCTGAGGTAGCAGTTAGCCAAAACAAAGAATTGCAAAACCCAATGCATATTTTGGTTGTAGAGGATAACAAACTCAACCAAATGGTAATGCGTAAATTGTTGGGTAGCTTTGGTAATGTTACATTTTCTGTGGTAGAAAATGGAAAAGAAGCTATAGATGCTTTAAAGCAAGAGGTCTACGATTTAATATTAATGGACCTGCAAATGCCAGAAATGGATGGTTATGAAGCAACAGAACGTATTAGAGGAGGGGAATTGGGTAAGGTAATTGGAAATATACCAATAATTGCAGTAACTGCTGATGCCATGCAAGAAACTAGACAACGTATTTTAAATCAGGGAATGAATGATTATATGACTAAACCAGTAAAACGAGATGAACTATTTCAGAAGATAATGAAATGTGCAGAGTATAGGTCAGAGCTTAATATTGTGGCGTAATTGCCGAAAGTTTCATTAACTTTTATCAAACGTATAAATACTAGTTATGCGTACCATAAAATATATATATAAAAATTTATAAATTAAAAGTTTAATCTTTGCGGTGCCAAAAAAACACCAATAAGATGTCTCCAACAGAAACAATAGGTTTAAAGGATTCTAGAAATATCCAAATCAAAAATAGAAAACAGTCTGTTTTGGATTATTCAAAAGCAGTCTCATTATTTTTATGGTTGCTTTTTGTAGCTAATTTCGGCCTACTCATTTTTACATCTACTGATAACTTAAATTACAGTATTGGTGAGCTATTTAGAACTAGTGGTTTTACCTATTTAATATGGACGGTTGTAACGTTTTTCAGCGCTATTATTACAACATATGCCACTAATTATACAAAAGGTTTTAAATACAGAAATAGGTTTGTAACCTTAAGTTTGGCCTTTATGTTCGCCGTAATGTGTTTTGTTGCGTCCAATCATATTATGCTATTAATAAGCTCTTGGTTGTTGATGGGGTTTTTTATGGCGCAACTTATAGGAGTAGACAAGAGGTGGAAGGAAGCTAAACATGCAGCAGCTTATGCTCAGAAATTCTTCCTTTTGGGAACACTAGCTCTTGCGGTAGGAGTCTTGATGCCTGCTATCAGTATAGATAATTATACTATTAATGGTATTATAACTTCATGGGATCGTTTACCAAACCATATTATTCTGTTATCTAGTCTGTTTGTAATTGTGGCGGCAATGATTCAATCGGCTATTTATCCTTTTCACCGATGGCTATTGTCTGCAATGACTTCACCAACACCTGCATCGGCATTAATGCATGCGGGCTTTGTAAATGGGTCGGGTATTTTACTAACCTTATTTGCGATTTTGATTTACGTTTCCAACACGTTTGATATTTTGTTTATAATTGGAGGCTTAACCGCAATATTGGCGCAGTTCACAAAACTTCTTCAAGTAAACGCAAAACAAAAATTGGCATGTTCTACAATTGCACAAATGGGCTTTATGATTATGCAATGCGGTTTGGGTTTTTTTAATGCAGCCATAGTTCACTTAATACTTCATGGGTTTTACAAGGCCTACTTGTTCTTATCGGTTGGAGAGGGTGTGAAACAAAATATCCCACAACAGAATTTAAACATAAAAATAAAACCACTACAAGCTATAGTCGTTCTTGGTTTTGGTGCATTAGGAGCCTATTTATTTATGACTTTAACAGGCAAAGGATCTTCCTTGGACAGTAGTATATTCCTAACCTTAATTGTAGCTATAACGGTTGGTCAGATAACGTATAATATTGTTAAGGAAAAAAGTTTATCGTTGCTTCAAAAAGCCGTTTGGCCACCTGTTTTGTTTGTTGCGGGTATTGTTGTTTATGCTTTAATGTATAATGGCGTAACTACGGTAATTAAAGATACACCAATGGCTGTTGTACCTATACCAGTCACAGTTCTTGAAATGACATTTGGTATAGTTTTCCTTATTGGATTCTTTATTATGAAACTTGGAATTTATAGACAGGCACCATGGCTGTATGTAAAGTTATTAAACGTCTCACAGCCTTTTAAAAAATCGGTATTAACCTTTTCTAAATCTAAATAAATATGGCAACTCAAATTCAACATAGTATAGAAAGTGCCTCAAAAGTCATTGGTAATACATGGCCATTGTACTCATTTGTTACCTCTAACCCATTATCAGGTTATGAAGAATTGCCATTCACTGATGCTGTTTTACATGCAAAGAAGGATTTAGGGGTAAAGGTATTTCCAGATGCATCCGTTTTTCGTCAGGCATTCAAAAACGGTGATATAGATAAAAATTATGCAGATCAATTATTAAAGGAGAATGGATTCGGTGACACTATAGAATATTATCTGCAGCGTATAGACATGCTCTCAAAAAATGACAAAGCAAAAACATACTCTGTTTTAGATGTGATAATGTCTAAATGGCTTTCATCTTTTATGGATGAAGGTTTGGCAGAATGGCAAATGCCATACAAGGAAAAAGGATTTTTTACTGCTTGGAGAAATTTAGCCAAATATGATAGTGATTTAAATATTAAAAACACTAAAGAAATCCCAGCCACGAGCCTTAAGGCCATAGAAAGTGTACTCGATGGCATATCTAAAGATTATTATGAACCAATATTTAGGTATCATTTAGCCGCGTTACCAGGTTGGACAGGCTATATCAATCATAGAAATGCTTATGATTCACCTTGGCAAAAAGCATATCCAATTGATCTTCAAGATTACTTAGCTGTTCGATTATGGATTGCAAATCACCTAAATATTGATATCTATCCAAAAAGTACACAATCTGATAGTAACACTTTAGAACTTATCAAGCTACAACAAGTGTTTTTGATTGCTTGGGAGAAGAACTTTCAAAATAATTTAGTTGATGTAATCCAAAATAAGGAAGTAGCTGGTAATAATAACAATATTGTACCAGATGCACAAATGGTGTTTTGTATAGACACCAGAAGTGAACTTATAAGAAGACATATCGAATCTAAAGGAAACTATGAAACTTACGGTTATGCAGGCTTTTTTGGTATAGCAATGGATTATACAAACGTATACGATGGTATACAACGAAAGTCATGTCCACCCATTTTAAATTCTTCATATATAGTGGAGGACAAGCCCCAAAACGGAAAATTAGATAAGTTTGAATCTAATCTAAAGAGGTCTGAGCATTTTAGGTTTACTAAATACTTTAGGAAACGTATGAAGAATATGCTGCCTTCAACATTTGGGTATGTAGAAGGCTCCGGGTTTTTCTATGGATTATCGATGATAGCGCGAACATTTTTTCCAGGTAAGATTTATGATTTAAAAAAAATAAATAAATTAAACCACGAGGAACTATCAGAAACTCATTTAAGTCCATGTGCTAAAGATGCTCAAGACATATCTATTGAAGAAAAAGTTGCTATTGTAAAGTCAGGTTTTGATTTGATGGGCTGGAGTAATTTCGCAAAGATTGTTGTATTTACTGGTCACGGTGGCCATTCGTCTAACAATCCTTTTAATTCTAGCTTAGATTGTGGAGCATGTGCGGCAAGTCCTGGAAGGCATAATGCGCGAATGTTGGCTAAAATGGCCAACGAGAAACTTGTAAGACAACGACTTTTAGAAGATCACGGTATTTCTATTCCAGATGATACGATTTTTATAGGTGCTGAGCACAACACCACTACAGATGAAATAGTTTTGTTTGATTCCCAAGTGCCAGAAACGCATCAAAAGGCTCTAAAAATCTTAAAGGCCGATTTGGATCGAGCTCAGCATACCGCAACTCAAGATCGACTTGGTGTTGAGAATGGAGTTTCGTTGGCAAGGAAAAAGACGTCGGATTGGTCTGAAACAAGACCTGAATGGGGCTTAGCGAAGAATGCTGCCTTTATCATTGGATCTAGAGACTTAACTAAAAATAAAAACTTGGATTGTAGAAGTTTTCTTCATTCTTACGATTGGGCCAAAGATACAACAGGTAGTGCTCTTGAGGCTATAATGCAAGGGCCAATGGTTGTAACACAATGGATTAATAACCATTACTATTTTTCTACTGTTGACAATAATACCTTTGGTAGCGGATCTAAAATCACACAAAACGTTACAGGAAATTTTGGTGTGGTGCAAGGAAATGGAGGTGACCTTAAAATGGGACTTCCCTTACAGTCTCTCAAAAGTACAGATAATGAACTTTACCATCAACCTTTAAGGTTGTCTGTATTTGTACATGCACCACTAGACCGTGTTAGTACTATTATCTTAAAAAACACCAATATTAAAAATTTATTGGATAATGGGTGGATTTACTTATTTGTTATGAATCCAGAGGAAGGAAATAGGATTTCTCAATACTATAAAGGATTGAATTGGAAAGTTGACTCTGTATCTGCTACAAAATATAAAACAGACCTTAAGGAAAAGCCACAGAAGATACTTGAAGATTTGATGGCTTAAGCAGATATTAATGAACAAAATTAATAATCTGTGATATTACCTTAGAGAGTTCTTTTGTTACAACTTCGCCAGTCCAAGGGTGCCTAATGTTAAACACGTGGTCTGCACCTTCTATGATTTGGAGTTGACCTTTTGGATTCCATTGGTGCAAGGCATGGGCTTCATCTATATGTACAGAGGTATCTTCATCGCCATGAATAATCAGATGAGGTATTTGTAATCGTTTTTCGGCAGACTCTATATGAAGTCGACTTTTGTTAGCTATAAAGTCTTCATAAAACTGATAGTAATGTGGCATTTGTTGTTTAGTTCTACCATTAATCACGTATTTTACACCATCTTTTTTCCATTGTTCCAAATCCCCTATTGTAGCCGTACGTTTTGCGAAGTCGCACACACTTGCTAGGGTTATTAATTTTTTTACTCTTTTTTCTTCGGAAGCTTTTATAATCGTAATTCCACCACCTCGACTATGACCAAGTAGAATAAGATTGCTTACATCTACAAACGGGTTGCCTTCAAATCTGGTAATAACCCAATCAATAACATCATTAAGATCATCTAATTCTTTTGAATAATTATTGTTTCCAAAAGCTTCTAAATCTGGAAAATCTATAGGATTTTCCATGGTACCACCGTTGTGAGAAAAGTTGAATTTCACAAAACAAATGCCAGCCGCTGCAACAGATTTTGCCATAAGATTCCATGCTCCCCAATCTTTAAAACCTTTGTAGCCATGACAAAATATGATTATGGGTTGATTAGAGAAATTTTCAGAATAAAATGTATCTATTAGTATAGGCTTTTTGTGTCCTCTATTTAGTATTTTATTTTTCTCTATTTGCATTAGTCTAGCTCTTTTTCAATAAAATCTATGCTAGGATCACATATTTCTGTAATAAGCTTTTTAAGCTCAACTTCAAAACTATTTAAAGTTTCCTCGGTTATGAGTTGATTTTTCTTTTGACTTCGTGTAGATTCTTTAATTCCAAATTTTAGGAAGCCTTCATTCAAATTTTTAAATGAAATGATTCCAGCCTCAACAGGTAATTCTATTTTTTTCTTTTGATGCATCATATAGGCATAACAGAGAACTTGGAATGATTTACTATACTTGTCATAATCAGTAGTAATATCTGCCCAGTTAACAATTTCTACTTTACTTTGATCTACTCTGCCAGACTTATAATCTATTATACGCGTTATACCATTAAACTCGTCTATTCTGTCAACTTTACCAGTTAGATATATTGGGTAGGGAATATTCTCAATGTTCAAATCAACTTTTTCATCTGCTTCTACAGCTATTATTTTAATTTGATTACCAGCTTTAAGTTGTTCAATTTCAGAATTAATGAAATTTGAAATGTAACGTTGAGCAATTTCAAAAACGATGAGATTTCTACCTGAGTTAAAATCACCATCTTTATACAGTTCTTTAAAGTATTTCGTAACAGTACGTTTTATATTCAACTTAAGTTTTTTAAGGTTTTCAATTGAAAGTATTTTGCCTTCAAAAGGTTTATAAAAATCTTCTAATGTGTTGTGTATAACAGAACCTAATGTGTTTGCTGCAATATTCTCTTCTACGTCTTCAAACTCTTTAATACTCAAGATTTTTTCGTAATAAAAATCTATAGGGTTCCTGACATAGTTAGTCAAAGATGAAGGGGAAAACCCTTTGCTTGTAAGTTCTTTTAGTCTTAAAAGAATGTCTTCACTTTTTGAAATCTGTTTTAGTTTTTTTTCAACAACAGGCACATCGGGAGAAACGATGGTGTGATTTATCTTGTGGATGTCTTCAACCTCCATTTGGGTTATGAATCTGCTTTTTTCACCTCCTTTCAACGCATCAATTTCAGTATTGTATAGGATATAAACATTTTTTGCACGTTGTATTAATCTATAGAAGTGATAGGTGTAAACAGCATCTTTTTCTTTGTATGTCGGCAGTTCGTTTTGCAGTTTAACATCGAATGGTATAAATGAGTTGTTTGTTTTTCCTGATGGTAAAATACCTTCGTTTACAGAACTAATTATTACGGTCTCAAAATCCAAAGCACGAGACTCCAACATTCCCATAATTTGCAGACCTTCTAAAGGTTCTCCCTTAAAGTCTAGGGTTTCGGTTTGCAACAAATCTTTATAAACCTTGTACAAGCTTTCAATAGAGCCTATATAATTATGGTTAATGTTTAGTTCTGATAACTGGTTAAACAAAGTATAAAAACGATATAAGTACTCTAGCTCTAAACTATTTGGTTTTTCATAACTGCCATAGGCTATTTTAATTAAATAGATTAAATCAAAGCAGCGATTTAAAGCTGTTTTTGGATTGTTTCCCCAAGAGTTAAACATTAAATCGACTATATTGTGTACGTCCTTGTGCGCATTTTTTTTAAGTTCTTCAGCAGATAAATATACTAAGTTGCTCTTTTGAATATGACTAGAAATTTCATTTAAATAATTTCCATACTCTGACTCAAAAATGCTATAAATAGAAGGGTGAGAAATAATATCTATTAATTCTCTAAAATAATATTTGTCAGTATTTTTTTTATGAATGGAAAACAATAGATCAAATAACGATGCTAAAGGAACAAACTTAAGAGGCAATCCCATTGTAACATTGATTTTACTAATCTGTTTTGGTATCGAATTAAGAACAGGAATTAATAAATTTTCTTCACCCAATACAATTGCAGTGTTTTTTAAATCGCTATTATCTATACTGAGGTTTTCTAAAATCTGGCCAATATATTTTGCTTGCCCAACTAATTTTGGCACACCAATAACTTGGATGTTTTTCCTTTCACTATAAAATGATGTTGCCCAATTGAAGGGATGTGTTTTAAAGTAATTCCATTTGGCTTTATATTGTCTGATAAAAAGACCAGCATCATGAATGTTGTCTTGTAAAAAAGTCTTGTCTATATCCCAGTATATATGAGCTAATTCACTTTGCAGTAGGCCTTGCATTATCAAATATTCACAGGTATTTAATGCGTTAAAACCTAAAAAAACATGTGTTTTATGAGCATTACTTTCTATATAAGATTCCAAGTTTTCAACAGCCTCTCTGTAGATTAAACCTTGATAACCTTTTTTGTCGTTAAGTAAATTGTCAGTAAAAACTTTATAATAGGTTTTTAACTGTTTCCAAAACTTTAGATAAGATTTTACTAATTCAGTTTTTTCAGCTTCTAAAGACCAATGATCGAGTTCTTTAATGGCTTTTAAGTAGTCAAAAATAGCATCTTGGTTTCCGAGATATCTATCTATTTCATTAAAATCCTGTATTAGTATATGCGCCCAACTAGAGAAAGTTTCAAAAGGCTCTTGAGATTCCTTTGGAGTAACTTTAGCGTAGGATTTGTATAGCTGAAACAAAGTATCTGTATTAGACAAGCTTTTTAAACCAGACATTTCTTCAACAAATTCTTCAATGCTGAGAATATGAGGAGCAAAAATGGGACTATCAATTATCTTAGAAAGATGATGTTTTAAAAAAACTCCAGCCCTTTTACTAGGAAGGATAAAAAATAATTCTTCTATATTATTGCCTTTGTCCTTGAGGTCTAACAGTACAGATTTAATAAAACTACTCATTATATAAAAATAAAAAACGCTCCGATATTCGGAGCGTTTTTTTAATATATTTTAGAGTGAAAGAAACTAGTTTTTCAACTTAACTTCTACACGTCTGTTTTCTTTTTTACCAGCTCTAGTGCTGTTACTTGCAATAGGATTATCTTCACCAAAACCAGCTGCTGTTAATCTATCAGCATTGATTCCATTAGCAATTAAGTAATCTCTAACTGCATTAGCTCTTCTTTCAGATAAAGCCTGATTCATTTTTCTTGAACCATCACTATCAGTGTGACCTTCGATTGAGAAGTTAGCTTGTGGATATTGCTTAAAGATAGCGACCATTGCTTGTAATACTTGGTCAGTTTGCTTTTGGAAAGTTGCCTTACCTGACTCAAATAATATTGATCTAGAGTAACTATTTAAAGTTTCCATAACTTCTTCAGTTGGCTTAACTTCAGGACAACCATTGTTAGCAGCTACACCAGCTTCGTTAGGACACTTATCATCTTTGTCTAAAATACCATCACCATCAGTATCTGGCCAAGGACAACCATTGTTAGCAGCAGGACCAGCTTCATTAGGACAGTTATCATCACCATCGGCAACACCGTCGCCATCAGCATCTGGGCAACCCATTAAAGATTTTAAACCAGCAACAGAAGGACATTTATCATCTTTATCCATTACACCATCACCGTCAGAATCCGGACAACCGTTAAATTCAGCTAAACCAGCAGTATTAGGACAATCATCTTTAGAATCTTGGATGCCATCGTTGTCAGAATCAGGACAACCGTTGAATATTTCTAAACCAGCTTCTTCCGGACAGGCATCATCTTGATCATAAATACCATCTCCGTCAGTATCAACACCACCAAATTTAAATACTACACCAACTGAATGCTGGAAATGCTTAGGCAAATAATCTTCAAAAGCGTGCTTATAAGTAGAATTTACATCAATACCGATTTTCTCAGTAAACCAATATCTAAGTCCAAGAGAACCATTTAAAGTACCAGCACCTACATTATCTAACCAAGTGTAACCACCACCAACACCAAGATATGGGTCAAAAGATTTAGAATTAATCAAATCCATAAAACTGTATGATACTCTACCATCTACTGCAAAATAAGTTAAATCGTCAACATTGTTGGTGGATTCTTCGCCAGTAACAGGATCAAAATTAGAACCAAACTTATCGATTCTGTTTAATGAACCTGTAGCGGTGAATGTGAACCCGTCACTAAGGTATCTAGAAACAGATACGGTTGATAATGAAGGTAAAATATTCCAATGATCTGTTACGTTAAAGTATTCGTCGAAATAATCCCCTTGAGGCGTATCTTCACCTACTGGATATGGGTCAACTGCGTTAGCACCAACTGTTACAGCCCATGGATTGTTCTTGTCTTGAGCATTTGTAGTGCTATAACTTATAAGTAGCACCACAACAAAAAGTAATCTGCTAAGATTTTTCATATTCTAATTAATTTTAATTTTAAGTGTTAATTGTTGTCAAATTTAAGTTGTTAAATATTATTAACAAAGACAAATATATAAAAATAATGTTATACCGCCCTAAAATAAAGAGTTTGTAACGATTTTAAATAATTTCAAGCCTTTTGCCCACCTTTACGAATGCATTTATAGCTTTATCTAGTTGTTCTCTTGTATGTGCTGCTGAGAGTTGTACACGAATTCTTGCCTTATCCTTAGGAACAACAGGATAGAAGAAACCTATAACATAAATACCTTCTTCTAATAGCATACTTGCCATAGTTTGAGAAAGCTTAGCATCATAAAGCATAACAGGAACAATTGCAGAATCGCCATCTATAATATCAAAACCTGCTTCTTTCATTCCTTTTTTGAAATATTTGGTGTTCCAATCAACTTTATCTCTCAATGTTTTGTCGTTTTTGAGCATATCAAAAACTTTAATGGACGCACCTACAATTGCAGGTGCTAAAGAGTTTGAAAATAAATAAGGGCGAGAACGTTGACGTAATATTTCTATAATTTCTTTTTTTGCTGTTGTGTAGCCACCCATTGCGCCTCCTAATGCTTTTCCTAGTGTGCCGGTTATGATATCAATTCGTCCTAAGACTCCTTTTTCTTCAAGAGTACCAATGCCGTGTTCACCTATAAAACCAGCAGCATGGCATTCGTCTATCATTACCATAGCATCATATTTATCGGCTAAATCACAAATTTTGTCTAAAGGAGCTACTAAGCCATCCATAGAAAAAACACCGTCAGTTACTATGATTTTAAAGCGCGCTCCATCTTCATTGGCTGCTATCAGTTGTTTTTCTAAATCTGCCATGTCATTATTTTGGTAACGATATCTTGCGGCTTTACATAGTCTAACACCATCTATAATGGAGGCATGATTTAAAGAGTCGGAAATAATAGCGTCTTCTTGAGTTAAAAGAGGCTCAAATACACCACCATTAGCATCAAAAGCGGCAGCGTAAAGAATAGTATCTTCTGTACCATAAAAATCAGAAATTTTCTGCTCTAGTTCTTTATGAATATCTTGAGTACCACAAATAAAACGCACAGAAGACATTCCAAAACCATGAGTGTCTAATGTGTCTTTAGCCGCTTTAATAACTTCTGGATGTGAAGATAACCCTAAGTAGTTGTTAGCACAAAAATTTAGGACTTTTTCTCCTGTGTTTAAAGTGATTTCTGCACCTTGAGGCGAGATAATAATTCGTTCTTCTTTAAAAAGCCCCGCATCCTTGATGGCCTCAATTTCCTGCTGTAAATGTGCTTTAATATTTCCGTACATATTTTTTGAATTTGTTCTTTGGCAAAGATACTATCTTGAAATTAGACTTCAACAACTTCAACGCTTTCATTTATGTAAACAAGAAATTTATGTGTTACATGATAGTCCATTGCCTTAAGAATAGAGGCGTAAGAGTTAAGTTGTGAGCTATGTGATGTTTTTTGTTCACCTGTTTTGTAATCTATTATTGTGACTTCATTTTTTGAGCTGATATTGAGACGATCTGGCCTAAGAAGTTCGCCAGTTGGCGTAACAATGTCCCTTTCATTATAAGCTTTATGAATATCGTGAAAATAATGACTTATTTTCGGATGATGTATAATCTCCGTAACGGTAGTTCTGAGATTTTCTTTATCATTTATGGTTATATCACCTGACACCAACAAGTCATCAATAGCAAAGTCAACGTCATCTTGTGTTGTAATTTTAGATAATAATAGATGAACCAAATTACCTCGCTCTATAGCTTTTCCCTGTTTAGTGTCCCAAAGTTGACCGGCTTTTGTAACGATTCTTAAATTGTGATCTTCTTTAGGAACAGAAATTAAATTAATAGAATTGGTGTCTAATTTTAATTCCGTTTTTTGTTTTATATTTTTTGAGGTACCAAAGCTGTACGTAAGATTATTATCTGACCATAATCCTTTTTCTTGCAAATAAGCAATAAACATACCTGCGTATGTTTTTTCATTTACTACACCTTTAGAATTAACATCTTTTTTTGTAATTATATATAACTGTTCTACTGCTCTAGTTAATGTGACATATAAAAGGTTAATATTATCTAACTCAAGTTGATTTTTTTGTAGTTCATAAAGATGTTTGCCAACATCACCAAAGTGTTCAACATCACTATTGTAATTGAGTAATAACATTTTAAAATCTTGATAGTTGTATTTGTCTACAGGAAACCAAACCTTTGGGTCTATTTCTTTGTAAATATTAAGATCTGAGTACGGGAAAATAACAACTGGGAATTCTAATCCTTTTGACTTATGTATGGTCATTATTAGTACCGAATTATTATTTTGAGGGGAAATAACACTAAGACTATCTTTTTTCTTTTCAAAATAATTAATAAATGAAGATAAATCTGAGTTTTGCTTTTGTGTAAATTCTAAAACAACATCTAAATAAAATTGAAGAAATGCATCAGATGCGTTATGAAGGTTAAAAGTTCTAATTAATTCTTCAATCAACTCATATAGAGGTAATTGTAATAATTTATTTTTATTTATATAGATGTTTAAATTTTCAAATTTTTTAAGCATTTGATCAAAACCAATGGAGATATGCGAGCTGTAGAATGAGTGCTTATCTTCTAAATTATGTTGATTTGCTAAAAAAGCTAAAACGTCAATTTTTAAACTATCATTATCGGTTTGAAGTAATAATTTTAAAAAAGAATCGATAAAGAGAACTTTGTCTGAGTTTTTCAAAAGTAAGGTTTCAGACGAGGTAATCTTTATGCCTTTTTCACTAAGAAATTTAGCAATTTCAACACCTTCTCTTCGTTTTCTTACAATGACGCAAATATCATCTAATGTAAAACCATTTTTAAGACATTCTTCAATGGTTTTAATAACACTACTTGTATATAATTGGTTAGCGTCATCATCTTTAGAAATATCTAAAAACTCTATATTTACATAACCTTCTGTGTCTTTAAAAGTTTTTTGTTTAGAATTTCTATAAAGTTCGGCATATCTATCATCATTAAAATAATTCTGACTTAAAAATTGGAAAAAATCATTATTGAAATTTATAATTTCAATGGCACTCCTGTAATTGGTATCTAAGCTTAGAACTTCTGCTTCAACCTGAAACGGATTGGTTGATTTGTTATAAAGGTTAATAAACTGTTCTGGTTCACCACCTCTCCATCTGTAGATAGACTGTTTAGCATCTCCTACAAGCATAGCAGAGCCGTTAGATGCAGAGAGTGCATTGTCTAGAAGTGGAACCAAGTTTTCCCATTGCATTTTTGAGGTGTCTTGAAACTCATCTATAAAGTAGTGTTTAAATTTTTCGCCCAAACGCTCATAAATAAAAGGTGTGGGTTGGCCTTTTATTTCATTGCTTATAATCTTATTAAATTCTGAAATGAGCAATTTGTTTTGTTCCTCTTTTAGAATATTCAACTCTTGTTGAATAGCATTTAGTACGGAAAGCGATGTAATATTTTTGTAAAAGCCTTGTTTAAGTTTGAGCTCAAAAATTAGATTTTTAGTTTTTAAAAACGCTTCTGATAGGTTAAACTGAATACTTTCTATGGTACTAGCAATGGTATCTGTAACACGTTTTGGGTAGAGGGTGCCGCCTTCAACTAAGTTGTTTTGCCAAGCTGTACCGAAAGAAATATTAAAATTGCGTTCAGATAAATTGATAAAATATTTCGGAAGATATTTTCCGCTAAAATCTTCATGCATTAATCCGCTTTCATCCAATAATGTCAATACTGCATTTGCTGTAGCTATAATATCGTTTTCGATTTTATTGATTGCTTTTATTAAATCTGATTTTAGGATTTTAAAGTCTTCAATGGTTTTGTCCTTAAATGTTTCAATTGCTGAGATATCATTTTCGTTAACTAAAAGCTTTGCTATCTTATTGAAGTCGTAGCTAATGTCCCAGCTTTTGTCATCATCAGCTTTTTCAATGGCAAAATCAACAAGTGTTTGGGTTAAGGTCTCATTGTCTCCTGCTCTTGAAATTAATTTGTCAACTGCCTCATTAAGAAGTCGTTCTTGGTCTAATTCCACTTCAAAGTTCACAGGAAGTTTTAAGTCATGAGCAAAGTTTCTTATCACTCTATGCGTAAAACCATCAATTGTAGAGATATCAAATGCACCATAATTGTGCATTATATGCTTTAAAATTTCATTAGATCGCTGTATTAGAAATTCAGGTGTGACTGATAATTCCTCACAGATAGCACTAAACATTGGATGTGGCTCATATAAGCTTTCTTCTTGAGAAAACGCTTTTAGCATTTCAATGATTCGCTCCTTCATTTCACCAACTGCCTTATTAGTGAATGTTATGGCTAATATGGACTTAAACTGTTCGTTGTTTTTAGACTGAACAAGAATTTTAATATAGGTCTTTGCCAAGGTAAATGTCTTACCACTGCCTGCAGATGCGTTATATATTTTAAAGGCTGAGTCTTGCAAAAGATTAATTTTATACCAAAATAGGGAATCTTAATAATTTATTTAGAACTTCTTGTTTTCAAAATCGTAAATTTGTTAAAATAGAAATAGTAACACTAAAAAACATAAAAATTATGGCTTTTGAATTACCAAAATTAAAATATGCGTACGATGCTTTAGAACCACACATTGATGCTCGAACAATGGAAATACATCATACCAAGCATCATGCAGGGTATACATCAAAATTAAATACGGCAATAGAAGGTACGGATTTGGAAGGAAAATCCATTGAAGATATTTTGGCAAATCTAGATATGAATAATATGGCAGTAAGAAATAATGGTGGGGGTTTTTATAACCATTCTTTATTTTGGGATGTATTAAATCCTGAAGACAGAGGTTATTTGTCAGGAGAGCTAAAGGATGCCATTGAAGCAGAATTTGGTTCTAAAGATGCTTTTGTTAGCGCTTTTTCTAATGCAGCCGCTACTCAATTCGGTTCAGGCTGGGCATGGTTATGTGTACACAAAGGCGGTAAAGTTGAGGTTTGCTCTACACCAAATCAAGATAACCCATTGATGCCAGGAGTTAGTTGTGGTGGTACTCCAATATTAGGATTAGATGTTTGGGAACATGCTTATTATTTAAACTACCAAAATAGAAGACCAGATTATATTGAAGCTTTCTTTAAGGTTATTAACTGGAACGAGGTTGAGCGTCGCTACGCTAAGGCTAAATAACATAAATTGAAATATAATTAAAGTCAGACTTATGAGTCTGGCTTTTTTTTTTGATGTGAATAATAAAATTTTTAATAGTACTAAAAATGAAAAAAGGTGAACAGAGAGTTCACCTTTTTTGCCCCAAATCTACCATAAACTTAACCTACTTATGTTATGGTGACTCAAATATAGGTTTACATTAATTTAATAGTTAAATTTATTGGATAAACGACCTATATATTAGTCTAAGCGTGGAAACTAGGACAATAGAATGAGATTAAAGAGAAAAACAGTATGCCGGTGAGTAAATTACTTAAAGCATTACTTTAATTTATGTCCATAAAAAAAGGTGAACACTGTTCACCTTTTTTTGCCCCAAATCTACCATGAACTTAACCTACTTATGTTATGGTGATACCAATGTAATTTTAATTTGTTAAAATAGATACATATATTAGATGAAATGCAATTTTTATAGGTAAAATACATAATTTTTCGGATTAAACGCTAATCTACATGGTGATTAGTACGCGCGCTCCTTATTGCCTTCATAAAAGTTGATAAATGCTCTGTTTACAACTCTATTTCCTCCATCAGTGGGATAATTACCAGTAAAATACCAATCGCCTAAGTTTTTAGGACAGGCCTTGTGTAAATTCTCAACAGGTTGAAAAATAATCTTTACTTCAGCATTAACAGATTCATCACTCAATAGTTCAGCTATTTTGTCTGAGATTTCATCATCAGTAAAGTTGACGTAAATTTCTTTGACATGGTTAACCACATTTTTGTCTTTAAGGTCTACTTGCTTTAAACACTTCTCATAAACTTCGTCAACAATATGATATTGATTGTTATCCTTTAATAGTTCTAATGCAGCTCTAAAAGCCACTAGACTCTCAAGGTTAGCCATGTCAATTCCGTAACAATCTGGGTAACGTATTTGAGGCGCAGAAGAAACAACAACTATTTTTTTAGGATTTAACCGATCCATCATTTTTATGATACTTTTCTTTAGGGTCGTACCTCTTACAATGCTATCGTCTATAATAACCAAGTTATCCGTTGGTTTAATAACTCCATAAGTTACATCGTAAACGTGAGCAACCAAATCATCCCTGCTGCTATCTTCAGTAATGAAAGTTCTTAATTTTACATCCTTAATCGCAATTTTTTCTATTCTTGGTCTTTCAGATAAAATTTCCTCAACCCTTTCTGCAGATAATTCCCTTTGCCCTTTTAGTATGGCTTTTGTTTTTTTGTGATTAAGGTGCTCTTCTACAGTATCAATCATACCAAAAAATGACGTCTCTGCAGTATTTGGAATATATGAAAATACGGTATTTTTAGTATCGTTATCAATTGCCTTTAGAACTTTAGGCATTAATAAACGACCTAGTTCTTTTCGCTCTTCATAAATTTCAGCATCACTTCCTCTAGAAAAGTAGATACGTTCAAATGAACAAGCCTTTCTTTCTAATGGTTCTAGTATTTTTTTAATTCTTAATTCACCAGATTTTTTAGTGATAATAGCATGACCTGGTTCTAATTCCTTTACGTCATCAAAAGGTACATTAAAAACTGTCTGTATAACAGGACGCTCGGAAGCTACTACGACGACTTCATCATCTTTATAATAATAAGCAGGTCTTATGCCAGCGGGATCTCTAAGTACAAACGAATCTCCATGACCTAATAACCCTGCCATAGCATAACCACCGTCCCAGTTTTTGGCGGCACGCTTTAAAATTTTACTGAGTTTTAAGCGTTCTGCAATTAGTGGCGAACACTCTATTTTAGAATACCCTTCTTTTTTAAGGTCTTTATAAATTTTGGCCACGGCATCATCTAAAAAATGACCTATTTTCTCCATTACCGTAATGGTATCTGCCTTTTCTTTAGGGTGCTGACCAATATCTACCAAGTTATTAAAAAGTTCATTAACGTTGGTCATGTTGAAATTGCCAGCCACAATGAGGTTTCTATGCATCCAATTGTTTTGCCTCAAGAATGGGTGAACACTTTCTACACTGTTTTTTCCAAAGGTACCATAGCGCACATGACCCAGTAGTAATTCACCAATGTAAGGGATATTCTTTTTTTGTAGTACAACACTGTCCTTATATTCAGGGTGTTGTAACATTTCTTTATTGATGCGTTCATTTATCTGGGAGAAAATATCTTGTATGGGTTGCTGGGCAATGGATCGAACCCTACTTATGTAGCGTTCACCAGGTTTTGTGTCTAATTTAATACTTGCAAAACCAGCACCATCTTGTCCGCGATTGTGCTGTTTTTCCATCATTAAATACATTTTGTTTACACCATAAAACGCACTACCATATTTTTCTTTATAATATTCTAATGGTTTTAAAAGCCTTATGAGTGCTATACCGCACTCGTGTTTTAAAGCATCACTCATATTGTGTAATAAAAAAACGCGCTAAAAATTGAGCGCGTTGGTTTTTTAAGTTGTTAATTCTATATCAAATTGTGTTAGACTCTTAAATTGGTCCAAACGTTTATACACTTCTTCGTTTGTTAAATTGATCATACGTTCTGTTCCAAATTTTTCAACACAGAACGAAGCTAAGGTAGAACCATAAATTACGGCCGTTTTTAAATTTTCAAAAGAATAATCACCAGTTTTTGCTAAATAACCTGCAAATCCACCTGCAAAGGTGTCACCAGCTCCAGTAGGGTCAAATACTTCTTCTAAAGGTAGTGCTGGCGCAAAGAATACGCTATCATTATGAAAGAGTAAAGCACCATGTTCGCCCTTTTTAATAACGACATATTTTGGTCCCATTTCATGAATTTTTCTGGCAGCAACAACCAATGAGTATTCACCAGTTAATTGCCTTGCTTCTTCGTCATTGATTGTAATGACGTCTACATGCTTCATTGTATGGTGTAAATCTTCTAAAGCACAATCCATCCAAAAATTCATGGTGTCTAAGATGACCATTTTTGGCTTTGTGTTCATTTGATTTAACACCCTCATTTGGGTGATTGGATGCAAGTTTCCTAGCATTACAACCTCGGCATCTTTATAACTTTCAGGAACTTTGGGTTCAAAGTCAGCAAGGACATTTAGTTCAGTTGCCAAAGTGTCCCTGGAGTTCATGTCATTGTGGTATTTGCCACTCCAAAAGAAGGTTTTACCATCTTTTACGATTTCTATGCCAGATACATTAATGTTTTTATTAGACATAAGGTCTAAATATTTCTGAGGAAAATCACCACCAACTACTGAAACAACCGCAGAATCAACATTAAAGTTTGAAGCCGCTAGACCAATAAAGGTGCCAGCGCCACCAAGGATTTTGTCGGTTTTACCAAAAGGTGTTTCAATAGCATCAAACGCCACTGTTCCAACAATTACTAATTTACCCATTAAAGTAAGTTTGAATTACCGTGCAAAAGTACATAAAATATATTGCTGATGAAATATACATGGCAACATCTAAGGTGTAATTATTTCCTTCCAAAATCAGCTGGAATTTCACCCCAAGCTTTGGTTTCCCATTTTACTATGGTTGTTGAATAATTATTTGTTTTTAACCATTTAACAGCACGATCTACAAGTTCAAAAAGCGCTTTATTTTTTTCGTTCCGTTCCAACTTTGAATTACAAGCTTTTTTACGCACCCAACTCATGGCTGTTTTAGAGTCAGTATATATAATACGGTCGCTATTACGCTGTTTTAAAAACGCTAATCCGTGTACAATAGCTAGAAATTCACCGATATTATTGGTACCTTCTTCAAAGGGCCCTTGAATAAAGAGTTGCTTTTTAGTCTTGGTATCTACACCTCTATATTCCATTTTACCAGGATTGCCAGAAGACGCGGCATCGACTGCAATGGAATGAAAATTGGGATGACCTATTTTTTTTAACTGTTCTTCAGAAAGCTCACTTATAAGGGCTTTAGATTTACCTATATAATTTTTTGGCCCGTCTTTTAGGGCTTTTTTTGCGGCTTCAAAAGTTGAAAACGATTTGTATTGAGCCCCTTTAAAATCTTTGATTTGTGCCTTGCAGTCGTCCCAAGATTCAAAAACCCCAGTACGATGACCTTTCCAAACGGTGTAATATTTCTTCCTTTTCTTTGACATTTTTGTATCCTGAACTTGTTTCAGGATTTCATTAGTATTAATGCGCTTCTTAAAGGTTGATTAATAATCTTTCAACAACTTTTGGAAAATGCTCCATTTCCAATTCATGGATTTTAGCAGCAACATCAGCAGCAGTGTCTGACGCTTTCACTTCACATTTTGCCTGAAAAATGATGGCTCCTTCGTCATAATTTTCGTTGACATAATGAATCGTAATGCCAGTTTCTGTTTCTTTATTTTCTACAACCGCATGATGCACATGCATACCATACATGCCTTTCCCACCATATTTCGGAAGTAAGGCAGGATGAATGTTAATGACCTTATTCTCAAATTCATTGAGAATAAACTCAGGAAATTTCCAAAGAAAGCCAGCTAGTACAATTAAGTCAGGATTAGACAATTTTAAGATGTTAAGCACATCTTGAGACTTGCTAAATGCTATTCTATTAAAAGATAAAGCACTGACATTAAGTCTTTTACATCGATCTAATACTTTGGCATGAGGATTGTTAGTCAGTACCTGAATAACAGACACATTATCGCTGTTTTGAAAAAACTTGATTAAATTTTCAGCATTAGATCCACTTCCGGATGCAAAAATTACAATACGTTTCATTTACAGGTATATTGGTTTATTATTCAGAAACAAAAAAAAGAATAATAATTAACAATTAGGCGCAAAACAGAAATACTTCTGCCAATTTTTGTCATTAAGATGCACATTTTATCGGTAAAGGTGATTTTTAAAATAAAGTTTTTTATTTTTGCGGTCTAATTAAAACTTAAAATTAAAAGATTATGTCAGACATTGCATCAAGAGTAAAAGCGATTATCGTAGACAAATTAGGTGTTGATGAAAACGAAGTTGTAACTGAAGCAAGCTTCACTAACGACTTAGGTGCAGATTCATTAGATACTGTAGAATTAATCATGGAATTTGAAAAAGAATTTGATATTCAAATCCCAGACGATCAAGCTGAGAACATCGCAACAGTTGGTCAAGCTATCTCTTATATAGAAGCAGCAAAATAAGACTTTATTTTTATGGAATTAAAGCGAGTAGTAGTTACTGGTTTAGGTGCACTTACACCTATTGGCAATACCAAGGATGAATATTGGAATGGTCTTGTTAATGGAAAAAGTGGCGCTGCCCCAATTACGTATTTTGATGCTGAAAAGTTCAAAACGCAGTTCGCTTGTGAAATAAAAAATTTTAACGTCGAAGACTTTATTGATAAAAAGTTAGCGCGTCAGATGGATAAGTTTTCTCAATACGCAATGGTAGCTTCTGATGAAGCTATTGCAGATTCGAAACTAGATTTAGATGCGATTAACAAGTACAGAGTAGGAGTAATTTGGGGAGCAGGAATAGGTGGTTTAGAAACATTTCAAGAAGAAGTGCTTAATTATGCCGCTGGTGACGGAACACCTCGATTTAGTCCTCGTTTCATTCCAAAAATGATTGCAGATATAGCACCAGGAAACATATCTATTAAGTATGGTTTCATGGGTCCCAACTACACAACAGTATCTGCTTGCGCATCTTCTGCCAATTCAATGATTGATGCCTTAAACACAATTCGTTTAGGCCATTGTGATGTAGTAATTACAGGCGGAAGTGAAGCTGCAGTAACTATTGCAGGTATGGGAGGATTTAACGCTATGCATGCTATGAGTACAAGAAATGATAGTCCTGAAACTGCCTCAAGACCTTTCGATGCTAATCGAGATGGTTTTGTATTGGGTGAAGGTGCAGGTGCTATTGTTTTAGAAGAGTACGAGCATGCTAAAGCAAGAGGAGCTAAAATTTACGCTGAAGTTGTAGGTGGTGGTTTATCTTCTGATGCTTATCATATGACAGCACCTCATCCTGACGGTATTGGAGTTGTTGCGGTAATGAAAAACTGTTTAGAAAATGCTGGTTTAAAACCCGAAGATGTAGATCATATTAATACACACGGAACATCCACACCTTTAGGAGATGTTGCCGAATTAAAAGCTATATCAGAAGTGTTTGGAGACCATGCAAAGACTATAAATATTAATTCTACCAAGTCTATGACTGGTCATTTGTTGGGTGCTGCAGGTGCAATAGAAGCTATTGCGTCTATATTAGCATTAGAAAATGGTATTATACCACCAACAATTAATCACGAAACAGTTGATGAGCAAATAGACCCAGAATTAAATTTAACGCTCAATAAAGCTCAGAAGAGAGATATTAAAATAGCTATGAGTAATACATTTGGATTTGGCGGTCACAACGCTTGTGTATTATTTAAAAAATTAGACTAAATCCCGAATGAGTTTCATTCGTAACATATTAAAAAATTCCCGTTCATTCGATGACGGGAATTTTTTTTTGAAACTCAAAGATATTCTAGGCTTTAAACCAAAATCCCAAAGCTTATATATCAATGCTTTCACTCATCGTTCAATGAATATTAAGGATAAAAGAGGAAATCCTATTAATTACGAACGATTAGAGTTTGTTGGTGATGCTATGATAAGTTCTGTTATAGCTGCGTATCTTTACGATCAAGTTCCTCATGGTGATGAAGGTTATCTCACCAAAATGCGCTCTAAAGTAGTGAGTAGAGAACACCTTAACGAATTGGGTAAAGAGCTAAAGCTCATAGACTTAGTTCAAAGTAGAATACCAAAATCTAATTTTGGAAACAATATTCATGGGAATCTTTTTGAAGCTTTAGTTGGAGCTATTTATTTGGACAGAGGATTCAAGGCCTGTGAAAAATTTTTGTACAAACGCATTATACATCCACATGTAGATATTGAAACTTTAGAAGGTAAAGTCATTAGTTATAAAAGTTTACTGATAGAGTGGTGTCAAAAAGAAAAAAATACTTTTGATTATGAAGTGTATGAGGATACAGGTAATGATGAGTTAAAGCACTTTTCTGTAAAACTTAGTATTAATGATAAAGTAGTTTCTAAGGCTAGAGCAACTTCAAAGAAAAAGGCTGAAGAAAAAGCTTCTAAACGTGCTTTTTTTGCATTTCAAAAGCAAATCACAAAGCTTATATAATCTAGAGTTACACAGGAATCTATAGAAAAGCTAAAATCTATAACGTTTTCGTAGGTTTTAAGGGTTAAGATTAACCAAAAGTTGACATTATCAACCTATTATTGTACTATATTTACCTTCTAAAGTTATAACTGTATGGCGTTGCATAAACTTGTAGTTGATGATTTTTATGACGATACCTACAAACTCATTGCTATACATTGTGGGTTAGAAGATTATCGTTTAGCCTATCTGCTTAACCAAAGTTTAGATCTGAGACTACAACGAAAATCAGAAGATTTAGACATGGGATATTTAAAATCTTCTTACAGTATTTTTGAGTGGGATAATGCATCGCAGTATGTAGTTTGGAACTTAGTATCTAATGTTTGTAAAAAGGAAGAAGATAGTTTGTACAGTACAGGGTTATTTCAAACTAACGAAAAAGTAATAAAAACATTCAATCTTGTTCCTGAGTATAAAAAGGTAGATTATTTTATTAAGATTTCTGATGAGATTCAGAATGTCAATGAAAAACTCATATTAAACAAGCTTCAAAATATACCACAGATTGTAACGAGTTATTCGGTTAATCCGTCTGAATTAAAATCTAAAGATCATTTAATTTTTTGAATTCATGCCAAACAAAAAAACCAAAATAGTAGCCACATTAGGCCCAGCTACAAGCAATAAGGAAACCTTAAAAGCCATGATGGAAGAGGGTGCAAATGTATTTAGAATTAATTTTTCTCACGCTAATTACGATGATGTAAAAGAGCGCATAGACATGATACGTGAACTCAATGAAGAGTTTGGGTTTAACGCTGCAATATTAGCAGATTTGCAAGGTCCTAAGCTTAGGGTTGGTACGATGAAAGGTGAAGTGATTGTAAATGAAGGAGATGAAATTATCTTTGCCACAGGTAAGCGTTTTGATGGTACTAAAGAGCGTGTTTACATGACTTATGAAAAATTTCCTCAAGATGCAAAGCCAGGTGAACGTATTTTATTGGATGATGGTAAACTAATTTTTGAAGTCGTTTCTACCGATGGGAAAAAAGAGGTAAAGGCAAGGGTAATACAAGGTGGTCCACTTAAATCTAAAAAAGGTGTCAATCTACCCAATACCAATATTTCTCAGCCAGCTTTAACAGAAAAAGATATTGAAGATGCTATTTTTGCCATTCGTCAGGAAGTGGACTGGATTGCTTTGTCCTTTGTGCGTCATGCGGAAGATTTGATGGAGTTGGAAGAACTGATAAAAGAGCACAGCAATCATAAAATTCCAATTATAGCTAAGATTGAAAAACCTGAAGCCGTTGAAAATATTGACAAAATAGTGGCTTACTGTGATGGTTTAATGGTAGCTCGTGGTGATTTAGGTGTAGAGATTCCTGCCGAGGAAGTACCACTAATACAAAAGCAATTGGTATTGAGAGCCAAACGCGCCAGAATTCCTGTAATCATAGCAACGCAAATGATGGAAACCATGATTTCTAGCCTAACACCAACTCGTGCTGAGGTTAATGATGTTGCTAACTCAGTAATGGATGGAGCCGATGCGGTTATGCTATCTGGTGAAACGTCTGTAGGACAGTATCCTGTGCAGGTTATTCGTCAAATGTCTAATATTATTAAGAGTGTAGAGGATTCTCCATTAATTGAAGTACCTCAATCGCCTCCTCATATTCGTACCAAGCGTTACATAACAAAATCTATTTGTTACCATGCTGCAAACATGGCGAATGAGATAAATGCAAAAGCCATTTCAACACTAACTAATAGTGGTTATACAGCATTTCAGATTTCGGCATGGAGACCAAAAGCACATATTTTAGTTTTTACCTCCAATAGACGTATTTTATCACAATTGAGTTTACTTTGGGGCGTAAAAGCGTTTTATTATGACCGATTTGTAAGTACTGACGAAACCATTGAGGACGTCAACGCTATCGCGTGTAAAAAAGGGTATTTAGAAGTTGGTGATATGTTAATCAGCTTAGCGGCAATGCCTATTAAAGATAGAGGTATGGTAAACACTTTACGTGTTACGGAGATTGAGAGTTGTAGTTTTTAACTAAAATTTAATCGTTAAGGTATTATATATCTATTATGTAAATAGTAATAGTTAAGAAACTAATTTCCTAGTTCATTATAAATTTAAGTCCTGTTGTTATGATACTCGAGCCAAAAGTCGTGTTTCTATCGTATTTGTAATACTTCAAATCCACACTCTTTAGTCCAAATTTCCAAACATGAGCTTTTGTAAAGATGTCTGTATAGGAAATACCAAAACCAAACTGATTAGATGAATATTTAGACAAATCATAGTCAGATGTATAAAATTCATAGCTAGATAAAGCTGTTTCGTAAGAGTAAAAATAGTCAGCGGCAGTTTGATTATAAAATCTGTAAGATGGGTATAATGTAAATTTGTCAGATAGTTTAAAAGGAACTTCAATACTGGCCGTATGCGAATTAATGCCCCAATCATCATAATAATAACGATAAAAAGTTCTTACAGTAAAGGATTCGTTGAGAAACCAATTCAATCTCCCTCCAATAGCCACTTTAAATCTTGAGTCTGGTAACTGCTCAATAGCGTCAGCAAGCTGAAAATCTTCAATAAAGGAATCTGCAATGTCAGAAAAATAGACACGCTGAAAAGGAGTAGATAATAACCCATCTTGTTTTACTAAATCTACCGATAGTGATCCTTGTACGTTTTTATGTAGTATTTGAGAAAGTCCAAAACCGATAGAATAAGAGTTTCTACTTTCATCCTTAAATTTTGTGAATATAGGGTTGTAATTTTGATTTCCAGTGATGGTGTTTTGGGTAAATAATGAATTGTTAATTCCGTTTCCATTTTCACCAAAAGGGCGAAGTTCTATAGGATAGATAGCATTCCATGTGTCTAAATAAACATTAGCACTAATACTTAGTTCTGTGCTTTTTTCATTGAAAAGCTTGGTGTAACTACCGCCAAAACCTACAGAAAAGTAGTCATATTCGGTTGACACCGATAATTTTGCAGACCAGATATCATTCCTGTCATCAGAATTGTGCCTATAACTTGCGGTAAGGTTTGACCATACATCACCACTAGAGGCACCAGATGAGGCTTGAAATGGGCTAGCCGTACCATTATCAAAAGGATTAATATTACTTGAAGAAGCAGAGGTATAAGCAGAAACACCAGCATCAATAGTTAATACATCATCTGCATTCAAAGGGATTGAAACAACGAAGGTCGCTGTAGCATCGGTTAACTCCTCTGTGCCAGTTCCACCACTTACAGCAGCATTATCACCATTTTGAGTGTAGTAGCTAGATAAAAAATCGATTTCTGTTGTTTCTAAGACTCTTTTTTTATAGCCATCGCTCGAGTCTTGATCAATTTGCGCAGTTAGTTTAAAAAAACCAAACAGGCTTAGGAAAATTACTAAATTTTTCAATTTTTATTTTTTAATTACAACCACAGCCACCACCTGTTTTTCCTCCGTTTGCGCCTGTAGCAGCTTCCCTGTATGAATGCATAGTGCTTACATTTCTATCACACTTTTTATCTGCCAATACCATATCGGGATCATTAATATTTACTTTTTCATATTCTTTTACAACTACACAACTACTTAAAAAGCAAGAGAATACAACGAGTATTATTGTTTGTTTAATCATGATTTTCTATTTCTATGTTTTTTGACTTTATAATGTTTCCCTTGTCATCTATAATAATGCATTCAATATTTGGGAGCTGATTAATACGATCTAGGCCAGTATCTTTTCCCATAACAAAAACAGAAGTTGCTAAAGCGTCTGCCAGTTCAGCTTTTGGTGCAAAAACGGTAACGCTTATTATACCACTCGATGGATAACCTGTGCGAGGATCAATAATGTGTGAATACCTTATTCCGTTGAAATTCACAAACTTTTCATAGTTTCCTGAAGTTACCACAGCACTATTATTAATAGGTAATAGCGCAAACGCTTTATTCTTGTTTAAAGGATTTGTGATAGCAACCTTCCATTCACTTCCATTAGGTTGTTTTCCCCAGGTATTCATGTCTCCAGATGCGTTGATAATCCCAGCAGTAACTCCTTTAGACATAAGCAATTCTTTAGCTTTATCTGCCGCATAACCTTTGCCAATGGCTCCAAAACCTATCTTCATGCCTTTAAGTTTTAAAAAGACAGTATTTTTAGATTTATCTAGTAAAATATTTTTAAAGCCTACCTTTTCAACAGAGACTTTAATTTCATCTTCACTCGGCATCTCTTTCATGCTACCATCAAATTTCCAGATTTTATCCATTGAGGCATAACTGATATCAAAAGCACCATCTGTAAGTTGAGAAATAGCAATTGCGCGCTCTATAAGCTGAAATAATTCTAGGTCAACTTCTACTGCTTTTATACCTGAGTTTCTATTAATTTCGGATGTTTGCGAGTTTTCATCCCAAGAAGAAACAAGACTCTCAATTCTTTCAATTTCATCAACAGCTAGTTTAATAAATTTTTTCCCTTCTAAAGAATCTTTTGCAACAACAGTAATGTCAAAACGGCTACCCATTAACTTGAGGGTTTCCTTGAAAGTTTGTTGCCCAGAACTTATATTAACATTAGTTATAAATAGGACTAATGTGAGAAGGTATTTCATTTGCTTAAATTTATTTTAAAAAAGCATTTATTTCTTCGATATACTTTTTAGGTGTCGCTTTTTTATAGCTCGTCTCACCAAGAACTTCTCCTTTTGAGTTTAAAACAACTACAAAAGGAAAGTAACCTTGCTTATTATATTTTTCAGCAAGTTTTTTGTTGGCTTCTGTTTGTTCTTCTGAGAGTTTGTTGCTTTTTTTTCTTGGAAAATCAGCCTTTAGCATCACATAATGTTCTTTAGCATAGGATTTAAATTCTTCAGTACTCCAAATTTCTTTATCTAGTTTTATACAAGGAGCACACCAATCAGAACCTTGAAAAACTAAAATAATTGGCTTGTTGCTGCTAGTAGCAATTTCTTGTGCTTCAGAAAAGTCTGTGTGCCATTCTTGTGCATTTACTATTGCAATGCTAAACAACAATGATAGTGTAGTGAGTATTATCTTCATTTTTTAAAAAATAACAACATAGTTAAACGAAAGATACGTTGGTTTATTTTTAATAATGTAACTTTTATTACAAACCTTTATAATAAACGTCAGAATTATTTTAATGGTCTAAAATTCGAACTTTAACTGCGCGCTAACCGATGTTTTATCCTCTTCAGTTGATTGAGGCTTTTTGTCTCTATCAGTATTCAAATTAGATAAAGATATTCCCAAAAGACGTACTGAATTGTTCAATTTTTCTTGATATAAAAGTTCTTTTGCAGTTTCTAAAATAATAGATTTGTCACTTATATAATATAGAAGAGTTTTACTACGGGTTTGTAAGGTAAAATCACTGTATTTTATCTTTAATGTTATTGTTTTACCTGCAACTCGGCTTTTCTCTAGCCGTTTGGAAACTTCTTCAGCTATATGGTCTAATTTTTCGAGCATGAAAATTTCTGAAGAGAGGTTTTCGTTGAAGGTACGCTCAGCAGCTAACGATTTTCTTATGCGATTTGGTTTTACTTCACTATTATGGATTCCTCTCACCACGTAATAATAATAGCGACCAGATTTACCAAAGTTTTGGTCTAAATACTCCAAGCTTTTAGATTTTAAATCCTTGCCTGTAAAGATGCCTTTTTGGTACATTTTTTCGGCAGTAACCTTACCCACACCATAAAACTTTCTAATGTCTAAATCTTCTAAAAATTGAAGAACGTCTTCAGGGTTTACGGTTTTTTGTCCGTTTGGCTTATTATAATCACTCGCAACCTTAGCAATAAATTTATTAGTAGAGATACCTGCGGAAGCCGTTAAGCCAACTTCGTCAAAAATGCGTTGTCTTATTTTCTTGGCAATCAAAGTAGCGCTAGGAAGCCCAATTTTGTTTTCAGTAACATCTAAATAAGCTTCATCTAAAGATAAAGGTTCGACCAAATCAGTGTAGTCAAAAAATATTTTTCGTACACGGTTAGAGATGTCCTTATAACGGTCAAATCGTGGTCTAACAAAAATAAGTTCTGGGCATAGTTTCTCGGCCAAACGACCAGACATAGCACTTTTTACTCCAAATTGTCGTGCTTCATAGCTTGCAGCACTAATAACGCCACGTTTTCCACCACCACCAACAGCAATAGGCTTACCTTTAAGATCAGGATTGTCCATTTGCTCTACAGACGCATAAAACGCATCCATATCTACATGAATTATCTTTCTTATTGGTAAATCGTTTAGCATAATGTAAATTTAGACATTAAAAACCTTTTAATGGCAGTAGAAATAGAACGTAAATTTTTAGTCACCTCTAATGATTTTAAAAAGCAAGCAACTAGAAGTTATGGCATAAAACAAGGTTTTTTGAATAGTCACAAAGAGCGTACAGTAAGGGTAAGATTGAAAAATGATAAAGGATATTTAACCGTAAAAGGAAAATCATCAGAAGATGGTTTGGTACGTTTTGAATGGGAAACCGAGATTACTACACAAGAAGCACAACAGCTTTTAGAGTTATGTGAAGAAAGTATAATTGATAAAATGCGTTATGAAGTGAACTTTGGTAAACATACTTTTGAGATTGATGAGTTCTTTGATGACAATGAAGGCTTAATTATAGCTGAAATAGAATTACAATCAAAAGCTGAAATTTTTAACAAACCTGATTGGTTAGGAAAAGAGGTTACAGGAGATATTAGATATTATAATTCGCAATTGAGTAAACAACCTTATAAAACTTGGAAATAATGAAAAACATACTTTTTACATTGTATTTAACCTGTTTTCTAGTGTCATGTAAAAATGGAACAGAATCTGAGAAAGGTGCAGAAATAGCCACAGAAAATGATATTGTAGAAGTACCAGTTGAAAAATCCAATTTATTAAATACGAAAAAGAAATCCGTAGCAGAATTAAGAGCTGAACTTGTGAGCAAGGGTTATGAGGTCTTTGATTATATAGATGAAAAGACTAAAGACACTACTTTGATGCAACAATATTTTATTGCATTTTTAAAAAGTGGCCCAATACGAAATCAAAATGAGGAAGAAGCCAATAGGCTTCAAAGTGAACACTTGGCTCATTTAGGCAAAATGTATGAGTTAGGCTATGCTGATATCTCTGGCCCTTTTGGGGATGATGGTGAGATCAGAGGAATTACTATCTACAATGTGCCAACATTAAAAATGGCAGATAGTCTGGCTAATGCCGATCCAATGGTAAAAGCAGGACGATTGGTTATAGAAGTTCATCCTTGGTGGGCTGCAAAAGGCTATCCATTACGATAAAAAGACAAAAAAGCGCCCCGTGAAAATGGGGCGCTTTTTTTATCGTAAAGTCAGGTTTTACTGTTGTTCATTTGGTCCGCCGCCAACTATTTTAAACTCGGAACGTCTGTTTTGCTGGTGTTCTTCGTCGCTGCAGTTGGATCCACAATTGACCTTAGGCTCGGACTCACCCTTGCCCTCAGCAGAAATACGTGAAGCGTCTATACCCTTTGAAATTACGTATTGTTGGGTACTCTTAGCTCTGCGCTGCGACAGTCTTTGGTTGTATGAATCGGATCCTCTGCTGTCCGTATGGGAGGTTGCGTTGATCACCAGTTCCGGGTACTTGTTCATGATCTGTACCAGTTTGTCCAGTTCAAAAGCCGCCTGTGCGGTGATGTTGGACCTATCGAAATCAAAATAGATCGGGTTAAGCACGATTTCCTCAGGGGTCATGATTTTCTCTATAGGGTCCAGAGATATCTGAACGGCCAGTTCCTCTTCGCTGGTCCCTTTTACCGGTACTTTCTTGCTTTCAAAATCTTCCATGACCACTTCCAGTTCGGTATCCTGTTCGCACTCGACTATGAATTCGGCAACACCCTCTTCGTTCGTTGTTTTTGAAACGATTTTATTACCGTCCGCATCATATAAGGACACGGAAGCACCACTTAAGGGCTCTCTGGTTGTATCATCTAAAACAGTCGCTGTTATTAAAACATCGCAAAGCGGCTGAAGCTTTTTAAAGGCATAGACATCATCACTGCCTTTGCCACCTTCCCTGTTAGAGGACACAAAACCTTCCTCGGTTTCCTCGTTGATGGTAAAGGCAAAATCGTCACCGTTGCTGTTGATAGGGATGCCGACATTCCTTACGGGCGCCATCTTTCCATCAACAACCTTGGTATAGAACACATCCATACCGCCAAGTCCCAAATGCCCGTTGGAAGAGAAATAAAGCGTATTGTTGCTGCTGATGTACGGGAACATTTCCTGTCCCTCGGTGTTGACCTTCTGTCCCAAGTTCTCAGGCTCTCCCAAAGTACCATCTTCATTGATGGCCGCTTTGTAAATATCGAAGTTACCGTAACCACCAGGCATGTTAGAGGAAAAATATAGAGTAGATCCGTCGGCACTTACAGAAGGATTTTTAACCGAATAGTTTTCGCTGTTTATGGCTAAACTTTCAACGGTATCCCAATCATTCCCCAATTTGGTAGCTTTGAACAAATAAAGCTGGCTATAACGCACTTTACTTAAAGAGTCTTTTTGAAAATCCTTTTCAAAATAACTTTCTCTTGAAAAGTACATGGTCTTGCCATCTGGTGTAAAGGACACTAAGCCTTCGTGATATTTAGTGTTGATTTTGTCATTCATCAACGTTGCATTACCATAAGCACCATCAGAATTTTTGGTAAGTGTATAAATATCCAAAAAAGGTTCTTCGTTCCAACCGTAGGTTTTTCGGTTGTCATTTCTGGCAGAGGTAATGAAAAGCTTACCATCATTCACTATCCCACCAAAATCAGACTGCGCTGAGTTAAAACCTGCGTCTTGTACATTAAACTTTTTACCTTGTTCAAGAATTTTTGGCAAATAGTTAGGGTTCTTTCTAAATGCAGTTGCCCTATTATCTGCAGGTCGCATGGAAGCGAACTTTTCCATTTGCTTGTTGGACTCGTCATATTTGCCGTTGGCCTTGAGCATTTCGGAATATTTATAGATCATCTCAGGATTATCTTCAGACTCTAAAGCTTTGGCATACCATTTTTCCGCTTCAACGGTATTGAAGATGTTGTAATAGCACTCGGCCAATTGTCCGTACACATAAGGCGATCCGTCCCCTTTGTCGATAAGCTTTTTATAGCTTTCGGCGGCATCGACGTATTCGAACCTGGCGAATTCCTTGTCGGCCTTTTTGGTGTCCTTGTTCTGAGCAGTTAAGCATAGACCACTCATCAACGAGATAAATAATAGTGTTTTTAAGTTTTTCATAATTGTTTAGCTTAACCGGTTAGAAGTATCTAGGTGAACGTGAAACGCGTTTCGGGAAATTAAGGTCGAACAGGAGCATCACCTCATGAGAGGCAGGCGCAAATGCCTTGATATCCGATGATACGGCATCATAGGCATAACCCACTCTGAGGGATGGCGACAGCGCAAAATTGACCAGACCCGAGAACGAATCGTCCAATCTGTACGAAGCACCGATTTCAAACTTTTTGAAGAACCTTGCGTTAAGGTTCACATCAAAAGACGTAGGTGCATTAAAAGCAGATTTAACCATAAAAGAAGGTTTCAGTTCTGTATTTGCCGACAAATCAAAAACATAACCTCCTGTTACAAAGTAGTGCTGTGTTTCAGAGCCGATTTTATTTCCGTTAGAATCAAGGTGGACAGATGCCAACATATTTGGGACCGATACAGATAAATAATATTTATTTGTGTAATAGAAAAAACCAGCACCAATATTTGGTGTGGTTTCATTTATCTGCATACCAAAGAAGGGATCACCAGCATCAATGACATCAACGTTACCAGTAGTAAGATTTATGTCATGAAATGTGGCTCCCGCCTTCACACCGAAGGCTAGGCGGTGCTCGCCGCCCAGTTTCAAGGTATAGGACAGGTCAACGTAGGCGTTGGTCTCTTTGACAGGGCCTAATTGGTCCGCGATCAAGGATACACCCAATCCAAGGTTATTACCAATAGGTGAGTGGCCAAAAAATGTTCCGGTCTCTGGACCACCATCAATTCTAGACCACTGGTTTCTGTATAATAATCCGAATGAAAGATTCTCTCTAGAACCTGCATAAGCTGGATTAACAATATTCATATTATACATGTACTGCGTGTACTGTGGGTCTTGTTGCCCGTACGTTTGCAACGCGAGGAGCAAAACCGCTATTATCGTGAGTTTTTTCATTATAATTTAAGTTGATTCAGTTAGTCGATTATCTGTTTATGTATACCCATGCGCTCTTTGTCTTCGCACCGCCCTCGTAGACTACGGTATAGAAATACGTTCCTACCGGCAGCTCTTCGCCGTCGTTGGTCTGGCCCTCCCACTCATCTACGTAATTGTTTTTAGAGTATACAAGCGTACCGTTCCTGTTGTAGATCTCCAACCTCACTACGTTGAAACTACTAAGGTCGAAACGGTCATTAAGCCCCGGACTTACACCTGGAGATATACCTTCTGGGAAAATACAAGAGTCTAATTCTGCCACAGTAGTAGTTATGGTATTGGTACAGCCGGTAGCATTGAAAGTAATTTCGGCAGAATAATCCCCTGAGACTAAGACAGTATCGAGGGCTAATCCACTAGCCCCGGCAATAACAACACCGTCCAATAGCCAGGTTACGGAAACATCAGCAGCAGTGAAGTTATCTGGTATGATACCTATTGTAATTGGCACTGTTGCGTTAGGGCAAACTTCATAATTGTATTCTGGATCGAATGTTGCTAATGGAAGTGTGCCGACAATCAGTTCAAAACTATTTGTAACATAGCAGCCTTCATAACTTACTGATTCTACTCGAACGTAAACGGTCTCACCTGAACTCGTATAAAAATTAGGTAATGCGTTTTCACCATTTTCAGCATCAACTTGAGACGTGTGGTAAGAAACAATAAATTGTGAAGGATCTTGTTCATTTAAGATATCTAAAGCATGAGATGCAAGATCAAACTCAGCTTCAATACCATTTCCACACTCAGTATAATCTACACTATCAGCTGTATGAGAGGGTTCAATAACAATCAAATCAAATGGAGCTACACTATGACATCCAGTCGTATTATCCTCTACTCTAACATAAACTGTTTGAGGGTTGGAAATATTAGTATATGGTTCATCTGTAATTGCATCAGTATTTGTATCTGCATCACTTTCAGATAAATGATAGGAAATAGTGTGATTATTCGGATCTAAATTACCTAACACGACAGTATCATTGTCACTGAGAAAAAATGGAGCTTCTCCGGTTGCTGAACAACTTTCTAAATCTGATGGGTCTTCATTAAGAGCAGGTGGTTGTAGAAACTCAACAAGTATTTCATCAATTAGAAAACATTGACTTGAAAATATTACTTGTGCTGTATATAAGTCTGGCTCGGTAACAGTTAATGTTGAGGAATTTTCTCCGTCGATAACTATACCATTTTTAAACCAAAAATGGTTAAGGTTAGGTGCCCCAGTATCTAAGACCACCGGCTCCCCTAAACAGGCAGCTTCTCCAGATGCTATAGTTATATCTTCACCTAAGTCAAGTTCGCCTAGATCAAAACTTCCAGCTTTTAAGAATACACCAGAATCAAATGCCGAATCACTTTGATCTGCAATAACTAATTTAATATGATATGTTTCACCAATATTTACAGCTGATTGTGCGGTAAATACAGTTGTTCTACCGTCAAAAGAAATGGGAGGTAAATTATCTGGAATATATCCACCAAAGTATTCTTCATTTTCAGCATCACAGCCAGGGTTAGCTAAATGAATATTGGTGACTAAAATGGGTGTTGTTGTATTAGGTAATACAGCTAGGTTAGTGGTTACACCATTAGAATCTGTTAAAAGAAACGCAAATGCATCAGAAAATGTACATTCAAAAGTACCACCAGTATTTCCATTATATTCTTCGGAGGCCATTAAGAAATCAAAACTAATTTCTTGTGCTAGTGGGACAAAATCAAATTCAATTATTGTAGCATTGTTTGTTGTAGTAATCCCAACCGCATTTTCTAGATCAGTATCTCCAGGCCATGCTGAAGATCCATCACTCATCGCATTTACATTTGGACCAGAGGCTAGGTTTGCATCACCAGTTGTAAGAATAATACCCTCATCAAACGGAAAACCAATACCATCTCCTTGCATTGAGAAATAACCTATTCCATTTTCTTCACCAAAATCTGTTCCTGTTGAATAAGTAATATTAGATATTTGAGCACATTCGCCACCAATTAAAATGTCCTGTACTAATTGTTCTACAGTATAAGTAGTTTGATCTACCAGAACATTATCAAGCCCTGGTCTTATACATAAATCAAAAGTCGTATCCTCATTACCAGAGCCTGCAGAGAATACTCTTACGTAGTATGTATTCCCTACGGTTAAAGTTGGTGTGATTAAAGCATCATCTGTAGAACAATATATTTCAGTCAAAGAGCCACAAGCTCCCTCATATAAACCATGATCTAAATTTGTAGATGAGCCACTTATATTTTCTAATGAGATAAGATGGGTATCATCAGTTGCTACAAATTCAAACCATACATCATCATCAGGATCCCCAGAACAGCTACCACTTGGCACTCCAGAAGGAGTGGCTTCGAGTAAAGTTCCAGAAGTTATGATGGTACATTCTCCATCAGTATTAACAACTGCTACTGTAGCTTCAGCACAATTATCATTATCAGGTGGACAAGCTAGTAATTCAAAAGTATCACTACTTATCGTACAATTGTTGTCCTGTTCGTTCATTACAAAAACATTTACAGCAGAACCAAACGGGAAAGGTCCAGCCTGGTACACGCCCGTTGCCAGAGCCTGCAGTGTAGAAGCATCAAAATCGTTCGAGATTTCCAAAGATGAGGCATCTCCCAAGCTCGTCACGTCGACATCTATGAAGAATTGGTTGTTCGCACAATCTGGAACAGTTGTGTATGTAGCCTCAGGCAGGGTACACAACAGCTCCTGGATGTTTACCGTAAAGTCCAAGGTCACCCCCCAAGAACCATTGTAGCATGGATTTGGTGTTGCTTGGCCAAAATCAGCAGTACCAATACGCATTCTATGCACGCCAAGAGGTGCGGTCAGAGGCATAACAAATGAAGCATCTAGCGTTGTTGGGTTGGCATTGGTAGAGGTTCCGGAAAAAACAAGTTCTGTTGCGTTATCAAATACTAAGTCATCATTAAAGTCAATCCAGATATTGGTATCATAAGTAAATCCTGTTGCAAAGGTAACAGCCACATTGGTTTCAATGCCTTGGAAAACATTAACCGTTGGGGAAGTTTGATCTTCATAGGTCACATCACCTAAGCTTGGGAAGTCTGTTATTCCTATCGTTACGTTTGTAACACCCTGACCATCATTACTGGAAGGTTCCGACTGGCAATACCCTGTATAGAACGAGCCAGGACCAGCAAATGAGCTAATGTTCATAGGGTCGCACACTGCCTGTACATAGAAATCGTAATCCGTGTCGGAAGTCAGGCCGTCTAAAACGTAAGGGTTTGTGGCAACACCGGTAACCAATGTCCCTGTGCCAGGAGTAAACCCTGCAGGGCCATATTCTATGTTCCAAGCAGTTGAAGCACCAGTCTCGGTCCAGCCTACTTCCGTAGAGGTTAGACTCAAGTTGGTGGAAGTCAGGTCTGTTGGCTCTGGACATGTAGGGATACCCCTTACACGGAAGTTGTCCACGAACACGTCATTATCTTGAGGGTCATCTACCGTACCTTCGGAGCCTAAGATTCCGAACTGTACGGTCTGGCCAGCATAGGCCTCTAGTGTAACTACTGGGTGTTCACCTGCAGGTGATACCACGGAAGTATTATCATAAGTTAAAAGAGGCGTCCAGGTTATACCGTTGTCGTTGGTGATGAGCAATTGGACAATATCGTCAGAGCCCAATGTGCCAGCATTGGTAGAGCTACCGAACTGCATGATCCCAAAATCAAACTCTACTTGGAAAGGCCCACCTGTCAGATCAAACTGAGGGGATAAAATCCAATCACTTTTGGCGGCAAGCCATAAGTTGATTTTATAGGCACCCGTAAAGCCGTTGTTAAGGAAGCCATCCGTACCCCAAGCACCGGCACCAAAATCACCAGGCCCTGTAGTTGCATCGCCACTATCCGCCTCGTCCCAACAATCGGGGATTATAGTTGTAAACTGCTCTAGATAGTCGGGGGTATATACATCACAAAGCGTCTCAAAAGCAAATGGTCCAGTCCAACCGCTAAGTTCGCTGCCACAGTTGGCCTGTACATAATAGTCGTATGCCGTTACCGCGGTCAATCCCGTAACGGTATAAGGGTTAGTGACGCCAGTATAGGTTGGTGTTCCCGTAGGAGCTGTGCCGGACGTTACGATTTCGATATTCCAAGACGCTACGCTACCGTCCTGCGACCAGCTTAGTTCGGCGCTGTTAGCGGTAATCGCCGTAGCAGTTAACGATGCAGGGTTAAAGCACGAAGGGGCTTCATCGAAGGTCACATCATCAATTGCGATATCATCATAGAAGTCGCCTGTTACAATCTCGGAGAATATAAAACGAGCCTGAACGTCGCCCGTAATGGTAAGGGTGCTCAGGTCTATGACGATCAGAGCCCACCCGCCAGTATTGGTATTGTAAGTGGCCATAGGGTTCCAAGCAGTACCGTCCCAAACCTCTACATCCAAATTACTGTTGGCATTGCCCTCGTTGTCGCTTATCAAATAGAAAGATAGAGCGGGCGCGGCCAGGCCAGCAACATCGACCAATGGGCTTGTAAGGGTTCTTACACCGTCATTCCCAGAGGCATCACACCATGCGAAGTAGTTGTTAGAAGCCGTGGAACCCGTAATGGTACCATTGTTACCTACATGGGTTCCGGCCGCATTGTCGTTAAAGAACCAATCTTCGCCACCGTCCATGGACCAACAAAGAGGTATTGTTCCCCCATTTTCGAAACCTTCTGTATAAGGAGCAACGAATGTTACGCATTCTGTGGTAAAGATATAAGGCCCTACCCACAAGCTAAGATCTCCAGTTCCACAATTGGCTTGATAGTATACATAATAATCAGTAGCTGGATTCAATCCTGTCAAAGGAATATTCGGAGAACCACTAGGGGAAACGGAAACTTCAGCCTCACCATTTCCAGGAGTAAAATCAGAAACACTATTATATTCAATATTCCAGTCAGTTTCTGATAGACCTGCTGTCCAGTCTAGGTTAGCAGCAGTGGCAGTTACCATACTAGCAGTCATGCCCGAAGGGTCAATACATGTTGGAGCTTCAAAAAGCGTTATTACAATGTTCGACCAATTTGCATCCGAGCCACCAAAACTTTGGTTTAGGACTATATCTATGTATCCATCTGTTGTAGGGTCGTAAGCACCAGCCAAGTCACCCGAAAAAGTAAGGGTTGTATCTCCTCCATTGTTGCCTCCACCTGTTGTTGGGGGATCTATAGTCACAGAGCCAGCAGTAGTGGTAAAGGTTATATCAGCTTCAGAAGACCAAGGACCGCCACCGCCAGCACTCCAGTCTACAGTAATAGTGAAAGAATCATAAGCACCTGAAGAGGAAGCAGAAACACCTGCTGAATTAGCTGTATCGTTTAGGTTAATGGTAACAGCGGATCCTTGAGCTACATTTACAGGGCCTACAATAGGACTGAAATCATATTGGGCACTTGCAGTAATCCAGAACCCTAGCATGATAAGAAATAAGGTAGTCTTTTTCATTGTTTTGATTTTGATATTAAATAACTAAACCTTTTAAGTATTTAAAGCTAGAAAGGAATAATTTCTTTTTAAATTTATATAGAGATTATCGAATACAGATTATAAAGTATAATTAACAATTTCAAGATAGGATTAATTTTAAAAAAAAGAGTATTAACATTTTATCAATATTATTATAATAGATTAAATACTCTTATTTTCGATTAAAGGCTATCCATTACGATAAAAAGACAAAAAAGCGCCCCGTGAAAATGGGGCGCTTTTTTTATCGTAAAGTCAGGTTTTACTGTTGTTCATTTGGTCCGCCGCCAACTATTTTAAACTCGGAACGTCTGTTTTGCTGGTGTTCTTCGTCGCTGCAGTTGGATCCACAATTGACCTTAGGCTCGGACTCACCCTTGCCCTCAGCAGAAATACGTGAAGCGTCTATACCCTTTGAAATTACGTATTGTTGGGTACTCTTAGCTCTGCGCTGCGACAGTCTTTGGTTGTATGAATCGGATCCTCTGCTGTCCGTATGGGAGGTTGCGTTGATCACCAGTTCCGGGTACTTGTTCATGATCTGTACCAGTTTGTCCAGTTCAAAAGCCGCCTGTGCGGTGATGTTGGACCTATCGAAATCAAAATAGATCGGGTTAAGCACGATTTCCTCAGGGGTCATGATTTTCTCTATAGGGTCCAGAGATATCTGAACGGCCAGTTCCTCTTCGCTGGTCCCTTTTACCGGTACTTTCTTGCTTTCAAAATCTTCCATGACCACTTCCAGTTCGGTATCCTGTTCGCACTCGACTATGAATTCGGCAACACCCTCTTCGTTCGTTGTTTTTGAAACGATTTTATTACCGTCCGCATCATATAAGGACACGGAAGCACCACTTAAGGGCTCTCTGGTTGTATCATCTAAAACAGTCGCTGTTATTAAAACATCGCAAAGCGGCTGAAGCTTTTTAAAGGCATAGACATCATCACTGCCTTTGCCACCTTCCCTGTTAGAGGACACAAAACCTTCCTCGGTTTCCTCGTTGATGGTAAAGGCAAAATCGTCACCGTTGCTGTTGATAGGGATGCCGACATTCCTTACGGGCGCCATCTTTCCATCAACAACCTTGGTATAGAACACATCCATACCGCCAAGTCCCAAATGCCCGTTGGAAGAGAAATAAAGCGTATTGTTGCTGCTGATGTACGGGAACATTTCCTGTCCCTCGGTGTTGACCTTCTGTCCCAAGTTCTCAGGCTCTCCCAAAGTACCATCTTCATTGATGGCCGCTTTGTAAATATCGAAGTTACCGTAACCACCAGGCATGTTAGAGGAAAAATATAGAGTAGATCCGTCGGCACTTACAGAAGGATTTTTAACCGAATAGTTTTCGCTGTTTATGGCTAAACTTTCAACGGTATCCCAATCATTCCCCAATTTGGTAGCTTTGAACAAATAAAGCTGGCTATAACGCACTTTACTTAAAGAGTCTTTTTGAAAATCCTTTTCAAAATAACTTTCTCTTGAAAAGTACATGGTCTTGCCATCTGGTGTAAAGGACACTAAGCCTTCGTGATATTTAGTGTTGATTTTGTCATTCATCAACGTTGCATTACCATAAGCACCATCAGAATTTTTGGTAAGTGTATAAATATCCAAAAAAGGTTCTTCGTTCCAACCGTAGGTTTTTCGGTTGTCATTTCTGGCAGAGGTAATGAAAAGCTTACCATCATTCACTATCCCACCAAAATCAGACTGCGCTGAGTTAAAACCTGCGTCTTGTACATTAAACTTTTTACCTTGTTCAAGAATTTTTGGCAAATAGTTAGGGTTCTTTCTAAATGCAGTTGCCCTATTATCTGCAGGTCGCATGGAAGCGAACTTTTCCATTTGCTTGTTGGACTCGTCATATTTGCCGTTGGCCTTGAGCATTTCGGAATATTTATAGATCATCTCAGGATTATCTTCAGACTCTAAAGCTTTGGCATACCATTTTTCCGCTTCAACGGTATTGAAGATGTTGTAATAGCACTCGGCCAATTGTCCGTACACATAAGGCGATCCGTCCCCTTTGTCGATAAGCTTTTTATAGCTTTCGGCGGCATCGACGTATTCGAACCTGGCGAATTCCTTGTCGGCCTTTTTGGTGTCCTTGTTCTGAGCAGTTAAGCATAGACCACTCATCAACGAGATAAATAATAGTGTTTTTAAGTTTTTCATAATTGTTTAGCTTAACCGGTTAGAAGTATCTAGGTGAACGTGAAACGCGTTTCGGGAAATTAAGGTCGAACAGGAGCATCACCTCATGAGAGGCAGGCGCAAATGCCTTGATATCCGATGATACGGCATCATAGGCATAACCCACTCTGAGGGATGGCGACAGCGCAAAATTGACCAGACCCGAGAACGAATCGTCCAATCTGTACGAAGCACCGATTTCAAACTTTTTGAAGAACCTTGCGTTAAGGTTCACATCAAAAGACGTAGGTGCATTAAAAGCAGATTTAACCATAAAAGAAGGTTTCAGTTCTGTATTTGCCGACAAATCAAAAACATAACCTCCTGTTACAAAGTAGTGCTGTGTTTCAGAGCCGATTTTATTTCCGTTAGAATCAAGGTGGACAGATGCCAACATATTTGGGACCGATACAGATAAATAATATTTATTTGTGTAATAGAAAAAACCAGCACCAATATTTGGTGTGGTTTCATTTATCTGCATACCAAAGAAGGGATCACCAGCATCAATGACATCAACGTTACCAGTAGTAAGATTTATGTCATGAAATGTGGCTCCCGCCTTCACACCGAAGGCTAGGCGGTGCTCGCCGCCCAGTTTCAAGGTATAGGACAGGTCAACGTAGGCGTTGGTCTCTTTGACAGGGCCTAATTGGTCCGCGATCAAGGATACACCCAATCCAAGGTTATTACCAATAGGTGAGTGGCCAAAAAATGTTCCGGTCTCTGGACCACCATCAATTCTAGACCACTGGTTTCTGTATAATAATCCGAATGAAAGATTCTCTCTAGAACCTGCATAAGCTGGATTAACAATATTCATATTATACATGTACTGCGTGTACTGTGGGTCTTGTTGCCCGTACGTTTGCAACGCGAGGAGCAAAACCGCTATTATCGTGAGTTTTTTCATTATAATTTAAGTTGATTCAGTTAGTCGATTATCTGTTTATGTATACCCATGCGCTCTTTGTCTTCGCACCGCCCTCGTAGACTACGGTATAGAAATACGTTCCTACCGGCAGCTCTTCGCCGTCGTTGGTCTGGCCCTCCCACTCATCTACGTAATTGTTTTTAGAGTATACAAGCGTACCGTTCCTGTTGTAGATCTCCAACCTCACTACGTTGAAACTACTAAGGTCGAAACGGTCATTAAGCCCCGGACTTACACCTGGAGATATACCTTCTGGGAAAATACAAGAGTCTAATTCTGCCACAGTAGTAGTTATGGTATTGGTACAGCCGGTAGCATTGAAAGTAATTTCGGCAGAATAATCCCCTGAGACTAAGACAGTATCGAGGGCTAATCCACTAGCCCCGGCAATAACAACACCGTCCAATAGCCAGGTTACGGAAACATCAGCAGCAGTGAAGTTATCTGGTATGATACCTATTGTAATTGGCACTGTTGCGTTAGGGCAAACTTCATAATTGTATTCTGGATCGAATGTTGCTAATGGAACTAAATCAACTTCTAAGTTAAAAGAAGTGGTTTCATAACAACCAGTATTGTTATCTTCAACCCTTACATATACAGTTTCACCGCTACTGGTGTAAGGACTTGTTAAAGAAGCAGCATTGTTATCAGCATCTGCTTGAGACGAATGATAAGTAATAGTAACATCCGGGTTAGTACTTATTTCATCGTTGATTGAAGTTAAATCAAATTGTGTCTCCCCATCAACATTACCATCTTGGTCGTCACAAACTACAAAATCAGCTGGTTGATTAGCCATTGGTCTTGGATTGACCACTAAGTCTACCTGAGATAATTGACGACATCCTAGGAATCCATCATTTGAAGCATTAGCATCTTCAATTCTTATGATTAATGTTTCACCACTAGTTGTGTAAGGAGAACTAACAGGATTTATTGCTTGGTTAGCATCATTAGTATTAGTATAATAACTTGCAACAAAATCAGCACCTAATCCGAAAGACGCAGTTAAAGCATCTAAATCAAATTCTTCCACACCATCAGATCCAGGACTATCACATACAGTAATATTCTGAGTTTCTATAGTAGGTGATTCATCATATAATCTAATATCAACTAAAGCAGAGAAATATGTTTCACTTTGGTCACAAATTCCACCAAGTACTTGAACTTGGTATGTTCCAGATTCAGTTACTGTTAGGTTAGGTTGGTTATAATCAGGAATAATAAAACCATCTTGATACCATCTAAATTCATCTACGGAATAGAATGTACTAGCTGTGAGCTCAACACTTTCAAAACCACAAAACTCAAAAGTTTCATCTGGGGATATTGGATCTTCAATATCATCTTCAATTTCACCACCTTCTAGAGCTAAGGTAACATCACAAACAACGTCACAATTAGTCCCGTCTGGTGGACCAGAATCTTGGGTAAATGTATAGAAACCAGCTTGCTGAGAGAAATTAGTTATTAATATAACATACACTGAATTTGCAGGTACATTAGTTAATGTAATAGTTTCACTCGCTGTTGCAGAATAGCTACAATCCGCAATAGTTTCTGGTAATAAATCTACACAACCACCTTGTTGATCTACAAAAGGTCCCCAAACAATAAAGTCAATATCTAGAGGTGTACCTGTTGCACTTGTTTGGTCTAAACTAAACACATAATCTCCTGCTAAATCAAAATTAATTGTGTTCCATTGAGGATCTGGCTGAGAGAACAAACAGTCGTAATCTAAATATGGAGGGGCCACTTGGTCTCCAACAATACTTTCATATTGGATTGAAGGATCAGCACAGATAGGCAGTGCATCTAAACAATATGTAGGGGTGCCTAATGTGCTTATACATAAATCAAACGTGCTTGTTTCACTATTACTACCAGCAGAAAAAACTCTTAAGTAATATGTGTTACCAACAATTAGTGAAGGGGTAAGACTAAATGTGTCAGTAGAACAGTAAATTTCTACAAGGTTATTGCAATCTCCTTCGTATAACGCATGATCTAAGTTGGTAGTACCACCTGTTATGTTTTGGATATCAATAATTTGTTGGTCACCAAGAGCTGTGAATTCAAACCATACATCATCATCAGGATCCCCAGAACAGCTACCACTTGGCACTCCAGAAGGGGTTGCTGCTAAGATAGTTCCAGAATTAGTTGTGTCACAACTTTCATCGGCATTCACAAATGCCACAGTTGCTGAAATACACTCATCATTATCAGGTGGACAAGCCAATACTTCATAAAAGTCACTACTTATCGTACAATTGTTGTCCTGTTCGTTCATTACAAAAATCTTAACAGTATTTCCAAACGGGAAAGGTCCAGCCTGGTACACGCCCGTTGCCAGAGCCTGCAGTGTAGAAGCATCAAAATCGTTCGAGATTTCCAAAGATGAGGCATCTCCCAAGCTCGTCACGTCGACATCTATGAAGAATTGGTTGTTCGCACAATCTGGAACAGTTGTGTATGTGGCCTCAGGCAGGGTACACAACAGCTCCTGGATGTTTACCGTAAAGTCCAAGGTCACCCCCCAAGAACCATTGTAGCATGGATTTGGTGTTGCTTGGCCAAAATCAGCAGTACCAATACGCATTCTATGCACGCCAAGAGGTGCGGTCAGAGGCATAACAAATGAAGCATCTAGCGTTGTTGGGTTGGCATTGGTAGAGGTTCCGGAAAAAACAAGTTCTGTTGCGTTATCAAATACTAAGTCATCATTAAAGTCAATCCAGATATTGGTATCATAAGTAAATCCTGTTGCAAAGGTAACAGCCACATTGGTTTCAATGCCTTGGAAAACATTAACCGTTGGGGAAGTTTGATCTTCATAGGTCACATCACCTAAGCTTGGGAAGTCTGTTATTCCTATCGTTACGTTTGTAACACCCTGACCATCATTACTGGAAGGTTCCGACTGGCAATACCCTGTATAGAACGAGCCAGGACCAGCAAATGAGCTAATGTTCATAGGGTCGCACACTGCCTGTACATAGAAATCGTAATCCGTGTCGGAAGTCAGGCCGTCTAAAACGTAAGGGTTTGTGGCAACACCGGTAACCAATGTCCCTGTGCCAGGAGTAAACCCTGCAGGGCCATATTCTATGTTCCAAGCAGTTGAAGCACCAGTCTCGGTCCAGCCTACTTCCGTAGAGGTTAGACTCAAGTTGGTGGAAGTCAGGTCTGTTGGCTCTGGACATGTAGGGATACCCCTTACACGGAAGTTGTCCACGAACACGTCATTATCTTGAGGGTCATCTACCGTACCTTCGGAGCCTAAGATTCCGAACTGTACGGTCTGGCCAGCATAGGCCTCTAGTGTAACTACTGGGTGTTCACCTGCAGGTGATACCACGGAAGTATTATCATAAGTTAAAAGAGGCGTCCAGGTTATACCGTTGTCGTTGGTGATGAGCAATTGGACAATATCGTCAGAGCCCAATGTGCCAGCATTGGTAGAGCTACCGAACTGCATGATCCCAAAATCAAACTCTACTTGGAAAGGCCCACCTGTCAGATCAAACTGAGGGGATAAAATCCAATCACTTTTGGCGGCAAGCCATAAGTTGATTTTATAGGCACCCGTAAAGCCGTTGTTAAGGAAGCCATCCGTACCCCAAGCACCGGCACCAAAATCACCAGGCCCTGTAGTTGCATCGCCACTATCCGCCTCGTCCCAACAATCGGGGATTATAGTTGTAAACTGCTCTAGATAGTCGGGGGTATATACATCACAAAGCGTCTCAAAAGCAAATGGTCCAGTCCAACCGCTAAGTTCGCTGCCACAGTTGGCCTGTACATAATAGTCGTATGCCGTTACCGCGGTCAATCCCGTAACGGTATAAGGGTTAGTGACGCCAGTATAGGTTGGTGTTCCCGTAGGAGCTGTGCCGGACGTTACGATTTCGATATTCCAAGACGCTACGCTACCGTCCTGCGACCAGCTTAGTTCGGCGCTGTTAGCGGTAATCGCCGTAGCAGTTAACGATGCAGGGTTAAAGCACGAAGGGGCTTCATCGAAGGTCACATCATCAATTGCGATATCATCATAGAAGTCGCCTGTTACAATCTCGGAGAATATAAAACGAGCCTGAACGTCGCCCGTAATGGTAAGGGTGCTCAGGTCTATGACGATCAGAGCCCACCCGCCAGTATTGGTATTGTAAGTGGCCATAGGGTTCCAAGCAGTACCGTCCCAAACCTCTACATCCAAATTACTGTTGGCATTGCCCTCGTTGTCGCTTATCAAATAGAAAGATAGAGCGGGCGCGGCCAGGCCAGCAACATCGACCAATGGGCTTGTAAGGGTTCTTACACCGTCATTCCCAGAGGCATCACACCATGCGAAGTAGTTGTTAGAAGCCGTGGAACCCGTAATGGTACCATTGTTACCTACATGGGTTCCGGCCGCATTGTCGTTAAAGAACCAATCTTCGCCACCGTCCATGGACCAACAAAGAGGTATTGTTCCCCCATTTTCGAAACCTTCTGTATAAGGAGCAACGAATGTTACGCACTCAGTTGTAAAAGCAAACGGGCCTACCCATGAGCTTACATCTCCACCGCAATCGGATTGTAAGTAGTAAACATAATTAGTAGCTGCTGTCAATCCAGTAATGGTAAAAGGGTTTGTAGTAGCAACATTAGTAGGAGTTTCAGTCTGTATAGAGCCTTCAGGTACAACTTCAACATTCCATATAGTTGCAGTGCCATTTTCTGTCCATGACAAAGTTACACTATCAGAATTGGACGTAACAACAGCAAGATCAGATGGTTCAGGACATGTAACTTCAAAAATATTTATGTCATCAAAACCAAAACCTTCGTCTGTAACAGATCCGTCAGAACCAAATGCAATTCTAAATATTACATTTGATTGTCCTCCTAAACCTGTAAGAGCGTGTCTTGCGGTTACCCAAGCATTTGTACCAGCAGCACCGGTTCCTGACCAACCTTCTTGTTGACCACCTGGATTACCGTTAATAGTATTATCGGTGTACCAATTGTTTGGGTCACCATTAGCCCCAACATTAACCCAAGTGGTACCTCCATCAATAGAAGATTGAAGTACAGCGCCATCCCAGCTAAATTCGATATCGTACCAAATACTCAATTCTATTGAAGGTGCTATAAGTGATGAGAAATCAAATACAGGACTTGTGACCCAAGAGTTTTCGTTAGAATTATAATTACCAGAGAGATTGGTTACCCAAGCGTTTGTCCCTGATGCAGCACTATTAATAATAGCACCAGTTGGTGTGCCTAAAGCCCATGTGCCATTTGTTGTGTTGTTGGCGACCCAACCACCATCACCAGACTCAAAGTCTTCGGTGTATGGAAAAGTAGTTATTTGTGCTTGTACACTTGTAATCGCAACAAATGAAAGCAGAAATAAAAATAGAGTAATCTTTTTCATTATTAATCGGTTTGTTAGAAATTATTTAACCCCTTACAATGCATTGATTATAAAGGATTTATTTTTTTTAGTTTTTATGAGGCTTGGGGAAGCATAGAGTGACGTTGACTAGACGTTCTTTTATGCACATTCGAATATATAAAAAATGCCTATTAACATGATGTTAACAATGCTATAATAGATGAACTACTTTATTTATCGATAAATGGTTTAAAGGCTTTTGAATTGCACATATACCGGAAAATGATCGCTATATCCTCCTTTATATTTTTTACCAACATAAGTTCTAAATGGTTGCCCTTTGTACTTTCCATGATACTGAGTTACAAAATTTGAATTAAAAACATCTGCTTTCACAAATTTTAAATTAGAACTATTAAAATTGAAGAAATTATTTGTAAACAAAATTTGGTCAAACATGTTCCATTGGAAGTTATGGTTTAGACTTCCTTTATTATGTGATTGAATTGTCTTAAATGGATTATAGAGACTACTTTCTTTTTCAAGAAGACTAATGCTTTCATTTTCTGGATTATCATTAAAATCGCCCATGACTATAATCTTGGCATCATTATTTTCATTTTTGAGCCTAGCAATTATTGAATTAACCACATCAGCAGCCGCTATACGCTTGTATTCAGTTTCTTTTTCTCCTTCTCTACGAGATGACCAATGATTAACAATAATATGTAATTTTTCATTTCCAAATCTTCCCTGTACCAGAAGAATATCTCTTGTGTAGTCTCGTAAACCTAAATCATTTTGTAAATAGACTGAAAACGTTTCTGAATTTTCTACTTCAAACAGATTGGTTTTGTAAAGCAAAGCAACATCAACTCCTCTCTCATCCAATGAATCAAAGTGTACAAAATCATAACCTAAATCTATAAGATGTTCACTGTTTGTTAAATCCATCAATACATTACGATTTTCAACCTCAGCTAAACCAATAATAACTGGCGCTGTTCCTGTATTTTCTTCTCCAATTTTAGTAATAACACTCCCTATTTTTCTAAGTTTATTTTGATATCGCTTAGATGTCCATCGTTTTGCAGAAGTAGGTAAAAAATCATCGTCATTTGTTAAGGGATCATTTTCTATATCGAATAAATTTTCAATATTATAAAAGGCAATAGTATGCAGAGCTGAAGATGTATTCATGGGATTAAATATAGGTTTTTTAAAGTGTATAAAGAAAATGACATTTGTTTAACTTTGCACTTTAATTTACTTTATGATAGAGAGAAAAGATATAGAATTAGAACAAGTTGCACTGGTTGGAATTATCACACAAGAGCAAGATGAAGAAAAATCCAAAGAATATTTAGATGAGCTTGAATTTTTAACTTTCACTGCAGGTGGAGAAGTTGTGAAACGATTCACTCAGAAAATGACAATGCCAAATCCTAAAACCTTTATAGGAACAGGTAAGATGGAAGAGGTGATGAACTTTGTGAAAGATAATGAAGTGGGTACAGTAATTTTTGACGATGAACTTTCACCAGCCCAAGAACGTAATATCAGCAAAATTCTAAACTGTAAAATTTTAGATAGAACCAACCTCATTTTAGACATATTTGCCCAACGCGCACAAACCAGTTATGCCAGAACACAGGTAGAATTAGCACAGTGCGAATACTTGCTGCCAAGACTTAAAGGAATGTGGACGCACCTTGAACGACAAAAAGGTGGTATTGGTATGCGAGGTCCAGGGGAAACAGAGATAGAAACTGATAGACGTATAGTGCGTGATAAGATTGCCTTGTTAAAGGAGAAAATAAAAACCATTGATAAGCAGATGGCTGTTCAGCGTGGCAATAGAGGTAAAATGGTACGTGTAGCTTTGGTAGGATATACCAATGTTGGCAAATCTACTTTAATGAATGTGATTAGCAAGAGTGAAGTATTCGCCGAAAACAAACTCTTCGCAACCTTAGATACAACGGTTAGAAAAGTTGTTATTGGCAACTTGCCATTTTTGATAAGCGATACGGTAGGTTTCATAAGAAAATTACCAACGCAGTTGGTAGAATCCTTTAAAAGTACTTTAGACGAAGTGCGAGAAGCAGATTTATTGCTTCACGTGGTAGATATTTCCCATTCTAATTTTGAAGAACACATAGAATCGGTAAATCAAATTCTAGATGAAATAGACAGCAAGGACAAACCGACGATAATGGTTTTTAATAAGATTGATGCATATGAGCCAGAGCCTTTTGACGAAGACGATTTGGTTGAAGAGCGCACCAAAGCCAATTTCACAATTGAAGAATGGAAAAAAACTTGGATGTCTAGAGTAGGTGACAATGCACTTTTCATTTCGGCATTGAATAAGGAAAATATGGAAGAATTTAGAAAACGCGTCTATCAAGAAGTGCGAGAAATTCACGTAACGCGTTTTCCATACAATCATTTCCTATATCCAGACGTTGAAGATATTACTTAAAAAAACCCATCAATTTAAGTTGATGGGCTTTTTATCTATTTTAGGCTATATATTCTTTAGAACTTATAGCTTAAACCTATTGTATAGTAAGACTGTAATTTGTTGTCAGCATCACCTAAAGCAACACCTTGCGCATTAGCAGCTTCTTGTTTATTGCTTCTTAAAGCAAAATCAAAACCAACACCAATCATTTTCCATAAGGTATAACCAAATGAGTTTGTCCATGTCCAGTTAGAAAGATCACCGTCTTTGTAACTTTGGAATGTAGAGAAGTTAGTTTTAAAATTTACAGCACCAATTTGTCTAGTGTAATCTGCTACAATTTTTGCACCAAATGATGAATCAAATACGGTATCTCCACTAGAGAATACGAAATTGTAGTTGGCAGGATGTATAACCACAACTAAGTTTTCAATAGGAGTCCATGTAGCACCAACACCAAGGTCTAAATATCCTGGATCGTTGAAATTGTCTAATAATGTAGTTCTATATTCAGCTAAACCAGAAATAGCCCATTTTTCATTTAACCTCTGTCCATAAAGTGAAGAAAGGTTGAAAACATCTGTTGTTGGATTAAAATCTTTATCTGCATCAGTACCATTATCCTTATCGTCTAATTTTACCCAGTTAAGATTTGTTGTTAAAGCATTTCTCCAAAAATATTTATCTTCAATTTTATTCGCAAATGCATTAACTGTTATCCCTATGTTACCAGAAACATTATTTGGTGTTCCTTGCGCATACCAATTATTAAAGTTAGATAAGTTACCACCAATAGTTCCAAATGCACCTACTCTCCAACCTGGTAAAGCATCAATTTGTGCTTGGATAGCATTAGCCTCAGCCTGAAACTTGTCAGCTTCAGCTTGTTTTTCAGCTTTTTGGGCTTGTAATTCCTCTTTAGTTTGAGAAAAACCAAAAGTTATCACAAACATTAGTAACACTGATAAAAGTAATTTTTTGTTCATAATGAATTAAGTTTTAATAATTTAAGTTGTTATAGTTTACAAATATACACGTTTATTGATGCGTTTTATATGTTTTTTACACATCCAATCAATACTGTTTAGACGTAAAAAAACTAAATAAGTCACATTTATTTTTTCCTTTTGAATAAAGGTACAGCAGAACACGCTTCGCCAAACATAATAGATTTGGCGATTGGTTTTAATTTTTGAGACAGTAAAACCAATGCATTAACAGGAACAGGCTTATTTGAACACCCTTTTATTATAACAGGTAAATCTTGGTAAACCGAAAGGTCTAAATTAGAAATTATAGAAGTGTAAAGTATAGATTCTAAACGCTCTAGAGATCCAATAACAGTTGATTTTGAATACCCTTGAAGTTCAATACTGATCATCATATAAGCCCAATCTGGAATTATGGCATCAGTTGAACAGTGTAGTGCTACATAGCAGTCTTTATATTGTGACCAATCATGTTCCTTAACGTAGGCTCTAAAATCATTTTCACGTAGTACTAAGCCTTCAAGCAACCAATCTTTTATGTCAAATAAAACACGACGACCGCTAGGATAGAAGTCTTCAAGATCAATAACCTTAAGTTTACTATTAGCAACCCTATTTATAATTTCTTCTGCCATTCTTATTTTACACTGTAGCGACGTAATCCATAATTGGTTTCTTCTCGCTCAATAAAGTCTAACGAAATTTTACTTCCGTTATGTATTGGGGATTCAAGTTTAGCACGATGAATGTTTTCATAGGTGTCTACATCTATAGAAGTTCTTTGATTTAAGGTTTCAAATAAATGAACATCGGACAATCTGGATTTCCAATTTTCTTGAACAACTCCTTCAAAAACCTTGGATTTTGAGCCACTCCCATAGGCTATAAAACCAATAGTTTTTCCTGATAGTTCTGTATTACTATTGTAACCATCTGACAACAAACTCAAAAGGGACATGAAAATTGATGCAGTGTACATATTACCAATTTCTGAAGAAGCTAGCTCTCCTTGAGCAATTTTTGTATTAATAAACGTGCTGTACAAATGAGATTTGTAAGCGTTTTTAGACCATTCTTTTTTATCTGAATCTTCAAATCGTCCTATCTCATTTTCTAATTCTCTATAAATATTAGAAGTTTTGATCCAATTTAACCAATTGTCAAAAATGATCCGTCTTCCATGAAACGCATAGGGTAAATGAAATACAATTTTGTGCCAATCGCTATTAAAAGCTATTTCTTTTTGACTTTTAAAATGGGAGAGAGCTTCTGTAATTCTATCATTATAGCAGGCATTAGAAAACTGACCGTCAAAAATGGGTTCTTCCTTAAAGACTTCCACAATGTCACTTCCATCAGACCAAAATTCAGAATCAGAAGAAGCCATAAATTCATTTATTTTTTCATCAGATGTATCTAAATTTAAATTCTTGAATACTGATTTTAGAAGCTCTGCTTTTTTATAGGTTCTCCTAGGTTTAAAGAAGTCACCCTCACTTTTAGAGGCAACTCCCCAAACATTATTTATTTCTATGATAGATGGATTATGACTTACCAAAACTGCAACTGCGCCAGCACCTTGGGTATACTCTCCGGTAGAATTAATATCATATTTAGAAAGGTCTGAAGCAATTACTACAGCTTTTCTGTTAACGTCTTGTTTTACCCAATCTATGCTATTATGTAAAGCGTCTACAGCTCCAACACAAGCAAAGGTCATATCTAAAACGTCGCAATGTTTGAAGCTACGCTCACCGTAAGTTTTAGCAAGTTCGTTTTCAACAATTTCTACAGCATAGGTTGCTGTAGGTTTGGATCCATCTATGGCACTTTCTGTACCTAAATACACACGACCGATTTCATTTGGATCGATGTTGTTTTGAGTAATAAGATTCAATAAGGCATTAGCAGCAAACGTTGCAGCGTCTTCGCCAATATTCGGTACGGCCATTTTTTGAAGACCCAGCCCTTTTTTTAATTTTTCTGCTGGAATTCCTCTCGCCTCAGCAAGATTATCCATAGAAACATAAAGTTGTGGAACATAAAATGCTATTGCGTCAATTCCTGTATTGCTCATAATGCTCAATTTATAACATTCCTAATTCTAACTTAGCCTCTTCGCTCATTAGGTCTTGTGACCAAGGCGGATCAAAAGTAATTTCTACCTCAGCATCCTTGACTTCATTAATAGATTTAACCTTTTCTTCAACTTCCAAAGGTAAAGTTTCAGCCACTGGGCAATTTGGGGTGGTTAAGGTCATTAAAATCTTTACCTCATAATCTTCATTAACAAAGACATCATATATCAATCCTAATTCGTAGATATCTACAGGAATTTCTGGGTCGTAAATGGTTTTTAAAACGCGTACTATTTTATCTCCAAGTACATTAGTTTCTATAGTTGATTCGCTCATCTTAGTTCAACTGTGTTTGGTATGCAATGGCATACATTTTTAATTGTTTTATCATGCTAACCAATCCGTTAGCTCTTGTGGGCGATAAGTGCTCTTTTAAACCAATCTTATCAATAAAATCAGTATTAGCCTCGATGATATCTTTTGGGTGTTGATTAGAGAACACTCTAATTAAAATAGCAATGATGCCCTTTGTAATAATGGCATCGCTATCTGCTGTGAATTCTATTTTGTTATCGTTCATTTCAGCATGTACCCAAACCTTACTTTGGCAACCTTTTATGATATGGTCATCGGTTTTATATTGCTCGTCGATTAAAGGCAGGGTTTTGCCTAAATCTATCATGTATTGATAGCGCTCTTCCCAATCGTCAAACATTGAAAACTCATCTATAATTTCGTTTTGAATTTCTTCAATAGTCATAATCAAACTCATTTGAAGCAAAGTTACAAAATCACTATTGTTTAGTTGCATTTTCTGCCATAGATAACACTTTATTAACTAGTGTTTCTATTTCTTTCGGAGGAGCTCCATGATCAAAGGTAGGAGTCATCATTATAACATCTCCTTTTATGACAGATAATGTTGCGTGTGGTGCACCATCATAAAGGCGTTTGTCCGTTGGTGCTTTTAGCAAATCTAGATTTTCTACTACTGAATTACTCAATAGTTCGTTTAGTGCTTTCCAATCTTGAGGATTACAATGATAGGTATTCATATTCTCTAAACCTCTATCTTTTGAAATTTTGATATTGTGTTCAGAAATCTCAATATGTTCAAAAGACCCTCTTGTTGAGGTTTCATAAATAACCGCGAATTTTTTGTAATTATCTTTTACAATATCACTTTTACCGGGTCTTGAAGCATCACTTTTTATGGCCGTAAAAATCTTAGTATCTTCATTAAAAAAAACAATTGAGTCATTTTTTATAGTAAAAGAGTTAACTTCACTTAGGGCCTTTATATATTCTTTTTCTAAGTTGTTTTGCTCTGCGCCACAATACTTTTTAGAAGTTGCGATTGGCCCGAATTTAATTGTGTTTTCTTTAAGGGTATAATTTCCAAAAAAGGTGTTGCAACCAGAAAATCCTGAAGCATGATTAATAGAATCTTTAAAGGTTATCGTAAGAGCTTTTGAAGAAACGTCTTTACATTCTAATTGATTTATACTGTAGGTTCCTGATAAGCTAGATTGTGCCATATGTTCTTTATGTTCCGTAAGTGTTTCCTTAACAGAATTACAAGATCCTGTAAGTGCAACCAAAGTAAAAATACTGAGTAAAAATTTCATAAAATAAAGATTTTATTAGCCTAAGTTACACTTTTGATGCCAAACTATTACGAAAGCATCGCAACAGCTTTCTTTAATGCTGAGATAAATATATCGATTTCCTCTTTCGTATTATAGAACATGAATGACGCTCTTATGGTACCAGGAATATTATAAAAATCCATAATAGGTTGTGCGCAATGATGTCCTGTGCGTACTGCAATTCCCATTTTATCTAATATGGTACCAATATCATAGGGATGAATGTTACCAACATTAAAGGAAATAACAGAAGTTTTATGTTTAGAGGTGCCATAAATCGTTAAGCCTTCAATGTTTTGAAGTTGCTTAGTGGCATAGACTAAAAGTTCATGCTCGTATTGCGCAATAGCATCAAAACCAATAGAGTTCATGTAGTCTAAAGCCGCACCAAAAGCAATGCCACCACAAACATTTGGTGTACCAGCTTCAAACTTATGAGGTAAATCGGCGTAAGTGGTTTTTTCAAACGAAACTTCGGCAATCATTTCGCCACCTCCTTGATAAGGGGGTAACTTTTTGAGCCATTCTTCTTTTCCGTAGAGCATACCAATACCTGTAGGGCCACAAATTTTATGTGCTGAACATACATAGAAATCAACATCTAATGCTTGTACATCGGGTTTTATATGCGGGCACGACTGTGCACCATCTACTAATACTGCAGCGCCAACTTTGTGCGCTTTTTCTATTATGGTTTCAATAGGATTAATAGTCCCTAAAGCATTTGATATATGATTAACAAAAACAAGTTTTGTGTTTTGATTAAGCAGTTTGTCAAATTCTGAGAGTACCAAATCACCATTTGTGTTCATTGGTATAACTTTAAGAACAGCACCTGTGCTCTCGCAAAGCATTTGCCATGGCACAATATTGCTATGATGTTCTAAGGCAGAAACAATGATCTCATCTCCTTTCTTTAAAAGTGAAGAAAACCCATTGGCCACCAAGTTAATACCGTGTGTAGTGCCAGAAGTAAAAATAATCTCGTACGCTTTAGCGGCATTAAAGTGCTTTTGAATTTTAATACGTGCTTGCTCGTAAGCATCAGTAGCTTCTTGGCTCAATGCATGAACACCTCTATGAATATTGGCATTATAATTAGAATAATAATCAACTATTGTATCGATAACTTGCTGTGGGGTTTGTGAGGTTGCAGCATTATCGAAATAGATTAAAGGCTTACCATTAACTTTTCGCTTAAGGATAGGAAAATCCTTCCTTATCTCTTTTACATTGAACGTGGTATGACTTAAAGCTTCACTCATTTATAAATCAAACCCAATATTAACTCCTAATTTTCCGGCTATAATTTTAGTGATTCTATTTTTAATTTCTGGGATTTTCACAGAGTCCAAAACGTTATTACTAAACGCAAACATTAACAGTCCTCTGGCTTCTTTTTCAGGAATACCACGAGATCGGAGGTAAAACATAGCACTTTCATCCAGCTGCCCAATAGTACAGCCATGGGAGCACTTGACGTCGTCTGCAAAAATCTCAAGTTGAGGTTTAGTGTTTATTGAAGCTTTATCACTTAACAAAATATTATTATTCGCTTGAAAGGCATCCGTTTTCTGCGCTTCTTTTTCAACCAAAACCTTGCCGTTAAACACACCTGTTGCACTATCGCCAAAAATACCTTTATAATCCTGATGGCTCTCGCAATTAGGTTCAATATGGTGCACCAAAGTGTTATGGTCTACGTGTTGTTTATTACCAATAATGGTAATGCCTTTCATGGTCGAGTCGATGCGCTCTCCGTTTTGATAAAAGTTTAGATTGTTTCTAGTAATCTTTCCACCGAATGAGAAGGTATGGACTTTAGCAATACTTTCTTGTTTTTGGTTGATAAACGTATTGTCAATTAACGAAGCCGATTCTCTATCGTTCTGAATTTTGTAGTAATCTACAATGGCACGTTTGTTGGCAAATATCTCTGTCACAGAATTTGTTAAGACAGGATTGTCTGTTAAGCTCTGATGACGTTCAATAATCTGAACATGCGAATTTTCGTCAACAACAACTAGATTTCGAGGTTGAAGCATTAAAGCTGCTTCATTACCTGTAGAAAAGTGTAAAATTTGTATTGGCTTTTCAACCAATTTATTCTTAGGAATATGAATATAAGCACCTTCTGCTGAGAACGCAGTATTTAAAGAGGATAGACCATCTTTAGCAGCGATTTTATTGAAATAATTTTCAATGACCAATCTGTATTTTGGCTTGGTCAGTGCAGCAGACATTAAACAAACATCGATGCCATCATGTGTAGTTTGCGATAAATGGGAAGAATATTTACCATCAATAAAGACGATTTTGTAAGCATCTATATCGTGGATAAAATACTTCTTTACGTCTTTGAAATCTAATGCTTCTTCATGCTTAGGAAATACACTATAATCGTACTTTAAAATTGAATTTAATGATGTATACTTCCATGCTTCCTGACGTTTGGTAGGAAACCCTTCGTTTTCAAAATGTTTTATAGCCTCCGTTCTTATATCATGGACTGGTGAGTCTACATCTACCGTATCCTCAAAAGCCATAAAAGAAGACACTAACTTTTCTTTTAATTCCATTTTGCTTTCCAATTAGGCGTTTACTTCTTCTTTAATCCAATCGTAACCTTTAGCTTCTAACTCATGGGCTAAGTCTGCAGATCCAGATTTCACAATGCGTCCATTGTGTAAAACGTGAACATAATCTGGAACTATGTAATCAAGTAGTCTTTGGTAATGGGTAATAACAATAACTGCGTTATCTTTTGATTTTAATTTGTTAACACCGTTGGCAACAATTCTAAGGGCATCGATATCTAAACCTGAGTCAGTTTCATCTAAAATAGCCAACTTTGGTTCTAACATCGCCATTTGAAAAATCTCATTACGCTTTTTCTCACCACCAGAAAAGCCCTCATTTAATGAACGTGATAAGAACTTTCGGTCTATTTCTAACAGCTCCGATTTTTCACGAATCATTTTCAACATCTCGTTAGCAGGCATATCCTCTAAACCTTTCGCTTTGCGAGTTTCGTTAATGGCCGTTTTCATAAAATTAGTAACGCTTACCCCTGGGATTTCAACAGGATATTGAAAGGATAAAAATACTCCTTTATGTGCGCGTTCTTCGGGCGCAAGTTCATTTATGTTTTCACCTTCAAAAATAATATCACCTTCCTCAACCTCGTAATCTTCTTTACCCGCTATGACAGATGCTAAGGTGCTTTTTCCAGAACCGTTCGGTCCCATTATAGCATGGACTTCACCAGGCTTAACCTCTAAGTTAATTCCTCTTAATATTGCTTTGTCTTCTACACTGGCGTGTAAGTTCTTTATCTTTAACATAATATCTAGTTTGCTAATTTTATAACGTCTTCTTTATTTGAATTCGGTTTTTCAACCTTTAATATGTCTTTAATTTCAACTCTATATGGCCACCCTTCCTCGTTTTCCGGCTTTTCAAATTTTCTCACTCGTATAGTCACTGGAACCATATCGGTAGCTTCCTTTTTAAAAGGTTTGACCTGATTGTTCAGGCGGTGCATGTTTTCGTCAATAACCACACCGTAAATTTCATTTTGTGTCTGAAAAACGGCTGCATCTGCATAATACAAAAACTCACCTTTCATGCTTATATAGCCATCATTTTGGTCGTAGGACTTCGCACGATTTTCCTCAAGATTAACTTCAGTTTTTGTATCGTTTTTACAACCTAAAAAACCTATGACAGCCAATAAAATGAATATGTTTTTTTTCATCGTCTTATCCTACAGAGCCTTCTAAACTAATCTCTAATAATTTTTGAGCCTCAACAGCGAATTCCATTGGTAACTTATTCAATACCTCTTTACTAAAACCGTTGACGATTAAGGCAATGGCTTTTTCGGTATCGATTCCTCGCTGGTTACAGTAAAAAATCTGATCTTCACCAATTTTACTAGTTGTAGCCTCGTGTTCTATCTGTGCTGTTTTGTTTTTAGCTTCTATGTAGGGGAAGGTGTGTGCACCACATTCATTGCCCATCAATAAACTATCACATTGCGAAAAATTACGTGCGTTTTCTGCTCTTGGACTTATTTGTACCAAACCTCTATAAGAGTTTTGTGATTTACCTGCCGAAATACCTTTAGAAATTATGGTTGACCTGGTGTTTTTTCCCAAGTGAATCATCTTAGTTCCCGTATCTGCCTGCTGAAAATTGTTAGTCACTGCGATGGAATAAAATTCACCAACAGAATTATCACCTTTTAACACACAGCTCGGGTATTTCCATGTTACAGCAGAACCCGTTTCTACCTGTGTCCAAGAAATTTTTGCATTTTTCTCACACAAGCCACGCTTGGTCACAAAATTATATACACCGCCTTTGCCTTCAGCATTTCCTGGGAACCAGTTTTGTACAGTTGAATATTTAATCTCAGCATCCTCTAATGCGATTAATTCTACAACCGCAGCGTGTAGTTGGTTTTCGTCTCTGCTAGGAGCTGTACATCCTTCGAGGTAAGAGACGTAACTGCCTTCGTCCGCAATAACCAAGGTTCTTTCAAATTGACCCGTTCCAGCTTGGTTAATACGGAAATACGTCGATAGCTCCATAGGGCACTTAACCCCTTTTGGAATGTAACAGAAACTACCATCACTAAATACGGCAGAATTTAAAGCCGCATAGAAATTATCTTTTTTAGGTACCACGGTACCAATATGTTTTCTGACGAGTTCAGGGTGCTTTTGAATAGCCTCCGAAATACTCATGAAAATAATTCCTTTTTCCGCTAGGGTTTCTTTAAAAGTTGTAGCTACAGAAACCGAATCAACAACCACATCCATAGCAACACCAGCTAATTTCTTTTGCTCATCTAGAGAAATGCCAAGCTTGTTAAAAGTTTCAAGAAGTTCTGGGTCAACTTCATCTATGCTGTTGTATTTAGGTTTTTTACTTGGTGCAGAATAATAGGATATTGCTTGAAAATCTGGCTTTTCATACTTTACATTAGCCCATTCTGGCTCTTCCATTTCTTGCCAAACCTTGAAAGCTTCAAGTCTCCATTCGGTCATCCATTCAGGCTCTTCCTTCTTTTTAGAAATAGCCCTTACGATATCTTCGTTCAGGCCATTAGGAAAAGTTTCAGACTCAATATCTGTATAAAAACCATATTCGTATTCTTTGGTTTTTAATTCTTCCCTTAAATCGTCTTCAGTGTATTTACTCATGATGTCTTTTTAAAGTGAAAATGATTCTCCACAACCGCAAGTGCGATTAGCATTAGGATTGTTAAACACAAATCCGGTTCCGTTTAATCCTCCTGAATATTCTAAAGTAGTACCTATAAGGTAAAGGAAACTCTTTTTGTCAACAATGATTTTTACACCATTATCTTCAAAGACTTTATCACCTTCAATTTGCTCTTTGTCAAATTTTAAATCATAGGATAAACCAGAGCAACCACCACTTTTAACACCAACTCTAATGTAGTCGGTATCAGGGTTGTAGCCGTCATCATTCATTAGCTCGATGACTTTTTTCTTAGCTTGTTCAGAAACTTTAATCATATATTAAAGTAGATTAATTCTAAATTGAACGCAAATATACAATTTAACTAAGGTTTAACCATATTTACTAACATTATATTAGTATATGATTTAATAGGGTTTTTCTATATGATTAAGAAAATTGGGTTTGGATATTTGAAGCTTAAGATGAAATAATTGTCTAAGTGTAGTCTGTATGTGCTTGTTTGATACGCTCAACTCTTCAAAATTACCGTTAGGATCTGTTTTTACAACCGTGTTACAGTGCGAGCAAACGAGCTCCAAGGTATGGTCTGAATTTGTTTTGGTTTTAACATAATTATGACCAAACACAGCGCAAGGCAATGTTTTGCTTCTAGTAGGTTTCATTTCGTAAGAATTGGGGCTGAAAATTTAAGTAAACCTAAAAGAAGTTAATGTTTAAATCCATCATTTTTCGATGAAATACATAAAAAAGTAAGAATAAACATTCAATTTTAATTTTGAAAATCAGGGTTATTTAAAAATGAAGGATCTGACAGTGTTAATAAAAATGCCTTTAAATCTGCTTTTTCCTCTTGGGTTAATTGTACACCGCCTTGAGCAATTTGTTTCATTAGTGGGTCAATAGTAGGTGAATTTTGTAATCCTTCGCTGTAGTGGTCTATCACTTCATCTATAGTCGCAAATCTACCATCGTGCATATATGGTGCGGTATAGGCTAAGTTTCTTAACGAAGGGGTGCGAAATTTTCCATTGTCATTTGGGTCTCCTGTAACCGCACCTAAGCCCAAATCTGTAAAGGTAGCATCCAGGCCATTATTATGAAAATCATTATCCGTCCATAGTGGATTGTTCGGGTTGCCATGACAGTGAAAGCAGTCTCCCTTGTCTTCTCTCAAGAAAATATCAAGTCCGTTCAGTTCTTGCTGTGTCAGCGAAGTTTGACCTAAGGTGTATTTGTCAAATTTAGAGTTAGCCGAGATTAACGTGCGTTCAAACTGAGCAATAGCCTTGGTCGTTAACGCTTTTGTAATGGTTGAGGTATTAAATGCCAGTTGAAATCGTTGAGGATACTCCGGATGATTTTGTAATCGCTCTACAACATTATCCCAATTACTGTGCAATTCTATAGGGTTTTCTACGGGTTCTTGAGCTTGTTGTTCGAGACTCAGAGCGGATCCATCCCAATTAAAACGGTCTCCATAATTCCATGCTAAATTAAATAATGGCATGGCATTTCGCGTTCCGGAAATTCCATCGATACCAATACTCGTAGGCAGATTGTTGGCAAAAGATTTTTGTGGTGCATGACAGGTTGCACAAGATTGGGTGCCATCTGCAGAGAGAATTTTGTCAAAAAAGAGTTTTTTTCCTAGCGCAACTCCTTCTGCAGTTTGTGGGTTATCATTTGGTATTATCGGGTTGATAATATAGGCTGAAAAGATTTCAGGAATATCCAATGGCTGCTCTGTCGGTTGGTAACCGTTATCTTCTTTAGAACATCCAAAGAAAAGAGTAACTGCAATAAAAAATAATGCTTTCTTCATTCCTTTTTAGTTATTGGGTTACCTCACCTAGGCTAAACACATTTTGCCCATTTTCATACATTAAAATTTGCGCTGTTGAGTTGGGCATTAGCGCTTGATTATAAATATTTAAATCCCAAAGGTTGGGGTTTTTAAACCACTCGGCAATATTCATTTGTACTTCAATTTCAACAGTATTGGTAATGCTTATAGCACCAAGATTAACCGTAAAGAATGTGTCTTGTGGAAATGTTGGATTATCACCAGGATTATCTACTGCTCTAATGGCATGATAGTTAAAGCCTTGCTCTTCCATATTGTTATTAATGAATTTACCATCAAACTGCATGTAATGGTAGCCGCCACCCAGCACGTCTGGTACATTAAAGGACGCTGAGTTTAAATCTGGATAATTTTGGGCATTATCTTGGTTATCAAAGCCAAAAGTGAAGGATACATTTGAATAATTCCCAACGGGAATTGTACTTTCAAGAGCATAATTTAAGCCATTATTATTGGAAACATCCACAAGATTATAGAGATTAGTGTTCAGTACTTCACCATTATTGGTGGTAAAGGTGATGTCTGAAATAACGTAGCGTAACCGTTCTATACTAACCGATTCTCCATTCTCATTTGTAAATATAAAATTATTAAAGTCAGCATTGGTTACTGGCATGCCATCCCAATTGTGGGTAAAAATAAAAGTTGGATTCGATTGTGCTGTATTTATAGCACCACTGTCATCACTGCCACACGCCCAAAGGCTGAGGCTAATACAAAGAAATAGTATGGTTTTTTTCATCATTTTCAATCTTCAATTTTTAGTATGAGTAAATCGGTAAACCCTTTATTTTCTATAATGTCTACATCATTACTAGCTGTATCACCAACGGCAATAATAGAACCGTCCAAGAGTTCGGCGATATCATATGCAAAATCTATATTAGAGCCACCTACTGTTTTTTCCCAAATTAAAGTTCCGGTGTGATCTGTTTTTAACACCCAGGCATCATTTTGTCCATTGTTTTCAGACACATCCATATCGCTACTTCGTGAACTACCCGAGAGTAGCAATCCATTATTTGGAGATGTTTTAATTGCCCTAGCCACATCAAAATTAGAGCCTCCAATGGTCTGTTCCCAAATGAGATTCCCCTCAGGTGAAATCTTTATCATCCACAAATCAGCAGCACCATTATTTTGTTCAATATTAGTATCTTCAGAGCGCGTATCTCCAGCGACAATGAAGTTGCCATCACTGGTTTTAACAATGCCTCTGGCTTCATCAATTTGAGACCCTCCAAATGATTTTTCCCATATTAAATCTCCTAATAATGAAAGTTTAATCACCCAAAAATCATAGGTGCCAATATTGTTGGAAATGTCGGTGTCGTCACTATCCGAACTGCCCACAACAATATAAGCATTATCGTCTGTTTCTATGGCATCGTAGGGTGTATCTGTAAAATTACCACCAAAATACCGACTCCATTCCAAGTCACCTAACATATTAAGTTTTATAACCCAATAATCTCCTCCTGCATGCCTTTCAGTACTTCTTGAAGTATTGCCTTCACCACCTGAGGCGGTGACATCCAAAATGCCAGATACCAGAAAGCCTTGATCACTAGTTTCAATTATTGAAATACCCGAATCAGCCCCTTGGTACCCAAAGGACTTTTCCCACATAATAGTTCCATTAGCATCTAATTTTACCAACCAGTAATCTTGCAAACCTGCGTTTGTGGTAACATCATCATCATTGCTAAAACTATAGCCTAAAATGGCATAACCACCATCAGAAGTTTGTACAATAGATTGCCCTCTATCATCACTACTGCCACCATAGGTTTTTTGCCATTGCAGTTGGTCATTGACATCAAATTTTAAAACCCAATAATCAAAACTTTCATCCTGCTTATCTGTAATATCTTCGTCGTCACTTTGCGTGTAGCCTAAAATGATATAGCCGCCGTCGGTGGTTGCAACTACGGATTGGGCACTATCATTTTTTGTGCCTCCAAAAGTTTTTACAAATAGTAACTGAGCACTAGTATTAGAATCGGAACCATTGTCGCTACTACAATTCAATAGAATAAGACCCATAAAACAATATATGAGGGCTTTGCTAGGCATACACTTTAATTTGTTGGTCTTACTATAAACAACCCACCATCAATATCACTAACCAAAATATTACCGCTTTCGAAGAACGGATAAATGTTCCAAGCACCATTAAAGGCTGTATTGTCATTTGGAATAAAGGTATCCATGTACCCAATCTCCGTCATGACACCAGACTCAAGACTAGAAATATCTATAGCTCTTAAACCTGCTGTGTAATTGGCCACATAAAATGTATTACCCACAACATAACCATTATGATCTATAGCAGCAGTGGGACCAACATACTCCATGTGATATGATGGATTGTCCAAATCACTAAAATTAAAGACTATAGTTCTTGAGTTGAGACCAAAATTGATTTCATCAACCTCGTCCCCAAGCAGAAAATAAACCATATCATCGGTAAACCAACCTTGGTGGGCATAACCCAGGTTTCCATAATCTATCGTTGAGATTTGAACCGGGTTGGTCTTATCAGTTACATCTACAATGACGACTTCGTTTTCATTACTGCCGATTAAAATTTCTCGACCAATATAATCAGCGTCAGGACCGTTATAAGTCACGACTTGAGCATCGTGGGAATAAGCGTCTTCAGCATAACCACCTGCGGCAATCGGAGATGTGGGGTTTTGGATATTTACAAAATGAGGACCTCCGTTAAACGTATCTGACCCAACGGCATAAGCAAAGCCACTTTCTTCATTAATCACAATATTATGAGCGCTACCAAAACCATTATAATTGGCATCTGCTGTAAAGGTCTCAGGTGGATTTGTGACCGATCTTAAACGGGTTAAATCAAAGACCTGCATACCGTGTCCAGGAGCTTCACTTACTACAAAGGCGTGATTGTTATACACTTTAACATCGCGCCACGGACTATTTGTAGTGGCTGTAGGGAGCGTTCCTACTATAATGGGATTTGACGGGTCAGAGATATCCACAAACGCCGTGTTTGTAGTGGTGCACATTAAGGCATATTCAATTCCCGTTTGGGGATCTGTCCAGCCCCAAGAATCATTACCTTCTGCACCAGCACCTCCTAAATCAGCAATAGGAATATGGCTCATTAAATCAAACCCACTACATGGATGTCCGTTGGCAAATCCGTTTTCACAAGGAAACTGCGGTAAAATCGTATTGTCATCGCAAGCATCACCAATGCCATCATTGTCGGCATCTTCTTGCAAAGTGTTTGCCGTTAAGGGACAGTTGTCATTTTCATCTAAGATGCCATCATTATCATCGTCTTCATCACAGGCATCACCAAGACCATCACCATCGGTATCTAATTGGTCTTCGTTAGAAACGTTAGGACAATTATCTGTGTTGTCAAAAATGGTGTCATTATCCGTATCGACATTGGTTGGCGTATCATCATTAGAACATCCTAAAACCATGAAAACCATAAAAACCACACCAATTACTGAGAAGAAATATTGTTTTGGAGCCATAAATTTCATCAACTTTTTTTTAGCAATTTACAGTAATTTTTGAACATGCTTAAAATTAGGGATTAATAAACGTTGACAATGATGCTTTTATTTAAAAAAAGCATAATATTTTTGCAATATGATAGAAGATAAGAACCCTAAGCGTACTCCTTTAAGTGAGCTAGGAGAGTTTAAATTGATAGACCACCTCACGGAACATTTTAAGATTAGTCATAAATCAACCATAAAAGGTATAGGTGATGACGCAGCTGTTTTAAACTACGGTAAAAAACAAATTGTGGTATCTACGGATTTGCTGGTCGAAGGTGTGCATTTTGATTTAAGCTATGTGCCCTTAAAACACTTAGGATACAAAGCCGTTATGGTGAATCTGTCCGACATTTATGCCATGAATGCGGTGGCTACACATATTACGGTCTCGATAGCAGTTTCGAATCGTTTTCCATTGGAGGCCTTAGAAGAACTCTATGCAGGCATTACAACTGCGGCCAAGTTATACAATATAGACGTTGTTGGTGGAGACACCACATCGTCAACCTCTGGCTTAATCATTTCCATTACTGCTATTGGTGAAGTTGAAAAAGGGAATGAAGTGTTGCGCTCTGGAGCGAAACCTAATGATTTGCTGGTCGTTACTGGTGATGTTGGAGGAGCGTACATGGGTTTGCAAGTGTTGGAACGTGAAAAGGCAGTCTTTAAAGTGAATCCAAATTCACAGCCAGACTTATCCATGTACACTTATATTGTTGAACGACAATTAAAACCGGAAGCGCGAAAAGACATCGTTGAGTTACTTCAAAAATTAGAAGTAAAACCAACAAGTATGATTGATATCAGTGATGGTTTGTCTTCTGAAATCATTCATTTGTGTAAGCAGAGTAAGGTTGGTGTTGATCTTTATGAAAACAAAATCCCTTTAGATCCGCAAGTGATTTCTACATGTGAGGAATTCAATATTGATAGTACAACCGTGGCCTTAAATGGAGGTGAGGATTATGAATTATTAATGACGATTTCACAAAAGGACTATCCGAAAATTAAGGGAAATCCAAATCTTACAGTCATTGGATATATTACAGAGGAAGAGCGGGGAATGCATCTGGTCACCAGGGCAGAACAAAAAATTCCGATTATTGCAAAAGGTTGGAATGCGCTTAATAATCAACCATAAAAAGTTTCTGGCTTTTTTCTAGACGCTTGTTGTGAACGCGATTCAATACCGAGTTGATTTCTTTGTATTTTGGGGTTAAAGGAATAAATCGTCCTTTACCATCAATGGTCATCTCGGATTTGCAATGCTTGCACTTATATTCCTTAACATGATAGGTGACTACTTTAGAGACTTTATATTCATGTCCGAATAACGAGCAATACAGATGTTTCATTGTGAGGGGTATTTTTCTTAATTAAGGATTAATTTTTTAGGGAAACTAATATAAGAAAAACAGTTATTCACAGGTTATTAACAATCAACAAATCGATGAATTGAGTGTTTTTCGCTTTAAACGCAACATTCTATTGTTATAAATACGTTCTAAAGCGGAGTTGATGTCCTGATATTTTGGGGTCAGTTCGGTAAGTCTACCATTGCTGTCTGTAGTGAGCTGTTTCTTGCAACAGCTACACGTATACTCCTTAACGTGGTTGGTTACTTTTCTAGTCATTTGATAGTTGTGACCAAAGAAGTCGCAGTAAAGTTTCGTTGCTGACATAGTAGGTTAAATTTAGGGTAAACATGATTTACACGTTAAACTTAAAATAATTTCTACAAAAAAACGCCTAAGAGTATTATTTTTCGATAAAATGTAATAAAAAGTAAGTTAATTCTGATTTATTCTCAATATGACTCATGTGCCCCTCAGACAATTCGGTATAATCAATATCGGTATTAGTAAGTTGTGAAACCAATTTATCCCTATCTATTAGTGCGTCTTTTTTACCTGCAATAATGAGTCGGTGAGCATTAAGGGATTTAAGCACATTGAAACGGTTTGGTCTTAATTTCATGCCTTCGTTAGCCGACATATAGCCTTGTAGTGATGTTTTAAGGGCTATGTCCAAGGCCCATTCGTATTCGACTTTAAAGCTCACCCGACTTTCAGGGGCAAAAAGGTTGGCAAAGGACATACGGACTAAATTCTCAAAATTGGTTGTGGCCATCTCATTAGCACGTGACCTTAAAACCTTACGTTCTTCGCTATCTGCTTCAAACGTAGAATTCATTAAACAGAGCCCTTCAAAAAGCTGAGGTTGTTGCTCTGCCAATGCCAAAGCCACGTAACCTCCCATAGAATGGCCTACCACTTTGGCTCGTTTTATCTTTAAGTGTTTTAAAACAGCAAGCACGGCATCTGCCATATCATTCATAGTGTGCACATAGCCTAAAGATTCCGTTTGGCCGTGACCTAACAAATCGATACAAATGACTTGATGGGTTCTGGCAAATTCAGGTTCTAAATCTTTCCACATGGCGATGGTTTCTAAAAAACCATGTAGCAGAACTACAGTGTCACCTTTGCCAGAAATCGTGTAATGTAATTTTATGTTTTTGTAATCCAAGGTCATGCTTGCAAAGATAAGTTTAGAATGATCACCAATCTATTTTTCAACCGCAACATTTCTTATATTTGAGGTTTTCACAATAAAATTTAAATCCATGCTTTTAAAACGCCTGTTTATCGCCATTCTTTTTATAAGTAGTTCCTATGCTTTTGCACAACTCAAAGAAGCTGAAATTGATAAACTCGTTCAAGAAACCCTCACCACTTTCGATGTGCCAGGCATTTCAGTTGGTGTATATAAAGATGGAAAGGAAGTCTATGCTAAAGGCCATGGAGTCCGCTCTTTAACGTCAAAAAAAGAAATGAATTCTGAAACCTTGGTTGGGGTGGCTTCCAACAGTAAGGGATTTACCTGTTTTGCATTGGCCATGCTTGTTGATGAGGGTAAATTGGATTGGGACGATCCCGTACGTAAATACATTCCAGAGTTTCAATTGCACGACCCATGGGTTACCGAAAATTTTACCGTTAGAGATTTGGTAACGCATCGCAGTGGCATGGGTTTGGGTGCTGGTGACCTCATGTTTTTTCCTGAAGGCAATGATTTCACAGTTCAAGATATTATTGAAAACGTGAAATATCTAGAGCCCGAAACCTCATTCCGAAGCAAGTTCGCCTACAATAACAATATGTTCATTATTGCAGGTGAAGTGTTGAAACGTGTGAGTGGCTTATCGTGGGAAGATTTTATTGAAACCCGAATCATGAAACCCGTGGGCATGAACAGCTCCAAAGCATCTTATAATCGCGTGAAGGACAGGTCCAATATCATAGATGCGCACACAAGAGCTGAAGGAAAAGTGATTCAGATTCCGCATGACTGGAGTGAAACCGCAAACGCAGCAGGAGGCATTGTCAGTAATGTACACGACATGATGACTTGGGCACAATTTTTAATGAATGATGCGGTTACCGAAAATGGTGAGCGTCTATTGAGCGAAGCCCAATTCCACGAACTTTGGCAATTACAAACTCCATTAAAGGTAAGACCTAATGATTCCTACGATTCTAATTTTAGAGGTTATGGTTTGGGTTGGTTTGTGACGGATGTTAAAGGAGGCTACAAACAAGTCTATCACACAGGTGGCTTGATTGGTACTGTGACGCAGTTTACCATGATTCCAGATTTAGATTTGGCCATTGTGGTCTTGACCAATCAAATGAACGGTTCGGCATTCAATACCATTACCAATACCATTAAAGACTCGTATTTAGGCTACGAAAATAGAAACTGGCTCCAACGCTTAGGAAAAAACAATGCCGACTTTTTAAAGTATAATGATAGTATTAAAGCAGAGGTATTCGCTCAGGTTGAAAAGGCAAAAACGCAATTGACCATCCCAAATCCAGACCAAATTGCAGGGACGTATACAGACGATTGGTTTGGCGATATCACCATTGCTTATAACGGAAATCAATATAGCATTAAATGCGAACGTTCTCCGCGTTTATTCGGAGAACTGCTACCCTACAATGCCACAACCTTTGTAGCCAAATGGAATGACCGAAGTTACGATGCCGACGTCTTTGTGCAGTTTACCTTTAATGAAAAAGGCGACGCTGTTTCTGCGACGATGAAGTACATTGCTCCCATTACCGATTTCAGCTTTGACTTTCACGATTTAGAACTTAAAAAGACCAAGTAATGAGCGACACCAAGCGTATTTTTCTATTTGGCTTTGCCTTATTTGCTGGCTTTTTTGGAGCAGGAAACTTAATCCTTCCACCATTTTTAGGGTTCAACGCTGGACCAGATTGGTGGTTGGTAGCCATTGGCTTTATGATAACTACAACGGTGATTCCAATGCTCTCGCTATTTGGTCATGCAAAATTGCAAGGTACCATGCTCGACTTTGGTAAAAAAGTCTCACCAACATTTAGCCTAGTGTATTGCTTGGTGATGTTCCTCATCATTATTGTATTGCCAGCACCACGCACAGCAGCGGTTACCCACGAAATGGCTATAGCACCATTATTTGGAACGTCTCCCTTATTAACCAGCTGCATCTATTTCGCCTTAGTGCTACTTTTTGTTTTGAACCGATCCAAAGCATTGGAGATTTTAGGAAAATACCTCACACCTATCATCGTGATTATGGTGTTAACCATTGTGGTGTTAGGACTGGTGGCACCACCAGATCTTATGCGTTTGGGGAGTTTAAAAGCAACATTGGTAGATGGCTTATTGGAAGGCTATCAAACCTATGATGCCGTGGCTGGTATTGTGATGGGAAGTGTGATTATTATTTCCCTAAATAAGGAGGGTTTGAAAACCTATGCCGAAAAGAAACGCATTATCGCCAAGTCTGGCTTTATTGCCATGTTTGGTCTCTTCGTTATTTATGCAGGACTCATTGCCTTAGGCGCTTTTTATAGTAATGCGTTTTCAGAAGAGACCACCAGAACCGGTCTGTTGTTGGGCTTGTCCAAAACCATGATAGGAGATATAGGTGGTACTTTTGTTAGCGTACTGGTCGCTTTGGCCTGTTTTACTACAGCAGTGGCCATCGTTGTTTCCTTGGCCGATTTCTTTAAAGCGCTGTATAACCAAAACGAAAAAGCCTATGTTATTGTGGCTATTATCTGCTGTGTGTTTGGGGTAATTATGGGCAGTTACGACGTTGGTTTTATTATTGATATTGCGCTGCCAGCCTTGTTTTTTATTTACCCAATGTCTATTGCTATGATTATTCTTAATGTATTACCCGATAGATGGGCCACACCACTGATGTTTAAAGTAATAGTGATTACGACCATGGTGTTTAGCATCCCGGATGTGATTGGTTATTTTAGTCCAGAGGCTATTAAAACGTATGTGGAGCTTATGCCATTGGCACAGTACAGTTTAGGTTGGTTATTGCCAGCTTGTGCAGCTTATACCATTTCCATCATTATGCAACGCATACAAAAACGTGGTCTATGAAATACATGGGAAGCAAGGCGCGTTTTGCCAAGGACTTGTTGCCAATTATTTTAAAAGACCGACAGCCAGGACAAGCTTATGTGGAGCCTTTTGCAGGCGGTATGAATATGATAGATAAGGTAGATGGCATTAGAATTGCTAACGACCAGCATGAGGAACTCATGGCCATGTGGCACGCCTTGATTTATGAGAATTGGGATCCGCCAAAATCGGTAAGTGAAGCCGAGTACAGAGCAATCAAATACAACCAAGAAGACTATCCAAAACACTTAGTGGCTTATGTGGGTTTTAACTCGTTTGGAGGCAAATGGTTTGCGGGTTACCGACGCGATAAGCAAGGCAAACGCGATTATTGGTCTGAGCATTACCGCAACATCACCAAGCAAGTGCCCCATTTAGAAGGTGTACAACTCTCTTGTCAATCTTATCTCAATTTAGAAATACCCAAAAACAGTATCATTTACTGCGACCCACCGTATGCAGCCACCACCAAATATAGAGATGGTTTTAACCATGAGCAGTTTTGGGACTGGTGCAGACAACAAAGTAAAGCAGGGCATCACGTCTTTATCAGCGAGTATAAGGCGCCAGAGGACTTTACTTGTATTTGGGAAAAAGGTGCCAAAACCACCTTTTCTTGGCATGCTGAAAATTTAGCGCCTAAAGAAAGTGTGGAACGGTTGTTTGTTTATCGATGATTGCTAGTAGTAAAACAGCAATATTTCACCTTTAGTCAATAAGAATTAGTTGAACACAATTACAAAGGTTGTAGCATTATGTGTTTAAGTTTGATTTTTAGGGAGTTTAGCAGAAAATAGAAAATATACTAATATTTTATAAAATAGTATTTTATTTCTTTTTTCGCCGTATCTCATTTTCTACACTCTTATTACCTTAAATAAAATGGTATGATCATTTCTTTGAATTTCAGATTTTTAATTGGATTATCGATTGTTAAAAATTTTGGTGAATCATCCAAATTAAGAACTACAGTGATAATATAATCTTTTTGATACTCAATAGCTTTAGAATATTCATTTTCCGTTAGTCTGAATTTTCCACTGTTAGCTCTTATTCCTTTTACTTCAGCTAGAAAGATACTATCATTAACATCCACTTGAAAATCATATCCGTCTCCATATAACCTTGCGTCTTCAATTTTACCATTTTTAAAAATATCAATGGAGTTGTAATTATTTAGAAAATACAATTCTGCTTCTAAACCTGTTTCTTGAAGCTTCTTAAATTTTGATGTTGCAATAGGTTTAGCTTTTGTTTCAAAATCATCTAAGTTATATTTATTTTTAAGAAAAAGCTTTACAATATTAGAATAACTTGCTACATTTTCATCGCCAAATAAACTATCAATTAAATGTTTACGATGGATATAGGTATCTCCTTTTTGCCACCAACCTTTTCTTCCATTATCAAAGAATGGATCAAATAAATCCATCCTGTTCTTAATGACACTTCCACTATCAACCAATCCTTTTTCTACAAAAAAATTGTAAAAAGATGATTTTGTTTTAAAATCGAATTGAATTATAAAATCTTCATTAAACTTAGAAAGACCATAGCCAATGAGATTAAGTATTTCATAGTTTTTATGTTTATTTCCTTTTGTTTTCATTTGTATCCTAAGAATTCATCAACTCCTCAATCTCTTCCGCTTCAATAGGAATATTACGCATGAGGTTAAAGGGTTCACCAAAGTCTTGGATCACTACATCATCTTCTAAACGGATACCAAAACCTTCATCTGGAATATAAATACCAGGCTCTACGGTAAAGACCATATTGGCTTGCATCGGTTCGTGCAACAAGCCATAATCATGGGTGTCTAACCCAATATGGTGACTTGTGCCATGCATAAAGTATTTTTTATAGGCTGGCCAGTCTGGGTTTTCGTTTTGCACATCGGCTTTATCCAATAAACCAAGGCCTAATAATTCTGAGGTCATCAGTTTGCCTACTTCCACATGGTATTGCTCCCAAAGGGTTCCAGGCACCAAGAGTTTGGTGGCTTCATCCTTCACACGGTTCACGGCATTATACACTTGTTTTTGTCGGTCGGTAAATTTGCCAGATACAGGAATGGTACGACTCATATCACTCGAGTAATTGGCATACTCCGCACCAACATCCAATAAGATAAGGTCGCCTGCTTTACACTTTTGGTTATTTTCTATATAGTGCAATACATTGGCGTTATTGCCCGAGGCGATAATCGGTGTATAGGCAAAGCCTTTGGAACGGTTATTTAAAAACTCGTGCATAAATTCGGCTTCGATATTGTATTCCCAAACCCCTGGTTTTACAAAATTGAGAATGCGTCTAAAGCCTTTTTCGGTAATATCGCAGGCGTTTTGCATTAGCGCCAATTCTATCGGGTCTTTTACTGAGCGTAAACGCTGTAAAATGGGATTGCTCTTCGCTACACTATGCGCAGGATATTTGTCCTTTAGCCACTTGGTAAAACGGTCTTCGCGGGTTTCGGTCTCCACATTGGCGCGGTAATGCTCGTTGGTATTAATGTACACCGTATCGCATTGCGTCATCAGTTCAAACATAATTTTTTCCATATCCTGTAACCAATACACAGTTTTGACACCCGAGGTTTCAAAGGCCTTTTCTTTGGTCAATTTTTCGCCTTCCCAAACGGCAATATGGTCGTTGGTTTCCTTTAAAAATAAGATTTCGCGATGCTTTTCCTTTGGGCAATCTGGGAAAATCACCAAGATGCTTTCCTCTTGGTCCACACCACTGAGGTAAAAAATATCGCGATGCTGTGCAAACGGCAAGGTGCTGTCTGCACTAACCGGATAAATATCGTTAGAGTTAAATACCGCTAAACTGTTGGGCTTCATCTGAGCCGCAAAGTTTTTACGGTTGTTTATAAAGAGGTTACGGTCTATTTGGTCGTATTTCATTTGGTTATTATTTATTGTTTTAATTCGGTCAAATGGTATGCTTCATTTAAGTTTTTCGAATTCATGATACTTAAAGTTTTCAGCATTTCATTTGAAAATATAGTTTAAAATTTGATAGTCTTTTAATGTCGGTTCGAGTGAATTTCACGATTGAAAATGAGTGAAATTTGTATCGAGAACAAGTGCAGCTTAAAAATTTCTATTCTCGATATAAATTTTTGCAAAATGGCAAAAATTCACTCGAACTGACGAAATTTTTAATTGCTTTCAACTGTACTTAAGCTGATAATTTATTTGTGACTCAAAAATAAACAAACAATAATGCAAGCCCAAACCTATGGTGATAATCTGTTAAACTTTGTTTATAAATTTTGAGGATATAGGGATTAATGGCTAAATTCAGCCAACTTAAAAACCAATCCACATGTCATATACAAAAGTACTTTCCTTATTTGTAGGAATTGCTGCAACCCTAAGTTTTGCACAACAACCTGCAACCGCTGCAGAAACTGTAAAAAATGCCTTGGCGCAAAAGCGAGAGATGGCAAAAACCTCATTGGTAAAGAACGTCCCTTTTGAAAATATTGGACCTACCATAATGAGTGGTCGTGTGGTCGATGTGGATGTGAATCCAAATATGCCTTCGGAGTTTTATGTAGGCTATGCCTCAGGTGGTGTGTGGCATACTACCAATAATGGAACCACATTTACACCGATTTTGGATAGTTCGGACACACAAAACGTGGGTGATATTGCCGTGCACTGGCCAACACGAACCCTATATGTGGGAACTGGCGAAAATAATGCCTCAAGATCGTCTTACGCTGGTATTGGTTTGTTAAAGTCCACCGACAATGGCAAAACTTGGGAGAATCTTGGGTTGATGGATGCGCATCATTTTGCACCCATTTTAATTCACCCAGACAATCCTGATGTGATTACGGTTGGAGTTACAGGACATTTATATTCCCCAAACCAAGAACGTGGTATTTACAAAACTATTGATGGTGGTAAAACTTGGAAACAAACCTTGTTTGTAGATGATATGAGTGGTATTATTGATTTGCAACATAGTCCTAATAATTATAATGTGATGTTTGCCACGTCTTGGACCAAAGATCGTAAAGCTTGGAATTTCAAAGGAAATGGAAGCAATTCTGCCATATACAAAAGTACAGATGCAGGAGACACCTGGACCAAAGTTTCTACTGAAAAAAGCGGTTTCCCAATAGGTGATGGCGTTGGTCGAATTGGTGTAGCCCTGTTTAATGATGATGTGGTGTATGCCGTGCATGATAGTCAGTTTAGAAGACCGGATGATAAAAAGAAGGATGACAAAGACGATTTGACCAAAGACGATTTTAAAACCATGTCCAATGCCGATTTTCTGGCTTTGGATAACAAGAAACTCAATACTTTTTTAAGAACGAATGGTTTTCAGGAAAAATACAGAGCTGAGAATGTCAAGCAAATGGTGCGTTCTGGCAACGTAAAACCTATTGATTTAGCCAAATATCTTGAAGATGCCAATTCGATGTTGTTCGATACTCCTGTGGTTGGTGCTGAGGTGTACAAAAGTACCGATGGTGGCACTACTTGGAAGAAAACTCATGAGGATTATTTAGACGGTATTTACTATAGTTATGGCTATTACTTTGGACATATTCATGTGTCGCCAGCCAACGAAAACCACATATATATTTATGGTGTGCCGATTGTAAAATCTAAGGATGGAGGTAAGACGTTTACAAGCATTAGTGCAGAAAATGTCCATGCCGATCATCATGCGCTTTGGATCAATCCTAAAAACCCAAATCATTTAGTGGATGGTAATGATGGTGGTATCAATATTAGCTATGATGATGGTGCGAATTGGATAAAGAATAATTCGCCTTCCGTAGGGCAGTTTTATGCCATTAATGTAGATAACGAAAAACCGTATAACGTTTACGGTGGTTTACAAGATAATGGTGTTTGGGTTGGTGCTCACAATGCACGCGAAGATAAAAGTTGGCTTCAGCAAGGGCAATACCCTTGGAAATCCATAATGGGAGGTGATGGTATGCAGGTGCAGATCGATAACCGTAATTCTAATATCGTCTACACGGGTTATCAATTTGGAAACTATTACAGGCTCAACCTTGACACTGAAGAGCAAACCTATATACAACCAAAGCATACCTTAGGTGAAAATCCATATCGCTTCAACTGGCAAACACCGATTTTATTATCGCCACACAACCAAGATATTTTATACTTAGGAGGTAATAAATTAATGCGTTCTATGAATCAAGGGAACGATTGGGAAGCCATTAGTAACGATTTAACCAAAGGAGGTAAAAAAGGCAACGTGGCCTATGGGACCCTAACCTCCATTTCCGAAAGTCCATTTCAATTTGGATTGATTTACACTGGAAGTGATGATGGTTTGGTACATGTTACTAAAAATGCAGGAGGCAGCTGGACTAACCTTTCAAATGCATTTCCAAAGGATTTATGGGTGAGTCGCGTCATTGCTTCGCAGCATAAAAAAGAACGCGTTTACGTCACCTTGAATGGCTACCGTTGGGACGATTTTAAAGTCTATGCCTACATGAGCGATGATTATGGACAATCGTGGAAAGACATTAGCGGTAACATACCGGCATCTCCAGTCAATGTGATTAAGGAAGATCCCAAAAACGAAAACATGTTGTACTTGGGAACAGACAACGGAGCCTACGTGTCTTTTGATATGGGTACATCCTGGGAGGTGTTTTCTGAAGGACTACCAAACGTCGCTATTCATGATATGGTAGTGCAGCCGGAAGCTAATGATTTACTATTAGGAACGCATGGTCGAAGCATCTACAAAGCCAATATTGAGGCCTTACAACAAATGAATACTTATTTAACTGCAAAACCAATCACTATTTTTGAGGTGAGCCCTGTAAGACATTCTAGCCGTTGGGGAAGCGCTTGGAGTCAATGGTCAGATGCTTACGAACCGAGTAAAACCATTCAGTATTTCAGCAGTACATCGGGTGAAAAAACAATGACGGTGATGTCTGAAAATGGTGCGGTCTTAAACAGTATGCAGCTGAAGGCAGATAAAGGGTTCAATTACGTGGATTACGATTTAACATTGTCTGAAAAAGGAAAGAAAGCCTTAGAAAAAGCAAATAAAGAATTACAAATTGGTAAATCTGGCAACGGAAAATATTATTTGCCAAAGGGGAATTATACTTTAAAGATTGGTGAATCCGTGGCAAAATTAGAAATAAAGTAGGCTATCTAATTAAAACGATTCTAAATAAATAATTATAGTTTACACTTGTTGTCAAAACGCCATTTCTACTGTATTTTTGTAGGACTAACAAAAAGATTAGATCTACAATGAGCGGAATTCTAAATTCGTCAATTGGAAGAAAGTTTGCCATGGCACTTTCGGCACTCTTCCTAATGGTTTTTCTCGTAATGCATGTTTCCATCAATTTCACTTCAGTTTTTAGTGAAGAACTGTTTAATGAAATGTCACATTTCATGGGAACAAATCCTCTAGTACAAGGGGTCATGCAGCCGATATTAATTTTTGGAGTCATTTTCCATTTTATAATGGGGTTTGTGCTCGAAGCTAAAAATAGAGCCTCTAGAAATGTAAAATATGCTAAAAACGAAGCCTCAGGTAACTCGAGTTGGGTCTCAAGAAACATGTTACTAACGGGGTTGGTAATTTTAGCGTTCTTAGGGATTCATTTTTACGACTTCTGGGTGCACGAAATGACGGTTAAGTATGTTAATGGTGATATGAGTGGTCTTATTGATCCTAATAATGCTGAGTCAGGCTACCGTTATTATGAGGAATTAAGGGAAAAATTTGTAAGTCCTGTTAGAGTAGGGATTTATGTAGTGGCATTTATCTTACTTTCATTACACTTACTTCACGGATTTAATTCGGCATTCCAATCTATTGGTGCAAACAATAAGTATATTAAAAGTCTTAAAGGATTTAGTAAAGTGTATTCGATAGGAATTCCTGCTTTATTCATCTTTATTGCAGTTTACCATCACTTTACACACTAAAAAATAAAGCTATGTCAATATTAGATTCTAAAATACCAGAAGGTCCTTTAGCGGACAAATGGACTAAACATAAAAATGAAATTAACCTTGTCAATCCAGCCAACAAACGTTTAATAGATGTTATCATCGTTGGGACAGGTTTAGCAGGTGGATCTGCTGCTGCTACTTTAGCTGAGCTGGGGTACAACGTTAAGGCGTTTTGTTTTCAGGATTCGCCAAGACGCGCACACTCTATCGCAGCACAAGGTGGAATCAATGCAGCGAAGAATTATCAAGGCGATGGTGATTCAACTTACCGTTTATTCTACGATACTGTAAAGGGTGGTGACTACCGTTCGAGAGAAGCTAACGTGTATCGTTTAGCTGAAGTATCTACAAACATTATTGACCAGTGTGTGGCCCAAGGTGTGCCGTTCGCCAGAGAGTATGGCGGACTATTAGATAACCGTTCATTCGGTGGTGTATTAGTTTCCAGAACTTTCTACGCTAAAGGTCAAACAGGACAACAGCTATTGCTTGGCGCTTATGCAGCCATGAATCGACAAATCGGACGTGGTAAAATAAAAATGTACACACGTCATGAGATGTTAGATGTTGTTATTGTCGATGGTAAAGCCAGAGGAATTATTGCACGTAACTTAGTGACCGGTGAAATTGAACGTCATTCAGCACACGCTGTAGTTCTTGGTACAGGTGGTTATGGAAATGCATTTTACTTATCTACCTATGCGATGGGAAGTAACGTTACGGCAGCATGGAAAGCACACAAACGCGGAGCTTTCTTTGCGAACCCTTGCTACACACAGATTCACCCAACCTGTATACCAGTTTCTGGAGACCATCAATCTAAATTGACATTGATGTCTGAGTCTTTACGTAACGATGGACGTATATGGGTGCCTAAACATAAAAAAGATGTTGAAGCGATTAGAAATGGAAGTTTAAAACCAACAGATATTGCTGAAGAAGATAGAGATTACTACTTAGAGCGTCGCTATCCCGCTTTTGGTAACTTGGTGCCAAGAGATGTAGCGTCTCGAGCAGCCAAAGAGCGTTGTGATGCTGGTTATGGTGTTAATCAAACAGGTGAAGCGGTTTACCTAGATTTTGCTTCGGCAATTGAGCGTTATGGTAAAGAACAAGCTTATGTAAAAGGACTAGACGTCAATGATAAAAAAGTAGTGACCGATTTAGGTAAAAAGGTTGTTGAAAATAAGTACGGGAACTTGTTCCAGATGTATGAAAAAATCGTAGACCAGAATCCGTATGAAACCCCAATGATGATTTATCCTGCTGTGCATTATACCATGGGAGGTCTTTGGGTAGATTATAATTTAATGACTACGGTACCTGGCTTATATGCCATTGGTGAGGCTAATTTTTCAGACCATGGTGCTAACCGTTTAGGAGCATCAGCCTTAATGCAAGGTCTTGCTGATGGATACTTTGTATTGCCATATACCATTGGTGATTACTTGGCTCATGATATTAGAACAGGAACTATTCCAACAGACACAAAAGAGTTTGACGAAGCCGAGAAAAATGTTAGAGATACGATAAGTAAATTCATAAACAATAAAGGAACAAAATCTGTAGATTATTTCCACAAGCGATTAGGTAAAATTATGTGGAATAAGTGCGGGATGGCTCGTAATGAAAAGGAATTGAAAGAAGCAATATCTGAAATTGCAGCTTTACGAGAAGAGTTTTACAAGGATGTCTTTGTGCCTGGAACAGAAAATGAATATAATGAAGAATTAGCGAAAGCTGGTCGTGTTGCTGATTTCTTAGAACTAGGAGAATTATTTGCTAAAGATGCTTTAGAACGTAACGAATCTGCTGGTGGACACTTCAGAGAGGAGTACCAAACCGAAAGTGGTGAAGCGTTACGTGTTAAAGAATACCAGTATGTTTCAGCATGGGAATACAAAGGGCAACCGAGTGAGGCTGTGCACCACAAAGAGCCATTAGAGTATGAAAATATAGAAGTGAAAGAGAGAAGTTATAAATAAAAAAGCTATGATGAATTTAACATTAAAAATATGGCGTCAAAAAAATGCCGATGATAAAGGAAAAATTGTTGACTACCAAGTCAGTGGTATATCTCCCGATATGTCTTTTTTAGAAATGTTAGATGTTCTAAATCAAGAGTTAATTGAAAAAGGGGAAGAGCCAGTGGCTTTTGATCACGATTGTAGAGAAGGCATTTGCGGAACTTGCTCTTTATATATTAATGGTAGGGCACATGGTCCTCAAACCAAAATTACAGCGTGTCAGTTACACATGCGTAGTTTTAAAGACGGAGATACCATATACATAGAACCATGGAGAGCAAAAGCGTTTCCAGTAGTTAAGGACTTAATTGTAGATCGATCTGCGTTTGATCGTATTCAGCAGGCTGGCGGCTTTATTTCCGTAAACACTTCTGGAAATACGCAAGATGCCAACGCTATTCCTATTGAGAAAGAAAATGCAGATAAAGCATTTGATGCGGCTACGTGTATTGGTTGCGGTGCTTGTGTTGCTAGTTGTAAAAACTCGTCAGCCATGTTATTTGTTTCTGCAAAAGTATCTCAGTTTGCCTTATTACCGCAAGGCCGTGTTGAAGCAACTGATCGTGTACTCAATATGGTGAAACAAATGGATGAAGAAGGTTTTGGTAACTGTACCAATACTGGAGCTTGTGAGGTAGAGTGTCCTAAAGGAATATCTTTAGAGAACATTGCACGTATGAATAGAGAGTATTTGGCAGCAAGTTTGAAAGGCTAATATTCCTAAGATTTTAGGAAATTTCAAATACAAAATCCCAAGGTAAAGCATTATCTTGGGATTTTTATTTTTATTCGATTTAATGGAAAACGCGATTACATTCTATAATAAACAGCTTAAAGAACACGTCACAGAATCTAAAAGTATTTACAAGAAAATGAGTTTGTTGAGTGTGCTACGCTTAACCGTTTTTGGACTTACCGTTTTTTGTATATATCTCACTATTGAAAAGTGGCAAGTAGCCTTAGTAATAGCAACTGTTGGATTGGCTCTGTTTTTGGTTTTACTATCAAAATATACCGATCTAAAGACCAAGCGTCAACTACATAAACGACTGGCTAAAATTAACGAAGAGGAGCTTAAAATTGCTTCAGGTAATTTTCATAATAGAGCAGATGGGAGCATTTATCAAAATCCTGCGCATGCGTATAGCTTAGATATTGATTTATTTGGTAGAGGTTCCTTTTTCCAATATATCAACAGAACAACTATAAAGGAAGGTACACAATCGTTTGTTAATTGCTTACTGGCCAACGATATTACAAATATTGATGACAGACAAAATGCGATTAAAGAATTAGCTGATGAGCCCGAATGGAGGCAATATTATTCTGGTATCTCACAGGGAGTAAAGGTTGAACATTCTGCAAAATCAATTATTGAATGGCTAAAGGATTATAAACCATTTTTAAATTCAACATTATATTGGTTAACAATAATTTTTAGTGTAGCTTCATTAGCACTTTTGGTGTTAGGTATAACTGAAGTTATTCCAATAAAATATGCTGGTTATTGGCTACTTTTAGGTTTGGCAATTACGGGGCGTTATTTAAAGTCGATTAATCATGTAGCCCAAAACACTGAAAAAGCCAAGGACACTTTTAGACAATATGCTTTATTGTTGAAAGAAATTGAGCAGAAACAGTTTCAGTCTAAGTTATTGCAACAACAGCAACAAAAAATTCAATCGCAAGGTGAAAAAGCGTCTCAGATATTTTCTAAATTCTCTAAGGCTTTAGATGCTTTAGATAACCGAAACAACTTTATATCGGCCATTTTTGGGAATGGCTATTTATTATGGGATATAAGACAGACTTACAATATAGAGCAGTGGATTAAAAAGTATGCGCATAAGGTTGAAGATTGGTTTGATGTGGTCACATTTTTTGACGCCTATAACACTTTAGGAAATTATGCTTACAACCATCAAGAATTTATTTATCCTGAAATCACTTCTGAAAAAATTATTATCAAAGCCAAAGATTTAGGACATCCGTTATTGAATCCAGAAAAGCGAATTGACAGCGATCTAGAATTGTTTCAAGAGCAATTTTTTATTATTACTGGAGCCAATATGGCAGGGAAAAGTACCTTTTTAAGAACTGTTGCATTGCATATTGTTATGGCAAATGTAGGATTGCCAGTTTGCGCTACAGAGAGTAAGTACAAACCGATAAAGTTGATTACAAGTATGCGTACTACAGATTCTTTAACAGATGATAGTTCTTACTTTTTTAGTGAGTTAACACGACTGAAATTTATCGTAGATACGATTGCCGAAGACCAAGATTATTTTGTGATTTTAGATGAAATCTTAAAAGGAACTAACTCTACTGATAAAGCCATTGGCTCCAGAAAGTTTGTGGAGAAATTAGTCCTTCAAAAAGCCACAGGTATTATCGCTACTCACGATTTAAGTCTTACCGAAATTGAAACCGAATTAGAGGCTGTAAAAAACTATTACTTTGATGCCGAAATCAAAAACGATGAACTCTTTTTTGACTACAAACTAAAGAAAGGGGTTTGCCAAAACATGAACGCGAGCTTTCTGTTGAAGAAGATGGAAATTGTTTAATAAAAAACCCTTTCCAAAAATCAGAAAGGGCTTTTCGCAATCAATAAAAAATTAACTTAAAATTTATCTTAGTTTTAATGAATCTAAAGCATGAAAGAAAAAGTCTTGCTCGTCATTCATTGATACAAACAGTCCGTTAGGATATTTTTTACCTAAAGGTGTTGTTACAACATCGCAACCATCAGTTTCAATTGTACCAAGGTTTATTTCTTTTACAAAGCTATTATCGCTTCGTTTAAAAATGTTGAAGCTGTGGTTTTGTTGGTTAGATACTATGATGAAGCCCTCTCCATTTTTGTAAGTAGCAATGGCAATACCTTCAATATCATCTTTAAAATGGTCTGTACCGAATAAAGCAATTTCCTTGTCCCCTTTTTTAGGGTCAGCATGATATTTTCTTATACCTATACCTTCGTCAGAGAAATACACAAAACCCAGTTCGTCATCTACAGCAATGGCTTCAATTTCTTTTTGACCACTAAAGGTTCCCATTTTACGCAATAGGTTAGAATGTACACCTAATGAATCGCTAACCAAAGCATATTGGTATAAATAACCTTCTCTAGGACCAGCTTTTCTACTCACAAAAACTGAAATTTCTTCAGTTGATGGATTCTTATAAATAGAAACTCCCATAGGTCGCTTTTGTAGTATATCTGTTTCATCCTCAAAGACTTTAAAACCACCGTTGTCTAAAGGTTTCATATTTGGTACAGAGTATACTCTGATTTGATTTTTCTCACGTTCAGAAAATACCATAATATCCGTTTTTGTAGAGTCGTTCAGTTTAAAACCGTATTCTACATCCACATTGTTAGGATAGCTAACACCTTTTAAGCTTTTCTCCTTTATGATTTTTCCGTCTAAATCTAATGCATACACACCTCCATCAATTTCATCCTTATCTGTACCAAAAACAATACTTTGTTCTGGGTTTTTGTGATTAATCCAAATGGCAGGATCATCACTATCGTGCGGTAATTTTTCGGATTTTAGTGTTGGTGCAATTTCTGGTAATCCATTTCCACAAGAGAAAACTATAGCAGAAATAACACCTATTATTAAGGTTTTCTTCATTATCTTACTTCTTAAATAAATCATATTTTAAACCAAATGTTAAACGCATATCATAATATTCCATTTGCATTGTTCTGCTGCTTACACCTTGGTAATAACGTAATGGTTGGTTAGTAATGTTATTTAAATTCACATACAAGCTTAAGTTGTTGTTTAAAGCCACATTGGCGTTAAAGTCTAAGAAGAACTGCTCGTCGTAATAACGGTCTTCAAAAGCATTACCTCCAATTTCATCGATATAAGCATCAGAATAATTAGCAGATAAACGTAAACTGAACTTTTTACCAGCATAACCTAAAGAACCGTTAAACATATTCGGTGACGTTTGTGGTAAATCTAAATCTGTACGCTCTTCACCATCTTCGTTACGAATACCATCTGCACTAGATGTTAAGTAAGTATAGTTTAAATAGATACTGAAATTTTTGGCAAAACCAGGTAAGAAATCTAAACGACGTTGGAAAGATACCTCTGCACCAAATACTGAAGCATCATCACCATTTAGAGGTTGGTATACTTCGTAACCGTTTTCATCTTCAGACTGGAAAATATAAGTAAAGTCCGAAATACTTTTGTAGAATAAACCACCAGAAACAATACCAACAGATTTAAAGTAGTGCTCTGCCATAAAGTCGAAGTTCATAGACGTTGTCGGGTCTAATTCTGAGTTTCCTAAGAAAATTTCTTCATCCTCATTATTGATTTCTCTATATGGCACTAAGTCTACATAGTTTGGTCTTGCTAAAGTGTTGGTCCAAGCAAAACGTAAAACGGTATTATCCGTTACATCATATTTTAAATGAACACCAGGTAAGATGTTGGTATATGAGTTTTCGTCTTTAACTTCAGCAATACCATCAACATCACCATCTTCGTTAAATACAAGCTCGTTACCTGTACTTTCAATAGAAGTATGTTCTAATCGTACACCAGCTAAAACACTTAGTTCGTCTGTGATATTTTGATTAAGCATAGCGTAACCTGCATATACGTTTTCATTGACGTCAAAGTTAGCAGTAGCATATTCTTCTGGTAAATCTTCACCTTCAAAAAGGTTAGTATCGCTAAGATTTAAGCCACCCAAAAATTCTGGACTAGCAAATGTGCCGATTTGGTATTGGCTTCCAGCTAAGAAGTCTGTATCCGAATAACTCCTTGTAGGTGCCATGCCTAAAAATTCTAATGCACCAGTTTCATCACTGTATTCTATAAAACCGTTTGCTCTGTTTTTGTTTTTTAATCTTGTTTTAGCACCAAATTTTAAAAAGCCGTCATTCCCATCAATTATAGATACTGGCAATTGTGCATTCAAAAAAATATTAATGTCTTCTTCTTCTGTATATTGGTTTTCTTCTGTAAGCTCACCAAATTCAAAATCAGCAAAATTAGCATCAGCAGGATTTGTAGGGGTGAACAAAGGTTTATCTTGATTGTTATTAAAGTCGATTATGTATTCACTCTCATACTCTAAATAACGCTCGTTTAGACGCTCTTCTGAAGCTTTTGCAAAAGATGCCATCCAATCGAATTGAACACTACCAAAAAGGTGCTCACCTCCAAGGCTATAATTTTGCATACGTTGGTCCTCTAAACGTCTGTTTTGGTTTCTGTCGTTATCTATACCACCTTTAGATTGGCGTTTTGCTTCTACAGGGAACATAGTAAGGTTACCGTTACCATCTACTGTGAAATCACCAGGTGCAATGTCTTCACCATCTAAAATTTCATGTTCTAATCTAAAACGATTTTCTCTATCGTCTCTCCAGTTATAGATAGATTTAAAATAAACGGAATTGTTATCATCGAATTTATAATCTAAGTTAGCTGAGAAGCTACGACGTACACGTTGTACTAGATATTCTCTGATTTCAAAAACGTTAGCATAAGGATTTACATCCACTTCTTCAAGATTATCTTCGTCTCCGTTGTTAAATTCAAACTCGTCTGTCCATTCTGCTTCAACGTTATCACTTCCAAAGTCGTTATCGTTTATGGATGCAGAAACCATCCAACCGAATTTATCGTTTTTACTTCGGTCTCCAACTAAGAACGATCCATTTAAAATTCTTTTGTCTGTGATAAAGTTAAGACCAGAACCAACAGTTGCAGACAAACGGAAGCCTTGAGGCGATGTACGCGTAATTAAGTTTACAGAACCACCAAGGGCATCAGCATCCATGTCTGGTGTTACTGCTTTGTTAACTTCAATAGTCTGTATCATATCCGATGGAATTAAATCCATCTGAACGTTACGGTTATCCCCTTCTGTCGAAGGAATTCTACTGCCGTTTAAGGTAACAGAGTTTAATTGAGGAGAAAGACCACGAACAATAATGTTACGTGCTTCACCTTGATCTACCTGCATTGTAATACCAGGTATACGCTTTACCGCATCACCAATATTGGCATCTGGGAATTTACCGATTTGGTCAGTAGACACTACGTTGGTAATATTTTGTTTGTTCTTTTGGGTGTTTAAGGCTCTTGCTTGTCCACTAAGACCAAAACCAGTAATGGTAACTTCTTTTAATTCGGTATCTTCAGAATTTAAAGTAAAGTTTAAAGTTACAGTTTGGCTTGCAACAATATCTATCTCTTGAGTCACATCTGAATAACCAAGATATTTTACTGTAATAGTATATTTTCCTTCTGGAATATCTACAAGTACATATTTTCCATTAAAATCAGTTACAGTTCCTTTATTAAGTGATGTAATAGAAACTGTTGCACCAGGAATAGTTAGACCATCCTTATCTGTTATGACACCTTGTAAATTTCCAGACTGAGCGAATCCGAAAAAAGATAGGGTTAAAAATAAAAGGGTAAAATAATGTTTCATTTAAGGTTGATTTTTGTTTTTCTCAAAACTAGCTTGAAGCCTGCATTTGTAGATAAAATGAGCGTTAACAAAAAGTAACTTAGCTAGGCAAAAACACTATAAAACATAGCAACATTTACAATTACATAACATTACATAAAGGTTGGCAAAACATTGTTTATAAATTGAGAAGATAAGCTTGTAAATCATCCTTAGATTCTAATGGTAGTTTTTTTCTGAGTCTATAGCGTGCTATTCTAACACTGTCTGATGTAATTCTTAATATCTCTCCGATCTCTTTAGAAGACAGATTAAGGCGTAGCAACATACATAATCGCATTTCTGAGGATGAAAGTTTCTCTTTGGCATCGTTTTTTAGTTTTGAAAAGAAACTTGGATGTATTTGGCCGAAGTAGCTCATGAGTTCTGTCCATTCATTATTGTTTTCTAAATCGGCTTCGATGTCTTTAACTATGTCCTTTAATTTTTTAGAAACTAGTTCACTATTGCGATTCTTTAACTTAGAAAGCGTTTTAGAAATGTCTGAAAGCATTTTGTTTTTATGAGCAATATGTAGACTATAATTGGTGAGAGAAGATACTTTAATGTCTATTTCCCTCTTTAAGGCAATTTCTTTGGCTGCTTTTTTGTCTAAGTCTGCTTGAAGCAATTGTTGTTTGTACTCTAGTATTCGCTTTTCGTGTTTTCTTCTTTTTTTCCAGTAGAGAAAAAGAGCTAATAGAGCTAAAAGTATAGTACTTGTAGTAATTAAAATAACGCTTTTCTGTACTTTATTTATTTCGTTTTGTTTGTTTAGTAATTGTACTTTGTTTTCGTTTTCTTTTACATCGTGCAGAATTTGCAAAGCACTTACTATTTCATTATTGTTTTGAACAAGCTCTTCCTCATTGGCAATATATTGATTGTTTAGGTATTTATAAGCTTCCTCAAAATTGCCCATATCAGCATAGGTTCTAGATAAATCTTTAAGAGCACTCACTAATTGCGATTGGTTGTTTGCAGATTTAGCTAACTTTAATGCTTGCTCAGTAAAAAGTATAGCATCACTGTATTTTTTAGTTTTTCTGTTAACGTCACCAATATTGTTAATGATATTAATTTTTAAATCCCATGGGCTGTTTTTGGCAAAACGATTGGCAATATTAAAATAGTTTAAGGCTTTTTGGTATTGCTCCAAATCTTCATAAATACTACCAATGTTTTCGTTTGTAATGGCAATACCAGTACTATCTTTTAATAAGCTAAAAAGCGACAAACTCTTTTCTTGAAACTCTAAAGCTTTATTGTAATTACTGAGTTTTTCGAATACACTTCCTAATAGAGCATTAGAGGTAGCCTCACCTTTTTTGTAATTTATATTTTTTGAACTGCTTAGCGCTATTGAAGCATGTTTTTCTGCTAAACTATATTGTTTGAGCTCTAAATTGATTATAGCTAGTTGATTCTGTACTTTTACAAAACTAGAATCCTTTGGAAGGTGAAGCTCTAAATACACTTGATAATAGTGAGTGGCTTCCTTAAATAGGGAAGTACCATTAAAAAAATCTGCAAGTTTAATATTAGCTAAACCAATATTGGAAGAGTCATTTTCTGTAATAGCATTTTTTAATTCAGCTTTAAGAGAAAAGAGTTCTCTTTCTTTGGCTATGTTTATTTCTTGGGCATTTAGTGAATAAACAAATGCAAAGAGAAAAAGAATTCTTATACACTTAATGAGAAGCAAAGTAAACTACAATTTAAACTTGTAAAGTAAATCGATACATGTTATTTAAATCTATAGTTTGTATGATGAAAATGTTACCAATAAAAAAAGCGGTTAGAAAAAATCTAACCGCTTTAAATTTTATAAAGAAAATGTTTCTTAAGCCTCAAAAGGGGCTATAGAAACATAAGACTTATTGTCTTTTTTCTTAGTAAATTGCACGATACCATCAACTTTAGCATGTAAAGTGTGGTCTTTTCCTTGGTATACGTTTTCACCTGGGTGATGTGTATTACCTCTTTGTCTTACGATAATGTTCCCAGCAACAGCAGCTTGACCACCAAAAATCTTAACACCTAATCGTTTCGATTCTGATTCTCTACCGTTTTTAGAACTACCAACTCCTTTTTTATGAGCCATTGTCTTAAGGTTTTATATTGTTAAACTTAAGTGATTTAGCAGTTACGCTTTACCACCATTTAATTCGTCTTGCCATTTTTTAAGCTCGTCCCACTTACCTTCAGCAGCTAATTTAGCTTGTGCAGGCCAAGTGTCTGTAACATGATTACCACGAACATCTGCAATGATTTCAGAAATTGCTTCAGGTGTAGACTTTGCTATATCCGCAAAAGTTGTTAAGCCAGCCTCAGCTAAAGTAGTAGCGATTTTTGGTCCAACACCTTCAATTTTCTTTAAATCATCAGCTTTACCAGTTGCTTTTTTAGAGGCTACTTTTGGAGCTGCCTTTTCAACTTTTGGTTCTGCTTTTTTAGTTTCTTTCTTAGGAGCAGCTTTCTTAGCTCCAGAAGTAGTAATACCTTCAATTAAGATTTCTGTTAAGGCTTGTCTGTGTCCATTCTTAACACGGTAACCTTTACGTCTTTTCTTTTTGAAAACGATTACTTTGTCACCTTTAAGGTGCTTTAAGACTTTTGCACTTACTTGTGCTCCGTCTATAGCTGGGGCGCCTAAAGTAACATTGTTACCATCACCTATTAGAAGTACGTTGTCAAAATCAACTTTTTTACCTTCTTCAGTAGATAAACGGTTAACAAAAACTTTTTGGTCTTTTGCAACTTTAAATTGCTGCCCTGCTATCTCTACAATTGCGTACATAGCGTAACGTTTTTATTAATTTGTTTATTAAAAAATATGCTTTTCTCAGAAAGCGGATGCAAATATACTCCTAAATTCCTAATCTACAAACGTTTTAAGGCTTTTCGAATACTTTTCAATTCAAATGTATTTATGATTGTAAATCTTAATACTTCATAAATTTAGTTTTCACATTTTATTATGTTAAAAAAGCGTAATGATTCCTTATTTTTGTGTGGCTTTGTGTAACAATGCACATTTTGTGAAGACAAACACTAAAACAATTTAAAATTTAAACACTTATTAATAATGAGAAAAAGCTTATTTACTCTAGCACTCTTGTTGTTTATTGGTTCTTTTGCCAATGCGCAACAAGTAGAATTTGAGGAGTACGATTTAGACAATGGAATGCACGTTATATTGCATCAAGATAACTCTGCTCCTGTAGTCACTGTATCAGTAATGTACCATGTAGGTGCAAAAGACGAAAACCCAGAACGTACTGGATTCGCTCACTTTTTTGAGCATTTACTATTTGAAGGAACTGAAAACATTCCTCGAGGCGAATGGTTTAATATTGTTACATCTAACGGAGGAAGCAATAATGCAAATACTACTGACGACAGAACGTATTATTACGAAGTATTCCCTTCTAATAGTGTAGAGTTAGGTTTATGGATGGAATCCGAAAGACTATTACATCCTGTAATTAACCAAATAGGTGTAGATACACAAAATGAGGTTGTTAAAGAAGAAAAGCGCCTTCGTGTAGATAACCAGCCTTATGGCAACATCTTGGCCGAAATCAAAAAACGTATGTTTAAGGTACACCCTTACAAAGGAACAACTATTGGTGAAATGGAGCATTTAGATGCTGCTACTTTAGAGGAATTTCAGGCATTTAATAAAAAATTCTATGTGCCAAATAACGCTGTATTAGTTGTTGCTGGTGATATTGACAAGCCTCAGGTTAAAAAAATGATTCAAGATTACTTTGGTCCAATTCCAAAAGGGGAGGATATTGTTAGAGATTTACCTAGAGAAGAGCCAATTACTGAGTCTATGAGAGATAAGGCTTATGATCCAAACATTCAAATTCCTGCAGTTATAGCAGCTTATAGAACACCATCTTTTAAAGATAGAGATGCTTATGTATTAGATATGATTTCCCAATACTTAAGCGGAGGAAAGAGTTCTGTATTGTATAAGAAAATGGTAGATGAGCAAAAGCAGGCTTTACAAGTTGCAGCGGTAAATATTAGTCAAGAAGATTATGGTATTTATGCGCTATTTGGTTTGCCATTAGGCGATGTGTCTTTAGATACCTTAATTACTGAAATGGATGAAGAAATTGTAAAAATTCAGGAAGAATTAATTTCTGAACGCGATTATCAAAAGCTTCAAAATCAGTTTGAGAATCAATTTGTAAATTCAAATTCTAGTATTGAAGGTATAGCTAATTCTCTAGCAAGATATTACATGTTATATGATAATGTGAATTTAATAAACAATGAGATAGACATCTATCGCTCTATCACTAGAGAAGAAATGAGAGACGTTGCCAAAAAGTATTTAAACCCTAATCAACGTTTAATATTAGAGTATTTACCAAAGAAAGATGATCAATAAAAACAAAATGAAAATTAAGATGAAAACTAAAATATCAGCATTTATTGCATTGTTTTTAATGACAGTAGGTGTAGTAAATGCACAAATAGACAGATCTAAACAACCAAAACCAGGACCTGCACCTAAAATTACACTTGAAAAACCAGGTGAGTTTAAGTTAAATAATGGAATTGAGGTTTTAGTTGTTGAGAACCACAAATTACCAAGACTTTCAATTACTTTAAGAATAGACAATAAGCCAATTTCCGAAGGAGATAAAGCAGGTGTTTCTAGTATTCTGGGTGCTATGTTAGGAAACGGAACAACTAACATTCCTAAGGATGAATTTAATGATGAAATAGATTTCTTAGGAGCCAATTTAGGATTTGGATCTCAAAGTGCGTTTGCAAGCTCACTTTCAAAATATTCTGATAGAATAATAGAATTAATGGCAGATGCAGCTATAAATCCGTTGTTAACCAAGGAAGAGTTTGAAAAAGAAAAAGAAAAGCTTATTGAGAATTTAAAATCCCAAGAAAAAAGTGTAGATGCTGTTGCAGGTAGAGTAGGTTCTGCATTGTCTTATGGTAAAAATCATCCGCGAGGTGAGTTTGTAACTGAAGAAACCGTCAATAATATTGAATTTGGCGATGTTTTAGCATTCTATGAAAAATACTTCAACCCTAATAATGCTTACTTAGTGATTGTAGGTGATGTTGAGATAGGTGATATTAAGCGTAAAGTAAAAGAGCATTTTGGTAAGTGGGAAAAATCAGCGGGAGTAGATATTACAATTCCAGAGCCAGCAGCAAACGCTCAGTACACACAAATTAATTTTGTTGATATGCCAAATGCTGTTCAGTCTAATATCTCATTGACCAACAATGTAGATTTTAAGATGAATGATGACGATTACCACGCCGTATTGATTGCCAACAAAATCTTAGGTGGTGGCTTTGGTAGTTATTTAAATATGAATCTTAGAGAGGAACACGGTTATACTTATGGCGCACGTACTAGCATTAGCCCTAGTCGTTGGAATGCTTCCCGTTTTACAGCAGGTGCGGCCGTAAGAAATATGGTTACAGACAGTGCTGTTGTTGAGACACTTAAAGAAATCAATAGAATTAAAACTGAGCCAGTTGATACAAAAGATTTAGAGAATGCTAAAGCTAAATATGTAGGTGATTTCATTTTAGATTTAGAAAGCCCAAGAACTATCGCTGATTATGCTTTAAACATTAAGTTAAATAACTTACCTGAAGATTTTTATTCAACGTATTTAGCGAAAATTAATGCCGTTACAAAAGAAGACGTAATGCGAGTGGCTAACAAACACTTTAGACCAGAAAACGCACGTATCGTTGTTGTTGGTAAAGGAAGCGAAGTTTTAGAAAACCTTGAAAAAACAGGAATTCCTATTAAATATTATGACGCTTACGCTAATGCTACCGAAAAGCCAGTTTTTTCTAAACCATTACCAGAAGGCCTAACAGCAGAAACAGTTATTAAGAATTATGTAAAAGCCGTTGGTGGTGAAGATGCTCTTAGAGCTGTAAATACAACTCATACCACATCAGAAATGACTATTCCAGGTGCACCATTTAAGCCTAAGGCTATAATTAAGCAGATGTCCCCAAACAAGTTTTCTATGGAAGTTATAGCTGAAGGCATGGGAACGCTAATGAAACAAAATTTTGATGGAGAAAATGGGTATATGGTTCAGCAAGGACAAAGAATACCTATGGACGAAAAAGATGTATCCTCTAGAAAATCAAATAAAGGATTATTTGAGGAGTTGTTTATGGAATCTTCAAATTTAGAATTAGTTAGCAAAACAACTATAGATGGTACAGATGTTTATAAGATAAAAGTAACCAAAGACGATAAATCCTCTCATAGATATTATGATGTTGAGACAGGATACTTATTGAGAACAGAGGAGACCAATGAAACTCAAGGTCAATCAATCACAACCGTAACGGATTATTCTAATTATAAAGAGGTAAACGGAGTAATGATGCCTTATACCATGAAAGTCACTGCAGGCCCACAAGCTTTTACTTTTGAAACTACAGAAGTAAAAATAAACGAAGGTGTAACTGCTGAAGATTTCAACTAAAATCATCACATTATAAATAAAAGAAAACCGAAGTGAAAGCTTCGGTTTTTTTATACTTTACGTTTGTGCGATAAATAGACGCCTATTAATATCAGGACGGCTGCTAAACCTTGCATTATGCTAAAAGACTCACCATCTAAAACTCCCCAAACTAAAGCGATTATAGGCATAATATAAGTCACAGAAGAAGCAAAAACTGGTGTAGAAATCTGTATAAGTTTGTTGAATACTACTTTAGCTATGGCAGTACCAAAAACGGAAAGTATAGCAACAAAGCCTAATGATTGAAGCAAATTAGGATGATTTAATCGTTCTGAAGTAAAAAAGCCAGAAAATAGTAATATAATTAAAGCAGGTATTATAATAAAAATATAATTTCCGGCAGCAATAGCTAAGGGCTTTACATCTTGCAAGTAACGCTTTATAATGTTAACATTTGCAGCATACATTAATGTAGAGGTAATAACAAAGCCTGCATATAAGTAATTCTGGTTTGGGTTGAGTCCAGAGCCTTTTAAAATCAAAATTGCTGTTCCAATAAACCCAACGATTATACCTAGAATTTGCCGCCTAGTAGATGCTATTTTAAAAATAGTGAAGCCCATTATTATGGTGTTTAATGGTACTAGAGAATTTAATATTGAAGCTACAGCACTATCAATTTCTGTTTCAGCTATAGCAAATAAAAAGGCAGGAAAAAAAGAACCAAGAAATCCTGATATTAATAGCCACTTCCATTTCGATTTAGGAATATCTTTTAGGTGATAAAACCCAACAGATAATAGAATTATACCAGTAAATATAGTTCTTATAGCACCTAGTTGGTAAGGCGATAATCCTAAAAGTGATTTTTTAATGAGAATAAAAGAACTTCCCCAAATAACGGAAAGGATGATAAGGTAAATCCATTTTATGTTAGGGTTTTTCATACAAATGTTTCCTAAAGCGTCACAAAAATCGTTAATTCTTTCGCAAGAAACATCAATATTTAGTAGATTTAGGCAAAATTTAAGAGTTAATAATTATGAAGATATTTAAAAATGTAATTGTTGCTTCTGCCTTACTCCTAGCTTTAACGTCTTGTAAAGATAAGGCTGAGCCAGAAGTAAAAACTGTAGATGTTGAAGTGAGCAGTAAAGATGTTGCTAAAAACTTAGATCCTAATGCTACTTATGCTAAAGTAGAGTTCGGAATAGAGGGCATGACTTGCGCTGTTGGTTGTGCAAAAACTATTGAGAAGAAAATGGCTAAAATGGAGGGTGTTAAATCTGCAAAAGTAGACTTTGACAAACGTTTGGCTATGGTTGAGTATGATGAGGCTAAAGTAACACCAAAATCTTTAGAAGAGGCTGTTGCTAAAGTAGGCGATGTCTACAAGGTAAAAGACATGAAAGTTGTAGATAGTTTTGATGGTGAAGTAAAAAAATGTAAAGAAGACTGCAATAAAGCATGTTGTGCTAACAAAACAGAAGCAGAAAAAAAAGCTTGTAAAACAGACTGTAAAATGCCATGTTGTAATAAAGAAGAAAATAAAACGGAATAGAAAGTTTCTTATTTTCAATTTTAGAAAACAAAAAAGCCATCTGTTTAAGGTGGCTTTTTTTATTTATGATACTTGAAGAAGTATGAAAACTAAAATTAAACAACCTAATGGCAAAAGCCAAAGTAAATAGATAGAATACTTAGCTTTTAGCTTTGCTTTAATAATGTTTCTTTTCTTACCATTGTATCGCATCCAGTTTTTGAAAATTATAAAAATAGAAACCAAACTTAATATTATCCAAAACTTAGACATTGCCATTGTAACTATGTTCATTTGGTTTGAAAAAGCCCAAAAGAATGTTGCTAAAGCTAGGTAAATCGAAATCTCTAGTAAGTTAATATAGACTAATGCAACTTTATTGGTACGTTTACCAAAACGTTTCTTGTAATAGTTAAAAACAGAGATATAGAAGTTGTCTAACATAAAAAAGTATTTATAAAAAAACCACGCCGTAAAATATGGCGTGGTTTATAATGTGTAAAATATTTTTTTAGTTACCTGTTACAACAATGTTATCTACATGGTATCTAGTTGTTGCACTTGGATCAGAACCTTCGTATAGGAAAGCAAAATAAGCCGTACCATCTACACAAGACACATTGATTGGTCCAACACCTGTAAAAGTGCCAAATCCACTAGCAGGACCTGATGGGATATTAGCATCTAAAATTTCCCATGTAGCTGTTAGAGGGTCACCAGTAAAGTCTGTAGAAACCAATACAGATAATATTTCTCCATTATCAAAATTAGTCTGAATATCAAAACTAATTTCCTCTCCATCTGTATTGTCCATATTAATGCCAGGTGTTACTAACCATACATCAATTTCATCAGCACCGCTGTTAAAACCAGAGATTTGTGCGTAAGTAGAACCACTAAAACTTCCAGTTATCCAAGTAGTACTTCCACCACTAACATTCACATTTGTCCATCCTTCTGCAGCATAACCAGCAAATCCTTCAAAATTTTCAGAGAAGATAGCACTTCCACCACCAGAAGGGCCTGTACACTCTAAGAAATCTGGGTCACAACGTTCAGCACTATCTAGACTTACATCTTCAGGTGAATTAACAACAATATTAAAGGCATCACCAAAGAAGTTCTTTGTTAAAATAGCATTCATACTTCCTCTACCAGCAGGTAAAGTTAACCCTTTAAAATCAGCAAATGTACTAGTGCTAAAAATCACAGAAGTTCCAGCAGAACAACTTTCTAAAAGACGCTCACCATCAAATTCGTCTGATTGTTCAGAAGCATAGGTCTGCGCATTATCACCAACAATATTTCTGTTAAACTGTACATCTTGTAATTGAACATAAAGATTAGTTTTATCATTTGTGAATTGAGAGAAATCCATTGGCATTGGAACCAAGGTCTCTATAGTAGATGATCTTAATATGATATCACTTTCTGAAGCTGAAGGTATTTTATCAACCTCATTACCGTTTAGTGTACCAAGTGTTAATACGCCATTGGTGATTCCTACGGATAAGCCGTTTAGCTTAACATACACCTTTCTGCCAGGCTCATACCTAACAAAAAGTGGATTTACATCGATTAATAATTTGATGCCAATAGTTGGATTTTCAAAATTATCTTGGATTATGATTTCTTCAAAGAAATTACCGCCTTCGTCAGAAGATACAACATAGCCTTCCATGAATAAATCATTCTCATTAAATGTATAAGAGTAAGTGGTGTCTTCGTCATTATAATCTAATGAGGTGTTGCCTTGCTCTTGAGACAACTCACCTGCAAGTGCACTGATTTGAACTTTAGAAGTCTCAGGGATATTCGGCTCTACAATTGAAGTGTTTGGTGTGTCAAAGTCATCATCTTCAACACAGCTATTAAATACTACTAATCCAATTAGTAATAATATTAATTTGTTAATTTTTAAAGTTTTCATTTTGTGTATTTTATTTTGTTCTGACATAGCTTTTTTTAAAATCTTACGTATACGTTTAGATAATACGTTGTACCATTACCAAAGAAGTATCTTGGGCCAAAAATGGGACCATTATCTCTAGATTGGTCTTCTTGCATACGACGGAAGTTTGCTAAACGTGATTGTTCAAAACCTCCTGTTACATATTCTTCATTGAATACGTTATTTATAGTGGCAAAGAAACCGACAAAATAGTCATCAATTTTCCAAGATTTACCTCCAATGATATTAACCAGCATGTAATCGTCAAATTGTTCTTGTTTTAACAAGTTTCTAGCAACAGCTTCATCATAGTCGTTAAACGTATTGCCATCGTAGTCTGATGTAAAGTTTGCTGACCTTGCCAAATTACTTACATCTACGTATGCATTTGAGAAAAAGTTACTGGTAATACCAATATTCCAGAAATCGGGATCTCTGTATTCAAATCCAATTTGGAAAGCGCGTTCTGGACCTCCAGCAACGTGATAACCATCTAAGTTTGTAGTACCATCACCAAAAGTAATCTGAGGGTCTATGTCACTTCTGTTCAAGAAATCTACACTAGTTAAATATAAATTCGGGTTATTTTGAAACGTATATTGGCCGACTGAAGCCGCACCTTTTAATTTGATCGTTGGTGTAACTTGTGCTTCGATACCAAATTCAACTCCAACATGTCTGCGTTCTATATTTGTAAGTATTTCTTGTACAAACGCATCACCAGTATCGACACCTAAACCAGCTAAGTCTTCTGTAAAATAGAATCCGATATCAGACCCATCTTGAAAGCCTGAATAAAACCCAGTAAGTCTAGCTTTAACTATTGGTGATCTAAAAATATAACTAGCATCAATTGATTGAATTTTTTCACTTTCTAAACCAATAACAGTTGCGTTAGATTGTCTAGCGTTACTGAAAACGTTTCTTATGGCTGGAGCTTTTGTAAAGTAGCTAGCATTAACATCTATAAGATGCTTACCTGTAACCTTATAAGTAAAACCACCTTTGATGCCGTAATTAGAAAAATCTAATTTATCACTATCTCCAAAAGAGCCTTCATTACCACCGCCTTGAAAGAATCCATTTTCATAAAGACCAGTTCTCTGGTATGTGGTTTGTGATAAGTTGGCACCAACATAGAAATCTACTTTATTGTATTTAAATTGAGCTTGTGCAAAACCACTGATAACATCTGCGTTTATATCGTAGTTGTACTTATAGCGATCTCCTTCACCAACAATTCTATTAGGATTTCTAACATCACTTTGCGCTAGGTTGGCTGCAACTTCATCACTAATTGTAGAATTATCGTCTTCTTCTGCAAAGAAATCCACATCTAAATAACCGGTGCCGCCTAATAAATCTTCTAATCTAGCAAAGTTTTCACTTTTTAAAGATCTATAATTGATAGCAGCATTTAATCTAATGTTATCTGCTAATTCAGCATCTAATATAGAGTTGAATGTTAATTGCTGGTCTTTTACAACATCGGCTTGTACAGCATATAAAGAGTTTCCTCCTTGAGCTCTAAGTGTAGCATTTCCTTCATAAAGTGCATTCCAGTTCCATTGTCCATCATTAATAAAAGCTTGTTCGGCTAAATATGCTTGTTGATAATCATAAGCTGTTGGATTAGCATCCTGTAAAAAGAAGCTTGGTAGGTTTTGATAATATGTTGGGTCTGGGTTTCTGGCTCCACCTAGATAGGCATTTTCACCGTTGATTGTGACCAATCTTGTACCACCATTATCAATTCTTGTATTGGCCGTCTCACCAAACTGATAGGCAACATTAGTGTTTAACTTTACTTTAGACGAAATGTCCCAATAATGATTAAGCATTAAAATAGGCTCATCTATCTCACGCATTCTAGAATTACGTTGCTCACCATCTTGTATTCCCCAGAAAGGATTGTATCGTCTTCCTTTTAATTCATACACTTCTTGAGTGATTGCTGTAGAACGGCCACGACGGTTTTGGGCATAAATACCTGTAAAGTTAAGACTGTGTTTCTCATTTAATTGTTTTTCAACAGCTACAAAGAATGAATTGGCGTCATATAGGGTACCATCAATGTAACCCTCCTCACCAAAACGTCTAGAGCCTAAAACAGAATAAGACCAACCACCCTCTAATAGTCCAGAGCTATAACTAGCCATAACTCTACCAGTATAGCTTCTGTTTGCAGAGGCATAAGAAATACGTCCACCTCTTCTATACTTGGAGGCGCGCATTATTATATTGTTAGTACCTGCTAAATCACCAAAATTGTAATCGTTAGCAGACATTCCCATAGAGAATTCTTGGTTACGCTGCACATCATTTAAACCTCCCCAATTTGCCCATTGAGGCCTTCCATTAAACTGTTTGTTCATTTCTACACCATTGATAAGTACTTTACCATTAGCATTATCCAAACCTCGTGGTCTAAAGAATGTAGCACTAAAATCGAATGCCGCAGCACTAAGAAATACATCTCTAGAAGCTTGCAAGAGACCAGAAATGTTATCTGTTAAACCGTCGTCTTCACTATTTAAATTATCATCTGAAATTGAAATAATAAAGAGATCTTTTTTGTCACTTGTATCAAAGTCTAGGGTCATTCCGCTAATATCTACGGTCTGTCCTTCATTAACAATGATTGGGTAACGTTTGGTAACGTATCCTACTTTTTCAATTTTCAGAACTTGCTCTCCCAAAGGAACGTTCTGAGTAAAACTAAACTCACCTTTAGCATCGGTTTTCAAGGTCTGTCCAGTTTCTTCAATAGTAATAGTTACATCAGGAATTGGTTCTCCTGTAGTTCCGTCTAAAACACTTCCTTTAACTACAGTTTGCTGAGCAAAACTTGCTAAAGAAAAAGCAATTGAGAACAGAAAGAATAAAAAACTTTTTTTCATACCTAATTTTGAATTGATTGTATAGTAGATTAAATAATAGTTATTTAAGGCGTGCAAATGTACGTTATTTATAATAATTACATACTTTTGGCAAGCAATTTGCATAGGATATAACAATTAGATAATATCTCAATTATGAAAGTATTAAAATTTATTCTAACTCTTCTTGTTATGGTTGTAGTTTTTAACACTCAAGCACAAGAAGAAAAACGTTTTAAAATCCACACAGTAGCGTTTTATAATTTAGAAAATCTATTTGACACAATCAATGACCCGATGAAGTATGATGAGGCTAGTCCAATTATGGAAATGAAAGCTAACCGTTCAGAAGTTTATAAGCAAAAAGTAAAAAACATGGCTAGGGTTATCGCAAATATTGGTACTGACAAGGCCAATAATTCACCTGCAGTTATTGGTGTTTGCGAGATAGAAAATAGAGATGTTCTTGAAGATTTGGTAAATGACCCATTATTATTGGGTAAAGATTATGGGATAATTCACTATGATGGACCAGATGCTAGAAGTATTGATGTAGCTTTACTCTATCAAAAAGCATTGTTTAAGCCAATTGAGTCTAGTTCTCATGAATTGTTGATATATGATGACGTCACTAGAGAGCGTGTTTATACTAGAGACCAATTGTTGGTTAGTGGTAAATTAGATGGTGATTTAATACATATTATAGTTAATCATTGGCCATCTCGTAGTGGTGGTGAAGCGCGAAGTAGATCTAAGCGTGTGGGTGCTGCAAAATTAAACAAGCGAATTATCGACTCCCTACAGTCTATAGATCCTTATGCTAAAATTTTTACAATGGGAGATTTGAATGACGATCCAACCAACGACAGTGTGAAGGAAGTTTTAAAAGCCAAAAAAGAAAAAGACGAAGTTCCTTTTAAAGGCATTTATAATCCTTATGAAAAGATGTTTACAGAAAAAGGTTGGGGAACAACAGCCTATAGAGATGCCTTAAGCTTATTTGATCAAATTATGATGACAAAGCCTCTGCTTGATGATGATTACTCATCATTTAGATTTTGGAAAGCAGGTATCTACAATCCATCATATATGTTTAACAAGAGAGGACGATACAAAGGCTATCCCTTAAGAAGTTTTGCAGATGGTGGTTTTACAAATGGATTTAGCGATCACTTCCCTGTATATGTTTACCTTATTAAGGAAGTTAAAGAAGATACTGAAGAAGAAACCAACAAAGGTTAATTCATTATATAAAAATAAAAAAGGCGCAAATTTTAATTTGCGCCTTTTTTATTAATTAAACCATAAGTTCCAAGGAATCTTAGCTAGTACTAACACTAAAGCTAGTGTGTAAAAAATAGCCAGAAGCTTAAACTTAGGTTTAGAAACTAGTTTCTTTTTATGTTTTGAGTAGCCAATAGTTACTAATGCTACAGCAATAATCATTGTTAAAGGATGCTCTACAATTAAATTTCTTAATGCCGAATTTTTCATCACTTCACCCATTCCACCAACTTCTTTTATGGTTGAAAAGTAATCTTTGGTAAAAAATAAAATAATACCAATTAAGAGTTGAATATGCATTGTGATTAAAGCAAACAACGAAAATCTAAAGTCTAAAGGACTATATTCTTTACCGCTAAAAAACTTAACTAAAGCATTAAACGTTGCAATGACTAAGACCAGCAAAACAATGTATGCCCAACCAGAATGTATAAATTGTAGTGTTTCCATCTTATATGTTTTGATGCAAAAATAAGGATTTGTTAATTAGAAACCATTTTAATTTGCTACAGTAATCTTATGCTTTATTTCATTACCCAAATCATCAACTACAGTTATTATGTGCTCACCTTGCTGAGGTAAAATGGCCATATCGTGAATATCTTTAGTTTGGCCTACAAAAGCTTCATCAACATACCAATACAAGGTAAGCTCTGGTTTTGAGTGTGCTACCTTAAGGATTAGATTGTTAGTGCTTCCATCGAAATCTTTGGGTAAGAAAATGGTATTTTGCTGATTAGGATAAATAAATTCCATATGAATCGCTGAAGTTTCCATACAATCTTTTCTAAAAGGTGGCAAAGGTTTATAAAACGGATTTTTAGTTTTGAAATAATATTCCTGAAGTGGTGGCAGAACAAACCAAGACGTTGTTTTTAAGTTTGAAACATTTTCACAAGAAGAGTTTACCTGAAACTGTTCAGAAGCATCCAAATGTACCAATTTATGAAACGGACAAGGTGCTGTTTTTTGTCCAGAATTTTGAATAAATCTAGACTCTACATCATCACAAATAGTTGAAGCTCGGAAACCACTTTTCTTGCAAATACTAACCTCAATCATTTCGTCATAAGGCTTAGCAAACCATTCACTTTTTGGAAGAATATCAAACACATCAAATAAAATTGGCGCAGCCGTTTGCACACCAACCAAACCTGGACGTCCTTCGCCATCAGCGTTACCAACCCAAACACCAACCACATAATCTTTGGTAGTGCCAATTGCCCAAGCATCTCTAAACCCAAAGCTGGTACCTGTTTTCCAAGCTATGTCTTGAGACGAATCGTAAAACTCCCAGCTTTCATCACTTTCTGGCCTGTTCACTTGTTTCATACTTTCAAAAGTGAGATAGATGGACGCAGCATCAAAAACATACTTTTCAGAAACCGGTTTTCCAAATTCGACTTCAGATTTAAAACTATATACAGGTTCTACAAATTCATTTCTAAAATATTGGCTGGAATTATCATTAAAATGATTTAGGGTTGAAGCCATTGCCGCATAACTTTTGCACAAATCCCAAAGATTACTTTCAGCACCACCAAGCACTAAAGACAAGCCGTAATGATTGGCGTTGTATCTTAAATCCTTCAACTTTAATTGCTTCAAATAATGATAAAAACGGTCTAAACCAAAATCCTGGAGCATTCGCACAGCAGGTACATTCAATGAGCGTGAAAGAGCTTCGTTTGCGTGTACTGCTCCATCATAAGACTTGTCGTAGTTTTCAGGTTGATAACTGCCAAATTGTGTTGGTACATCAGTGACCAAAGTATTAGGTAGCAAATCGCCAGCATCGAGCATAGCAGCATATAAAAACGGTTTTAAAATACTGCCTGTGCTTCTGGGTTTGTCAATAATATCCACACTTTTTTGATGTGCATTGTCTGTTGGCGAATTACCAATATAAGTCAAGACTTTTCTGGTTTTAACTTCTAAAACCAATACTGAAATGTTATAAATTTCATTTTGTTTGAAACTATTGTAATGTTGTTTTACAATATGATTAGCTTGCGTTTGTAGGGCAATATCAAGGGTGGTTTTTAAACGTTTGCCTTTTTTGTTTTGCGCCACTTTCTGCAATAAATGTGGCGCAATTTGTGGTAAAGGATACGGTTTTTGCGGCAGAGTCTCAGCGATGGACAACTCGTAAGTAAGTTCGTCTATAGTGCCATTATCTAACAATTTTTTTAATAAACGATTGCGTTTATAGAGTAGTCGTTGTTGATTTTTTCCTGGATAAATAAGACTTGGTGCATTTGGTAAAACTGCAAGGGTTGCGCTTTCAGCCCAAGATAAATTAGAGGCTTCTCTGTTAAAATATCGCCAAGCTGCTGCATCTATGCCAACCACGTTCCCACCAAACGGTGCGTGACTCGCATACAGTTTTAATATGTCGTCTTTAGAATGTCTGAATTCTAATCGTGTTGCTAGAATAATTTCTTTCAGTTTTTCGAGATAGGTTCTGCGTTGCCCTTTTCGAGATAAGCGAATGACTTGTTGCGTGAGTGTACTTCCGCCTCGTTTTACCGAACCAGAACTTAAATTTTCCTTTAATGCTTTAAATATTGAAATCGGGTTAAAACCAGGATGTTTGTAGAAATATTCGTCTTCAAAAAGAAGAAGACAGGTTTTAAATTTTACAGGAACACTATCGGTTTTAGGAAATCGCCATTGACCATCGTCTGCAATTTTAGCTCCTAACAATTCATTGTTATTGCTTGTAATTACGGTAGCTGTTGGATCCTTAAATAATTCTCTAGGCAAACTGAAATAATAAACTATTAATAAAACGAAAATCGCAATGGATTTTATCTTATTTCGTTTTAAATACTCAATTAACCTATACATAAACTATACAGAAGCTGTTTTATATCCTTTTTATCGAAAATACGCTATAAAAACGTAAACATATCTATATATTTAAACGTGCAAAAATCTCGATTAGACTTCAAACTTCTATTTTTTTTCTGTATTTCTCTATTTTCATGGAGTGCAATTGCTCAATTAGGCTTCTGCCAAGGCAATTCTGGTGATCCTATTTTTGTAGAGGATTTTGGTACTGGTACGGACTACGGACCACCACTACCTGCTGGAACGACTACCTATACATTTGTTGGATTTAATGGCCCTCAAGATGGAGAATATACATTGGGTAGCAATACATTTGCTTATGGTTGGAATCTGCCAAATGATCATACACCTGATGATACTAATGGCAAAGCATTAATCGTTAATGCAAGTTTTACTACTGGCGAATTTTATACTACATCAATAAATGGTTTGTGTGAAAATACAACTTATGAGTTCTCATCATGGCTTATAAATATTTTACCAAGTTCGGGCTGTGGTGGAAATGGTATTCCTGTTAATGTAAAGTTTGAAATTTGGGATATTACTGATACTAACTTATTAGCAAGTGGAGATACTGGGAATATTTTTAGTACACCCTCACCAACCTGGGAACAGTATGGTTTGGTTTTTCAAACATTAGCAGGTCAAACCTCAGTAATATTAAAAATGATTAATAATGGTGCTGGTGGTTGTGGTAATGATTTAGCAATAGATGATATTGTATTTAAAAGTTGTGGTGATTTAATTGAAGTTGAAGATGTTAATAGTAATGACAACATAACAATTTGTAGTTCTCAAACACCCTATTCAGGCACAATAACCGCTCTGCCAGACAATACGGTTTTTAGTTCTCACTTTTATCAATGGCAAGTTAGTGCAGATGGTAATACTTGGGTGGATGTTGTTGGCGAAAACAATGCATCAATTACCGTTGCAGGAATCACAAATACCACTTACTACAGAGCTAAAGTTGCTGAGTTCCAAGCAAACCTTAGTAATTCTGATTGTATAACATTATCGGATGTTTATGAAATTATTGTAAACCAAGCTCCACCACCTCCAACTACTGAATGTTGGGAAATAGCAACATTTGATGATGCATTATGTGATTGGAATATTACAGGCTCGCAGCCAGAAGAGCCAACCGATTTAGAATGTTGGGAAACAGCAACGTTTAATAATAGTACTTGTGCTTGGGAAGTTACAGGCACACAGCCAGTAGAACCTACAGGTTTGGAATGTTGGGAAACAATAACTTTTAACAATACAACATGCTCATGGGAGATTACAGGCTCGCAACCCGTTCAACCTGATTTAGAATGCTGGGAAATCGCCTCTTTCAATAATACAACTTGTGCATGGGAAGTTACAGGCACACAGCCAGTAGAACCTACAGGTTTGGAATGTTGGGAAACAACAACATTTAATGATACAACGTGCTCATGGGAAGTTACAGGCACACAGCCTGTACAACCCAATCTAGAGTGTTGGGAAATAGCAACGTTTAATAATATAACTTGTACTTGGGACATTACGGGAACACAACCTGCAGAACCCACGGATTTGGAGTGTTGGGAAACAGCAACGTTTAATAACACAACTTGTGCATGGGAAGTTACAGGCTCACAACCTGTAGAGCCTAATTTAGAGTGTTGGGAAACAGCTTTGTTTAATAACACGACTTGCTCATGGGAAGTTACAGGCTCGCAGCCAGAAGAGCCAAATGGTTTAGAATGTTGGGAGATTGCAACGTTCAATAATACAACTTGTAGTTGGGAAGTCACGGGTTCACAACCAACAGAACCAACGGATTTAGAATGTTGGGAAAATACATTCTTTAATGAAGATACTTGTGAGTGGGAAATTCAAGGAACCCAACCCCTAGAGTTGAGGGATGAATTTGTTTTGTTATGTGAAGGACAGGAAGTTGAACTTGTCGCCACAACTTCTATTTCGAACCCTCAATATCAATGGGAATCAGGTGAGCTATCTGAGTCTATCACAATAAATGTTGCAGGAAACTATGTGGTTGAGGTTACAGATGGCTGTTTCACGGAGATTATAACATTCACAGCTACCGAAATAGAAAATCCTGAAATAGAAAGTATAGTTTCAGATGGAAGTTCAATCGTTATAAATTTAGTTAACAGTGAAGGGTATCAATACTCACTTGATGGTGTAAACTATCAATTCAGTAATACATTTAATAGCCAACCAAGTGGTTTATATACTATTTATGTAAAGTCTCCTGACTGTGATTTTGTTATATCACAAGAGCATTTTCATTTTTATATTCAGAAATTCATAACACCAAATGGAGATGGTGATAACGACTTCTTTATTTTTAATGTAGCACAGTTTTTTGTGTCTTCTGAAGTCTATATTTTTGATCGCTATGGAAAACTATTGTATAGTGCAATAAACACCAATGTGTTTTGGGATGGAACCTATAATGGAAACAATTTACCAGCTTCAGATTATTGGTATCGCATTGTTTTAGATGGTAGGGAAATTAAAGGGCACTTTGCTATAAGGCGTTAATCTGTTTTAAATTCATATTCACGTTCCACTTTACAAATTCTAACATTATACAAATTGTACCATTGCTCACGACCTTTTTGTTGTGCTAATAAATGTTCAGAATTGGCTTTCCAGTTTTTTATGGCATCTAAACTTTCCCAGTAACTTACAGTTATTCCAGTACCTGCACTGAGCGTGTCACACTGAGCTTGTCGAAGTGCAGTCGAAGTGTTGCGAGCACTTTCAATTCCAATAAAACCCTCTTGTTGTTTGGCTAAAGTTTCCATTTTTTCTGCCATTTCCGAGTAGCCTTCAGTGTCATCGGTTTGGGTTGATGTGAATATGACTGCGTAGTAGGGAATTTTGTCCTTCATTAGTGTTTAATTTTTTGTCAGGTTGAGCGCAGTCGAGACCTCATATAATTTCAAGATTTTCAGACTGCACTCAAATTGACAAATTTACATTTCAAGAGCCTTTTGGCATTTCAAACTCAATGATTTTTTCTGTTACCTTATCTTCAAAATCGGTTAAAATCATTTTGATAAATACGCGATTTGTCGACACGCTCACAGGAAAGTCTTTAACGTTATCAATGGTTTTTACATAATTCAACCAATCTTCGCCACACTTATCTACTACATCATCTTTTAAATCTTTTGTTGCTGTTTCAATAAATGTAATCCAATCCTTTTCAGTGTATGTCAAAGTCTCATAAGTATTAGAATTCAATTGCTTTAATGGCTTCCATTCGGTGTCAAATTGTGTCCACTCGTTAGTGTTACATTTTGAATCTGCACTCATAAACGAGAAACTGTTTTCATAGCGTTGAAACAAGCTTACGTGCTTATAGTCGCTATCTACTAGTACAATGTTTTTACCTTCAGGTGTTGCGTCTGCGTCAACATTGATGGTTGCCGTTTCACTATTGTTTAAATCGTGCGAACGTTTGTAATCACTCGTTGCTAAATTTTTAATTTCAACGTTTAAATCTTTTAATTTCAAACGAATGGTTTTGGCAATTTTTTCTGATGATAAATACCCGTCAAACACATAACCAATATGATTTCTGGTTTCTACCTTAACCCATTCACCACTTACTTTTTCGCCAGCATCGAGAACGACCAATTGTTTATTGGTTTTTTCTAACACACCAATGGCCTCGCCATAGGCTAATTTTGTTAGCATTTTGCCGCTAACATCAGGCTGATCTCTCAATGACAATCCGCTTTCTGCCGATACATAAGCGCTTTGTTGCGCTGTTACTACTAGGATGTTGAATACAAATCCAATCGCTAAAATCATTTTTAAATTTTTCATTTTTTCTAAGTTTTAAATTGAACATTTTAGCGGTTTGTTCTCTTTGGATTCTTGTCTTCCGGACGACAAGTAGTTTAGCTTTGTTTTTGTCATTGCGAATCACGCTTTTTTTGGCGTGATGCGGCAATCTGTTTGTTATTAATTCTTATTTTGATGAGATTGCCACGTCATTCGTTCCTCATTCCTCGCAATGACAGTTCTCGTTGGGTTACTTCTCAACAGTAACCCATTGCCCTTTGTTGCGTACTAAATAATCGTCATTATCGTACATCGCTTCGGCTTGTGCACCTGGTAAATAGTAGGTGCCTAAATACGAAGCGTTGAGCATTACTGTAAAGGTCTTTGTACCACGTGTTCCGCTTCTTTCCATATCAAAGAAGAAGTTCACACGGTCGTCTCTAATGTCTGTGTATCTGGCTTGGCTTACTGTTGTGTCGCCAAAATCTGTGAAACGTGTGTTGACGATATCCCAACCTGAAGGGAAAATCTGTGTCAAAGCCACATCATTTACATAATCACTCGTAAGGTTAGAAATACTTACCGTTGCCACAAAATCTTGACCTTGTTGTAATTTACGTACATCAATTATGTTGCCTTGTAAATCTTTATAGACTGTTGAAATTGAAAAACCACGTTGCACAGGCAGTTCTTCGCCTAATTTCAGTTTTCCAGAGTTTAAAATTCTAACATAAACTACATTGTCTCTGCTATTATTCACTGTAATTTGATTTGCACCATCTTTCACAGGAATGTTACGTTGAGCAATACCATTTTTAGTATCGATAGTTTCCGATTTTCCGTTTATGGAATAGCTTAGTTTTAAATCTTTTCCACCATTTTCAACAATAAGTTTACCCATTACCAATAAGCTGTAGGCTGTGGTTTGCGTGCTCATCCATCTATCACTAGATAGCGATTTGGCAATACTTTTTGCCAATTCTACTTTTTTAGAATCGTTGGTAAGCAACATTGCTTCTAAAGCCATTGCTCTGTTTCTGTGTAACGACCCATACGTGTAATTATCAGAATTGATAGGCTGAAAATCGATATTGGCCGTTTTCGCTATCGCTTGGCTCGCTTCTTTTTGTCCGGCCAGAGCATAAGCCGCAGCCAATCGCCATTTAGCATCATTAGAAATGTCATCAAACTCACGTAATCGGTTCATACTCGCTAAATCCGGACTTCCTGCTAGAGCTAAGGTATACAATCTGTAGGCTTGCGTTAAGTCACTATGGTAATGTCTGTAGCTTGGTCGCCAGTTGCGAGCTGCTTGACGTTGATAGGCAATCCAGTTGCTTTTAAAACTCAACGGTAAAACAAACCCTTTCTTTTCGGCTTCAATCATAAAATGACCTGCATAGCTCGTTCCCCAGTCACTTGCCTTTCGTTCGCCTCGCCAATACCCTAAGCCACCATCTGGATTTTGGAAGGTGCCCAAACGACGAATACCATTTTCAATATTTTGCTGTACTTCCTTTTTCTTTTTATCTGTTAGGTCAAAAATATCCGTTAAGTACAACTGCGGAAATACACTAGATGTGGTTTGCTCAACACAACCGTAAGGGTAACGAATGAGATATTCCATACGCTTAGAAAAATCCATTGGTGGCAAGGTTGAAAATTCTACCGTTGCATAGTTGGTGCCTGGTTCGCCAAAGGTTGAAAAATCTATCGTTTGGTTGCCATTGGCAGCCAATTCCTTATCAATAACACGAGAGGTCATTGGGTTAGGGTTTTCAACATCAATCTCTACTTTGTAGTTGGACTTTTCACCATTTCCTGATGCGATAACTTCAATCGTATTGATGCCTTTTGCTTTGGAAACATCCAATTCAAAATACACCATTTTTTCATCTGGTTGATCAAATTGAAGTGATTGTGTTTGCTGCCCTTTAACTGTGATTCCATCACTCAATTTTAAAGATAGGTTGACGTTCTTCACTTTGTTTTCCATTGCAAAAACAGTAACAGGAAGTGTTACTTTTTCGCCAGGACTCAACTTACGTGGTAAGGTTGCCAAAACCATCAAAGGCTTTTTAACCTGAACTGATTTTTCAGCACTTCCGTAAGCTTCTTTGTTATTGTTTCCTGCCACAACCATTGTGCGCACAGCACCAATATAATTTGGCATTTTTAGTTGGTGGGTTTGTGTTTGTCCTGCATCTAAAAGGAAAGGTCCTAAATACGTCACTACAGGTTTAAAACGATTGGCTTTTTTGTTCTTGCCTTTGGCTGCAGAACCATCACCACCAATAGCAAACACTTGGTCTATACTGCCAGAATACGCGCCAATAACATCATCAAAAACATCCCAAGTTTTCACACCCAAAGCTTCACGAGCGTAGAAACTATCCCAAGCATTTGGTGTTTTAAATCGGGTCAAATCAAGCAAGCCTTCTTCAACAACCGCAATGGTATAGGTCATTGGTTTGTTGTTTTTTTCAGATACTTTTATTTCGTAAGATTGCTCAGGTCTAATAACATCTGGCATCTTAATTTGTGGTTCTAATTTGGTAGCAGGATTTTCTACCATCATAGGAATAACACCATACAAACGAATCGGTAAATCGTTAGACGTTATCGCGTGAGGCTGTAACAACAAAATATTGATGAATACGTTTGGTGCCATTTCTGGCGTTACAGGAATATCAACTGTAGTCTCGCCAGGTTGTGTTTTTACCCATTGGTGTTTTAAAACTTTGGTACCATTTTCTATACTGATTAACGCTCTACCTTCACTTCCGGATGGAAAGGTTAATTTTGCAGTTTCACCAACATTATAATTGTCCTTTTCTGTTGAAAAGACTAACATTTTCGCCGCATCCTTGTCGCCAGATGGTGTGTTAGACCACCAATTTTTATAGAAATACGCAGTACGACCAGTAGCGTGACCACTTATTGGGTCTACAATTCTGATGAGGTAGCGTCCACGGTCTTTTTCAGGAATATTGATTTTGAAGCTTGCTTTACCTGAAGCATCTGTGTCAATTTCGTACTGTTGCATTGGTCTATGGTAATTGCTAGACACGTAGCTCGATAGGTTATCGTAAGAGGAATTCCACCACCAACGCCATTCAATTTTATAGATTTTTACTTCTAGTTTTTTACGCTGAACAGGTTTCCCGTTGGCATCAACTGTAGCAATATCAAAGGTGTGGTTTTCATCTGTAAAGAAAGAACCATAACGATTACCTTCAGGTGAACGCAGACCAACAAAACTTTCGTAAGGTGCATAAGGCATCGTAAATGCATCGAGTGAAAAATCGCCACCATTTTCAAAAGCACGGACTAGAAATTGTGCATTTAACATTCCTGGAGCATTTTTCCCGATGTTTAAAGTTTTATTGACTTTTGCATTGCCTTCAGCATCAAGATTGCCTTCAAACACATTGGTTTCTTCTGTACTGAAATTGCGTGTTGGGTCGTTGAATTCATAATTCTTATAACCCTCAAAGCTGGTATATTTTGTTGTGAATTTTGCTTTAATTTCAGCTTTTAAGTTTTTTGCAGGTGCACCGTGAAGCCAGGCCACATTCAAATCGCCTTGAAGTGGTTTGTTGTTGGTCAATACGTTGTTTTCAAAATCTATTTTAATTTTTAGACGGTTCGGTTTTACCGTTTCAATCTTTAAACTTTTGGTAAAACTGGCACCACCAACCGAAACTTTAGCATTGTAATTTCCGGTTTTGTAATCTGATGAAGTAGGTACTTTAAAATCGTAGAAATTATTAATGTTATCTACCGAAACTTTACGATAGACCAACTTACCAACAGGATCCGTGATTTCTAATTTTAAGGGATGACGTTTTGGTAATTTGTTCGCTTTGTCATTTAGCATAAAGGTTAAAAACAGACTGTCGCCAGGTCGCCAAACACCACGTTCGCCATAAATGTAGCCTTTAAGTCCACGTTGCAATCTGCTTCCAGATACATCGAATTTACTTAGCGACAGCGAGTTGCCATCAAACAGTTTTACGTAGCTTACGTTGTTACCTTTTTCAGCAACAGCAAAGGCTGCATGTTTTTTGGCGTCAATCTCTACAATACCATCTTGATTGGTAATACCATCTGCTAAAGGCTGTTGTTGGTAGTTGTATAATGTGATTTTTGTACCACTTTCTGGATTAGTATCCAAAATATTGGTCACCGCAAAAAAGTAGGTATTGTCGTTGCCTTGCTTGGCAATAACACCAAGGTTAGAGCCAATAAGGTTGGCAGCAATGCCTTTATTGCCATAGTTAAAATAGGATTCAGTACACGGATTATTTCTTTCGCGATAGTTGTAATTTCTGTTCTTATAACTATAGGTAAGGTTGTCCCAATACCGCTCTTCTCTTAATTCTTGTTCTTCTTCTGAAAGGTCTTCGGAAGCATAAACATCATCCTCATAATAGTCGTCGTAATAATCATCATAATAATCGTCCTCATCGACGTCTGAAGTTTCAACATTAGATGAACAATCGTATAAGGAATAATCTTTTTTAAAGTCGATTTCAACGCGGTAAATAGCACCAGCATCTGCTTGTAAATATTTAGATAAATCGACGCTGTAGGCTTTCCATTTTCCTGTGTTTTGCGATGGATTTTGAATAAGTGTTATGGTCTCTTTAGCAATGCGACGGCCAACATTTCTAATGGCATAACTGTTATCGCTATTGAGGTTGTTGTCTTGTAAAAACTGAAGTACATTGTCTTCAAAAAGTTTGATGATGCGTACATCGACTTTGCTCAAATTAACGGCTTCAAAATTGAACTTTAAGTCTTTTGAATTCGGAAGAATAGAACCACTACTTATTAATCTTACCTGAGGTTTTAATTCTTCAAAAGTTAAGGTTTGGGTGAACTGATTTTTGAGTTTGAAGCCGTCAGTGTTTTTGATTCCTGTAAATACATCAACTCTGATGTCTCCTACCAATTTAGTATCTGGATACACTTTTAACACATTACCATCGACGATGTATTTTGGGTTTTTTACATTTTGAAGTGTTACCAAACCGGCAAAATTCTGTTGCTTTTGTAATGGATCTGAAAAGTTAATGCTAAGAAATTGCTCAGGATTTTGAATCACATTAGTTTCTATAATGGTAAAGTTGTTTTCACCAGGAATGTTGAGGTAGTTTTCCCCTTTATTATCTGCGTTAATAGCTTTGCCATTCCAAGAGACAAGCACTTTGCTGTCTTCAATCTCGCGCTTGATACTATCTATTTTAAATTCAAAATAACGAGATGTGTCGTTGCTTTCTAACCATACAATATTGAGGTCTTTTTTGTTTTGAGAAGCTTCTACCAATTTTTTAGCATTCTCTAGGGTAATAACATCAGCTGATTGTAATGTTCCTAAAACATATTGCCATTCTTTGCTATACGATTGCAGATTGTTGGTGTTAAGGTTGAAACTTGGTCTAATGGTTTTAAACTGAAAAGTGTAGTATTCAAAATCTTTTGGGATATTTTTATAGATGTCAGCTAAGTTTACCGTTACCGTGTATTCGGTGTCTGGCTCTAAGTTTTCGTCTGGTGTAAACACAAGAGTGTGTTTGTTTAATGCTTTTAAAGAACCTTGAACATAAGGATGTGTTTTTACGATTTTAGCATCAATTTTTTGCTCTGTTTCCCAGCCACTAACTTCTTCAGCTAAATTAATTGTTATTGGGTCAACTATAGATACACGACCAGAAGTTGTGTAGCTTATATAATCACGAAATTTGAAAATGTTATCGGTTTCGACAGACTTCTTTTTACAAGAAAAAAAGATTAGAATTAGAGCTAGGAAGGCAAGGTGCTTTTTGATGCGCATAGTTGATGATGGTATTAAATAAAACTTCAGTAAAAAGAAGGGTAGGTGCATTCTTGTTAAATAATTACGCCAGTTGTTTCAGGTTTAGATTTTAGGCGGTTGTTAAATTGTTCTTAAAGTTGTAAAATGGTACTTCTAGTAATTTCAATTTATTGAAATTGTATCAAGAAGTAATAGCAGGTTTAATTCACTCGAACTGACTTGAATTAATTTTCATAAATCCCAATCGTCAACTCACCTTTATCGTTCATCGTAGCGCGATACATGCCAGCAGTGTTAAAATCGGCAACCATATTGCCATTTTTGTCTACAGCAACTATACCACCATCGCCACCAAGGCTTTTTACCTTGTCTAAAACTATTTTAGCTGCTTCTTTCAAGCTTAAGTTCTTGTATTCCATTAAAGCTGAAATATCGTGAGCAACTTGTGCTCTTATAAAATATTCGCCCCAACCTGTACTAGATACTGCACAAGTAGCATTATTAGCATATGTGCCAGAACCGATTATCGGTGCATCACCGATTCTGCCATAACGTTTATTGGTCATTCCACCAGTTGAGGTACCAGCAGCGAGGTTTCCATTTTTGTCCAGCGCTGCACAACCCACCGTACCAAATTTCGCATTTTTAATATCCGCATCGTAAAAGTCTAAGTAAGCAGATTCGGTATCGAATTTACCCGCATTATCAACTTCTCGCGCCTTAACACGCTTTAGGGATTCTAATCGGTTTTCTGTGTAAAAATAGGATGGATCAACCAGTGCTAACCCTTGTTCTTCAGCAAAGATTTCCGCACCTTTTCCTGATAACATGACATGTTTTGATTTTTCCATTATAGCTCTAGCTAAGTTGATAGGATTTCTAACCGTTGTAGTACCAGCAGATGCGCCAGCGTTTAAGGTTTTGCCATCCATTATGGAAGCATCGAGTTCATTAGTTTCAGCATTCGTAAAAACAGCTCCCTTACCAGCATTAAAGAGTGGTGAATCTTCTAAAACGTTAATTGTTTTTTCAACGGCATCCAGACTGCTTCCTCCATTTTTCAGAATCTCATAGCCAACTTTAATAGCTTCTTCCAACTTCGCTTTATAGGCTACTTCTTTTTCTGGTGTCATATTCTTTTTGAGAATGGTGCCAGCGCCACCGTGAATGATGATGGCAAAATCTGCAGTTTCAACTTGTGGGCTTGTGGATTTTTCAAAACTGTTTTCGGTAGTTGATTCACTATTGTTTTTACACGAAAAGCAAAGAGAAAATACGATGAAACAAATGAGAAGTTTTTTCATAATGAAAGCTGATTTTTAAGTGCTTTAAAGTTACATTATTAGATGTCACTCTTCAAGCCAAACTGATAAATTATTAGTAACTTCGTGGCAAATTTTAATAATTCATAAAAAATAGACGTATATGGAAGCAGTTGCTACCGATTTCGGAATAAAAGAAGCCTTAAATCAATTAGGTGTTAAAGATGTTAATCATGGAACTTCTACAGGCTCTAATAGCTTTGGAACTGGTGAATTAATTTCATCTTACTCGCCAACAGACGGACAGTTAATTGGTAAAGTTTCTACTACAACAAGAGAAGACTACGATAAAGTTATAAAAACTGCTCAAGACGCTTTTTTACATTTTAGAGCTATGCCAGCACCACAAAGGGGTGAAATAGTTAGACAATTTGGTAATCGTTTAAGAGAATTAAAAGAACCATTAGGTAAATTGGTGTCTTACGAAATGGGTAAATCTTTACAAGAAGGATACGGTGAAGTACAAGAAATGATAGACATCTGTGATTTTGCCGTGGGATTATCGAGGCAATTAAATGGTCAAACCATTCCATCTGAAAGACCAGGACACGTTATGAGAGAGCAGTGGCACTCTTTAGGTATTGTCGGAATCATTTCTGCATTTAACTTCCCAGTTGCGGTTTGGTCTTGGAACACAGCTCTAGCCTGGGTTTGTGGTGATGTTTGCGTATGGAAAGCCTCAGAAAAGGCTCCACTTTGTGCAGTGGCTTGTCAAAATATTATTGCTGAGGTATTAAAGGAAAACAACTTACCAGAAGGTATTTCTTGTATCATAAACGGAGATTACAAAGTAGGTGAATTTATGACAACGGATCATAGAATCCCATTAATTTCTGCAACTGGATCTACACGTATGGGACGTATTGTTGGTAAAACCGTCGCTGAGCGTTTTGGAAAATCCTTACTAGAATTAGGTGGTAACAATGCCATTATCATCACACCAACGGCAGATTTAAAAGTAGTAGTACCAGGTGCTGTATTTGGCGCTGTTGGTACTTGTGGACAACGTTGCACAAGTACACGACGATTAATTATCCATGAGTCTGTTTATGATAAAGTAAGAGATGCTATTGTTGGTGCATACAAGCAGTTGACTATTGGAAATCCTTTAGACGAGAAAAACCATATAGGTCCTTTAATTGATAAAGATGCTGTAAACACGTATCTATCTGCAATTGAAAAAGCAAAAGCTGAGGGCGGAAATGTGTTAGTTGAAGGTGGCGTTTTAGAAGGTGAAGGTTATGAGTCTGGTTGCTATGTAAAACCAGCAATTATAGAAGCAGAAAACGACTTTGAGATTGTACAAACCGAAACCTTTGCACCAATTTTATATCTAATGAAATATTCTGGTGATGTTGAAAATGCTATCGACATGCAAAACGGTGTAGCACAAGGGTTATCCTCTGCAATCATGACTAACGAAATGAAAGAAGCCGAGAAGTTTTTATCCTTTGCAGGAAGTGACTGTGGTATCGCCAATGTTAACATTGGTACTTCCGGTGCTGAGATTGGTGGTGCATTTGGTGGCGAAAAGGAAACTGGAGGAGGACGTGAATCAGGATCTGATGCTTGGAAAATATACATGCGTAGACAAACCAATACAATAAACTATTCAGACCAATTACCTTTAGCACAAGGTATCAAGTTCGATTTATAGTTAATAACATACTTTCAATTCTTAAAACCCGTTTCTAATTTAGAAATGGGTTTTTAATTTAACTTGGATTGAGTTTTTCATTAACTTTAAAATAAAAAGCTAAAATGATGAAGAATTTTATTTTGTTTCTAGTTGTTGTATCACTCCTTGCCTGCAATTCTGATGACAACAACCCAAAATACTGCACAGAAGAATATGTTTATGGACTGAGCATTACAATAAGAGATGCCATCGACAACACAATTATTACAGAAGGATTAAACGTTACGGCTTCGGATGGTTTATATGAAGAAGAGCTTATGAGAATTGAGAATTCCAACAATTTTTTTGGTGCAGGTGAACGAGAGGGAACTTATGTTATAGAAATAACATCTACTAACTATCAAGCCTTTACTTCAGATCCAATTTTAGTGGGTAGGACCGATGATGACTGTCACGTCATCACAGAAATTCTAGAATTTCAATTAACACCTAATTAAAACAATAAACCTTGTTCCAGATTTAGCTCATAAAGCTTGCTGAAACAAGGTTATATAATTGATTAATAGCATACCAAAGATGCGTATTAAATCTTTTAGATTTTTAAATTTTTGATGAAAGGCAGAAAAAAATGTATTATCTGCATCAACAAAAACTTTGGCTTCGATGAGATGCAAAAAATAGCGGATAAACTAGCAGTTATGTCCGATAAAAATCAATTGTATTTCACTTTACGAAGTATTCTCATAGTTTCTTTGTAGGACCCGTAAAGATCGTCATCAAAATTTTTAATATGGGGCTTTGCATAATCTAATTTTGGTAAGGCATCTTCAAATCCATTGAGGTAACATATTAAATAACTTGCCGCTAAATTTTTAAGGTCGGGAATTTCATGATTGGCAATTGTTATTCCTCTTTCCAGTTTTTCGAGCAAGGTATTGTTTGTGTTGTAGATATGGTATAATACTTTTTTGTCGAATTGTGGAGGTTCAAAAATTAAATTAGATTCAATAGCATAGTTGGCATTATTATCAAAGTGTAAGATTTTTTCTTCGAGTTTATAGTATTTATATGATTTTTGGAGACCAAGTCTAACGTATTCCACAATTTTAAAAGAATCTTCATTATAAAAAATGGCAACTTCATCTAACGCAGAGTAGAACAGACGTACTTGTTCGTTAATCATTTCAATATCTACTCTAGAATAGAAAACTTCGTCTTTCACCTGCTTTTTTTGTCCTGACCAACAAAGCACAAAGTACTCTTTAAAGACTTTATATTGTGGATTGTAATCCTCGCGCTTGTTCATGAAGTCAAAAACGCCATTTAAGGTTAGTTCTATATTGTTTTGTGCATGATTTTCAATAGCAGCAACAATCTTGGAATTAACATCTTTAATTTCAATATCAAACACTTTTGGCATACTCATGCTACCATCTCTAAAAAAGACTGAGCCACCATAGTACTTCCAAATGTTTTTTCGAAGAGAAGTGATTTTGTCTATAGGTCTTATAGTGACTAAACCAACAACTTTATCATCTGCTAAATGAGGAAAAGGAATATTCTCATACTGAACTATTGGTGGATTGCTGAGGTAAGCATTGATAAGATTCTGAATCTTACTATCGTCAAAAAAATCGGTACCAACAATTTTATTGTCTTCATCCTCAACTCCTATCACAATATAGGAGTTGTTTTTTGGATTGCTATTGGAAAGGGCGCAGATGTGCTTTAAAAATTTAGCTTTTCCCTCCTTATGGCTAATATCAACCTTTCGCTTTTTGTCATAAAAACTGTTCTCATCATTGTGAGCCAGCAGGTTTTTTATGAGTAAGCGTTTATTAATCATAATATTCATTCCTGTTTACACAAGAATTCTATTCTGTTTTTTTTACGATGGTAGAATTGGCTTGAGCTGTACAGAACATTAATACATCTGCTATGTTAACATGAGCTGGTCTTGAAACAGCAAAGTAGATTACCTCTGCAACATCTTCAGGTTGTAAGGCCTTATAGCCTTTATAAACGTTGTCGGCTTGACTTCCACCTTTAAATCGTACTTGGGAAAACTCGGTTTCTACCAATCCAGGATTTATGGCCGTGACTTTAATGCCATAGGGATTAAGGTCTATGCGCATACCTTCCGTGATAGCCAAAACGGCATGCTTGCTACCACAGTACACATTGCCTTTTGGGTAAACTTCTTTACCTGCGGATGAACCAATATTGATAATATGACCAGATTTCCGTTCCGTCATTCCAGGAATTACCACTTTACTGACATAAAGCAACCCTTTTACGTTAATATCCATCATGGCATCCCAATCCTCAAGACTCCCATCTTGAATAGGGTCCAATCCATGTGCGTTACCTGCATTGTTGATTAGAATGTCAATCGTTTTAAATGCTTCAGGCAAAGATGTAATGGCTTTGAGTGTTTCTTCCTTATCTCTTACATCAAAATTTAAGGTATGTACATGGGTTTGTTGAGATAGATTTTTTTTAATCTCTTCTAACCTCTCTTGTCTTCTACCGCATAAGACCAAATTAATACCATGTTTGGCAAACTCATAAGCTGTTGCCCTACCAATACCACTAGTAGCACCAGTGATTAAAGCTGTTTTTTTCATAATTATGGAACTTTATGCCCTTGACTAGCTACTAAAATTAAGAACCAATCCTCGAGCTCTAATTCAATTTTTGTAGCTTCTATAGCTTGTTTTAATCTTGTTTTGTTTGTGGTGCCAACCACAGGGTAAATTTTTGATGGATGTTTCATAATCCAAGCAAGTAATAACTGATCTTCAGTCGCATTATATTTATCCATCAATTCTCCTAGTTGCTTATGAATGCGTCTAGTTTGTTCATTATCTTCTTTAAAAACAATACCTAGAGGTGACCAAGCCATGGATTTTATACCACAGGTTGTCATATAATCTAAGGTGCCATCGTGCATTGCTGAATGTTGTGTGAGTGAAAACTCAATTTGATTCACATCAATATCTTCCCTAAGACCAATCATTTCCATCTGCGAAGGTGTAAAATTAGAAACACCGAAATCTTTTATTTTCCCATCTTTCTTTAAAATTGTTACAGCTTCCGCTATTTCTTCAGCTACCATTAAAGGACTAGGTCTATGCAATAGCAATAAGTCTAAGTACTCAGTTTCTAGATTTTTTAATGATTCTTCAACCGACCAAATTATATACTCTTTACTGTAATTGTAATGTTTAACCTTGTTATCTCTATTTTCGGATTGATATTGAATACCACATTTTGATATCAGCTGAATATCGTCACGCTTAATACCAGAATCAGTAAAAGCTTTTCCAAAGTCAGCTTCTGTCGTGTAACCTCCATAAATATCAGCGTGGTCAAAAGTTGTAATGTTGTTAGAAAGGCAATGGTGCATTAAGTCTACCATATCGCGTTTTGAGAGTTGTTTGCCCCAACGTCCCCAGGTCATTGTACCTGCAATTAATCGAGAATATTTCACTTTTTTTTCAGGTTATATAGATTTTCTTGCAATTGGTGTATAAAAATACTGAAAACCTACAGATTAAAACTATCCTTGTTTAGTAATTATTCCATATCCCAAATCATGAAACAGTTTCTTATTCTTAAACAATTCGCCTACTTAGTTTTGGTTTTGAGCTTTACGAGTTGTACAAGAGACAATATTGATGACGTTAACAACGCAACACAGATTACAGTTAAACTAAAAAGCTCTAATCAATCTTCGAGTAAGGTGTATTTAGATATTGAAGATGTTCAAATTAAAATAAGCGAAAATGCTGAAAACTCTGAGGCATGGTTAAGTCTAAATACAGTTAATCAAGGGGTTTTTAATGTGACAGATTTTAAAGAAGACAATACATTATTGTTGGTTGATGATTTTGAAGTTGAAGCTACATATGTTTATGAGATTAGATTGGTACTTGGCGAAAATAATTTTATGAACATCAACAGTGTTTTACACAGTTTAGATTTAGGAAACGCAAAGCCTTCTAACTTAATTGAAACGCAACTAAACTCTAAAAGAAGATACGATATGGTTATAGATATAGACTTAGGCGAGTCAGTTTCATATAATCAAGAAGAGAATATGATGACATTAAATCCTAAATTATATACAGCAATACGACAAATGGAATATTAATTATACTAATCCGTAGTTAATGAAGATACAAGAGCAATACCGTAAAGGTTTTGCTCTTTATTTTTTAACCAATTGTTAACAGCAACTACCGAATAATTTTAACACTTTGCATCACTGAATAAATCATTAAAATAGTTTGCCCTTAAACTAATTAAATATGGAAGAAACGAGTACAGTTGACATTAAGTCAATTAATGAAAAGATTGAAAAAGAAAGTGCATTTGTAGACTTGCTAACCTTAGAGATGAATAAGGTTATAGTTGGTCAAAAACATATGGTTGAACGCTTACTAATTGGTCTTCTAGGACAAGGTCATATTCTTTTGGAAGGTGTGCCAGGTTTAGCAAAAACATTAGCAATCAACACCTTATCTAAAGCAATTGATGCAAGCTTTAGCAGAATTCAGTTTACACCAGATTTATTGCCAGCAGATGTTATTGGTACGTTGATTTATAACATTAAAGAGAATGATTTTTCAATTAAGAAAGGACCAATCTTCGCAAATTTTGTCTTAGCAGATGAAATCAACAGAGCACCAGCAAAAGTGCAATCGGCTTTATTAGAGGCCATGCAAGAAAAGCAAGTGACTATTGGGGATGAGACCTTTACCTTAGACAAACCATTTTTGGTAATGGCAACACAAAACCCAGTTGAGCAAGAAGGGACGTATCCTTTACCAGAAGCTCAGGTTGACCGTTTTATGCTAAAAACGGTAATTGATTACCCAAAACTAGATGAAGAACAACTTATAGTAAGAGCAAACCTAAAAGGTGCATATGATAAAGTTAATCCTGTGGTTTCCATTAAACAAATCTTAAGTGCCCAAGAAGCAGTTAGAGAAGTTTATATGGACGAGAAGATTGAAAAATATATTCTAGATATCATCTTCGCGACACGTTATCCTGAAAGATATAGGCTTGGCGATTTAAAAGCTTTAATTTCCTTTGGTGCTTCACCTCGTGGTAGTATCAATCTGGCAACTGCAGCTAAGTGCTATGCGTTTATCAAGCGAAGAGGTTATGTTATTCCAGAAGATGTAAGAGCTGTTGTACACGATGTGCTGCGTCATAGAATTGGAATTACTTACGAAGCCGAAGCAGAAAATGTAACTTCAGAAGACATCATTAACAAGATTGTTAATGAGATAGAAGTGCCTTAAGATTTTAGATTTAAGAATGACGAACGACGATTTCTGAAATCGCAAATCAACAATCTTCAATCGAAAATTGAAAAGATGGATACCAAAGAACTTCTAAAAAAAGTACGAAAAATAGAGATTAAGACACGTCGTTTGTCTGATCATATTTTTGGGGGCGAGTACCACTCAACCTTCAAGGGTCGTGGCATGACCTTTTCTGAAGTTCGTCAGTATCAATTTGGTGACGACGTCAGAAATATAGATTGGAACGTTACAGCACGTTATAATGAGCCCTTTGTGAAAGTTTTTGAGGAAGAGCGAGAGCTTACCATGATGTTGATGGCAGATGTTTCGGGAAGTAAGCTATTCGGGACCAAAAATCAATTTAAAGATGAAATCGTAACCGAAATTGCTGCAACTTTAGCATTTTCGGCAACGCAGAATAATGATAAAATAGGCTTGATTTTATTTTCGGATGAAATAGAACTTTACATTCCACCAAAAAAAGGACGCTCTCACGTTTTGAGAATTATTAGGGAGTTGTTAGAGTTTCAGCCTAAAAGCAAGAAAACAAATGTAGCCGAAGCATTTAAATTTCTGTCTAATGTAATGAAGAAGAAAGCTATTGTTTTTGTGCTTTCAGATTTTATAGCAGACGATTACAAGCAAAATCTTAAGATTGCCGCAGGTAAACACGATATTACTGGGATAAGAGTTTACGATAAGCATGAAGAAACCATACCTAATATTGGAATGGTACAAATGGAAGATGAAGAAACAGGCGAATTACTTTTAGTCAACACAGCTTCAAAAAACGTAAGGTTAAACTATGGTAAATTCTATCAGGATAAAGTGAATTATTTTAAGGATAGTTTTACCAAATCGGGTGCAGGTACAATAGATTGTAGAGTAGATGAAAGCTACGTAAAAAAGTTGCTGGGTTATTTTAAAAGAAGAGGATAAACGAATGATGAATTACGAATTACAAATTACGAATTTAGACAAAACTAAGCGCAGAAAAATCCTGCTGACTCTGTTGTTTGTTGTTTGTTCTTTGCTTTCTTTCAGTCAGGTTACCTCCGAAATAGATACCACAAAAATTAGAATTGGAGAACAAATCAACTACAAAATAAATGTTGAGGCAGATTCAACGGCAGTGGTGGTTTTCCCAGAAGGGCAGACGTTTTTACCATTAGAAGCTGTTGAAGCTACAGATGTTGATACCACTAGAAAAGATTCAAAATATAAACTTTCTAGAATTTATAAGCTTACACAGTTCGACTCTGGTTCATACACCATTCCAAGACAAAAAATAATTATTGACGAGAAGCCCTTCTTTACAGATCCTCTACGTGTAGATGTGGGTACAGTTGAAGTTGATACCACAAAACAGAAACTATATGACATAAAACCGATTATAGAAGTTGAAAAAAGCGGCAGTAATTGGTGGAAATGGGTTTTAGGCATTTTGGCTGCTGTGGCTTTGGTTGCCTTTTTGTTATGGTGGTTTATTTGGCGACAAAAACCGCTAACCGAGGAAGAAGAAATAGCCTTATTACCACCTTACGACAGAGCCAAATTGGCATTGAAGAAACTAGACGAAAGCCAATATTTAATGCGCTCAGAAGTCAAGGAATATTATTCTGAACTCACAATGATTATCAGAAAATATTTAGATGAGAAAGTCTATGATCGTTCTTTAGAGAGCACTACAGATGAACTTATTCAAAGACTTCAACTTTTAAAAGAGGGTAATCAATTTCCATTCACAAAAGAAACAATCCATAATCTTGAAACTATTTTAAAACGCGCAGATTTGGTAAAATTCGCAAAATCAGCCCCAGATACAGCGCTTATTGAAATGGATAGAGCTACCATTGAAAAAGAAATTGAAAGTGTTAAAGCTGTTTTACCAGAACCTACCGAAGAAGAAAAATTGTTAGATCAAAAATATAAAGAAGAGCAAGAGCGTAAAAAGAAACGTAGAAAGGTAATTATTACAGTTGCTATTTCAGTATTCTTGGTTATTGCGACATTTGTTGGTTTTGGCATAAAGTATGGTTTTGAGTACGTAAAAGACACCATTATTGGTCACGAAAGCAAAGAATTACTAGAAGGTGAATGGGTGGAAAGTGCTTATGGTTTTCCACCTGTTTGGATAGAGACACCAAGAGTATTAAAACGTGTTAGCTTAGATTCTGCTTTAACGAAAGAAGCGCAACAAAACGTAAAGCTAACCACATTTATGTATGGTACATTGTTAGATATATTTAGTGTTACAGTTAATAATACAACTCTAAATATACCACCACAACAAGGACAGCAACAAGTGGAAGATGATAAACCACTTTTCGATTTATTGCAAATATCAGAAGCGAGTATAAAAGGTTTTGAAGAAAAAGGTGCAATGGATATTATCGTAAAACGTGACCAGTTCATTACACCTAATGCAGCAGAAGGACTTAAAACCTATGGTACTTTTGGGCTTAAAATGCCAAATAAAAAAGAATCGGTAGATGCAGAGTATGTAATGCTTCTATTTTCAAATCAAAAAAATGTATTGCAACAAGTGATTATAACTTGGCCACAAGACGATGATTATGCAGATAAGATTGTAGAGCGTATTTTGAATTCCGTAGAGCTTAATCCAGAAGAACCAGCAGAAGAAAAGCAAGAGTAATGTTTGAGAATATAGAATTTTTAAATAAAGAATTATTCTGGTTTCTATTGCTTTTACCAATAGCAATAGTTTGGTATTTTTTTAAGTACAATAAACAATCTGCTGAGTTAAAAATATCAAGTACACTGGGTTTTAAAACCACATCTACTTTTTGGTCAAAATTCAGACATATTTTGTTTGTATTAAGGCTGTTAGCTTTGGCTTTGTTGATTACCGCACTTGCAAGACCTAGAACGGTTGATATATCTACAAAAACAAAGACCACACGAGGTATAGATATTGTAATGGCAATTGATGTTTCTGCAAGTATGTTAGCAAAAGATTTGCTGCCCAACCGTTTAGAAGCTCTAAAAGAAGTTGCAGCAGATTTTATTGATGGTCGCCCTAACGATAGAATTGGTTTAGTAGAGTATGCAGGTGAAGCCTATACTAAAACACCGATTACTACAGATAAATCTATTGTACAACGTTCTCTTAGAGATATAAAATACAATACTATTATAGAAGGAGGTACAGCCATTGGCATGGGTTTAGCAACTTCTGTGAATAGATTAAAAGACAGTAGAGCAAAAAGTAAAGTGATTATTCTACTTACGGATGGTGTAAATAATTCAGGGTTTATTGACCCTAAAATCGCAAGTGAATTAGCTGTTGAATACGGAATTAAAGTTTACACGATTGGATTAGGAACTAACGGAATGGCATTGTCTCCAATTTCTATTAATCCAAACGGGACATTTAGATATGGACGCCAACAAGTAGAAATAGATGAAAAGCTACTTGAAGAGATTGCTGATGCTACTGGAGGAAAATATTTCAGAGCTACAAATAACAAAAAATTGGTAGAGATTTATAAAGAGATCAATAAGCTTGAAAAAACTGAGATACAGGAAAAGAAGTATTACAATTACGACGAAAAATACAGACCTCTAGTATTATTGGCAGGTTTACTTTTACTGATAGAAATATTTCTAAGAAACACAATATTTAGAAGCTTTGTTTAGACTTGATGAAAAAATATGGTTTTGGACGTTGCTGGCTATTCCAGTAATTATTCTGCTGTTTGTGTCACTGCAAATTTGGAGACGTTCTGCGCAAAAGAAATTTGCTGATAGTCACTTGCTTAATCGATTAAGCCCTAATCAATCCCTTTTTAAAAGTATTTTAAAGGTTTTTGTGCTTTGTGCTGCATTTGCCTGTTTATCGCTGGCATTAGTCAATCCTAAAATAGGCACAAAATTAGAAACAGTACGTAGCCAAGGAGTGGATATAGTTTTTGCGGTAGATGTTTCTAAGAGCATGTTGGCCGAAGATATTGCGCCTAATCGATTAGAGAAATCAAAACAATTGGTTAGAGAAATCATCAATAGTCTTGCTAGCGATAGAGTTGGTATTATTGCTTATGCAGGAAAAGCATTTCCGCAGTTACCAATAACCACAGACTACGCTTCTGCTAAGATGTTTTTGCAGAATATGAATACAGACATGTTGTCTTCGCAAGGAACAGCCATTCATGAAGCTATTCAGTTGGCAACAACTTATTTTGATGATGAAGAGCAAACTAACCGAATTTTGATTATCATTTCAGATGGAGAAGATCATAGTGGGGAAGCTGTTGATATTGCCGAAGAGGCTTCTGAAAAAGGCATCAGAATTCTAACAGTTGGTGTTGGTGATGCCAAGGGAGGTCCAATTCCTATAAAGCGCAATGGAGTGGTACTCAATTATAAAAAGGACAGTAACGGAGAAACAGTTATAACAAGATTAGACGAAAGCACATTAAGAGACATTGCAGAAGAAACAGATGGAGTTTATGTTAATGGAAGTAACACTGCTGAGGTTGTAGAAACCATTAAAGACGTCTTAGACAAAATGGACAAAAAAGAATTTGAGTCAAAACAGATAGCAGATTTCAAAGATCAATTTCAATGGTTTTTGGGCTTAGGAATTTTACTGCTATTTATAGAGATTTTCTTTTTAGAACGAAAAACAGCTTGGTTAAAGAAATTGAATTTGTTTAACGAAACATCTCTATAAATCATTTAAATTAAAAACTAATGACTTTAAGGTGTTCAACCAGACAAAAATAAACAACTACTAACGAGTTAAAACTTTTAAATTTTATTTAACGCTACATGATTAGAGGGTTTGTTACTTTTAAAGTAGAATTATGAAGATGAAACATCCATGATTAATCTTAACCACACAGCGAAAATGATAATAGGATGTTCCATGTGTCCATTAAAAAACAATGAATATTAGCACATGAAAATTTACATATTAATAGCTTTTGGATTAACAAGTTTTTTTGGGTTTTCTCAAATCCAAGATAAAGAACAGTTAAAAAAAGAAAAGAAAGCCACCAATTTGGTATATAAAGCCAATGAATTGGTACAAGAAGATGATTACATTCAAGCAGAAATGGAATACAGAAAAGCCATTTCTAATGCACCAAATAAAGCTACAGGCGCATACAACCTTGCCAATTCTTATTATAAAAAAGGTAATTATAATGAAGCTTTGTTTAGAACACAGGAAGCTGCAAAAAATGCAGTAACAAAAGATGAAAAGCACAGAGCATTTCATAATCTTGGGAATATCTTAATGCAAGAAGAAAATTGTAAAGACGCAGCCGAAGCGTTCAAAAATGCACTAAGAAATAATCCATCAGACGAAGAAACAAGATACAATTTTGCTTTAGCCAAAGAGTGTGCTGAGCAGCAAAAAGACGGTAGTGGCGAAGACGATAAAAAGGACGATAACAAAGAGGAAGAAAAAGATAAAGAGAAAGAAGAAAAAAAGGAAGACGATAATAAAGATAACAAGGACAATAAAGACGAAGACGATAAGGATAAAAAAGAAGGCGACAAAGAGGAAGACGATAAAGGTAAGCCTCAAGACGATAAAAAAGATGATGGTAAAGGAGAAAAAGACAAAAATGACAAAAATCAACAATCTAAACCAAAACCAGGTCAAATGTCTCCTCAGCAAATGAAGAACATTTTAGAAGCCATGCAGAATCAAGAACAAAAAGTTCAGCAAAAAATAAACGCTGAAAAGCAAAAAGGAGCTAAAGTGAAAACAGAAAAAGATTGGTAGTTTCATTAACTATTATTTATCATTGCTGTCTGTAAAATGAAAGTCATCAAAAACATATCAATACTATTATTTCTATTAGCTTCAGGTATAACTTATGCCCAAGTAACGTTTGAAGCTAAAGTTAGCAAACAAAAGCTAGGAGTAAATGAGCGTTTGCGCATTGATTTTGAGATGAACAAAGACGGTGATAATTTTGTGCCGCCTAATTTTGATGATTTTACTGTTGTTGGTGGTCCTAATACTTCAGTAAGTAATTCTTGGATTAACGGCACTAGAACCTACAAAAAAACGTACAGCTACTTTTTAGCACCAAAAAAGCAAGGTAAATTTACCATTAAACAAGCCATTATAGAGATTGACGGAGAGGTATATAAAACGTTTCCTGTAACTGTTACTGTAACAGCTGCCGTAGATAAACCTAATGGTCCACCAGATGCTTCGGATATCGCTTCAGAAAAAATACATCTTGTAGCAGAAGTATCTAACAGTAACCCATATCTAAACGAGCCAACAACCGTAGTTTACAAGCTATATGTATCGCCAGATGTAGGCATTAGTAGTAACTGGAGAGAAAAGCAAACGCCAAGGTATAATGACTTTTGGAGCCAGAATGTCGAAGTTAAAGGATTGAATATTCAACGAGGGCAATATCAAGGAGAGGATTACAGATACGTTGTGCTAAGAAAAACAGTTCTCTATCCACAAAAAACGGGGAATTTAAAATTAGAACCACTGGTTTTAGATATCACGGTAGAAGTGCCAACAGGTAGAGCTAATATTTTTGGTCAACAAATAATGACTCAAGTACCGAAAACAGTTACAGCAGGCAGTAGAACAATTAGAGTAAAGCCTTTACCAGAGCAAGGTAAGCCATCAGATTTTAAGGGTGCAGTTGGTGACTTCAGTTTTAATGTAACTACTTCAAAAAATCAACTAAGTGCTACAGAATCACTACAAGCTAAAATTGAAGTTGCTGGCAGCGGAAATCTTAAATTGTTTGAACTACCAAAACTAACCACACCGAGTTCTTTAGAGGTATATGAACCAGAACATAAAGAAAATGTGCGTACAAGTTTAAGTGGCATGCAAGGCAGTATATCAGACACTTATACCATAGTACCTCAATATCGTGGGAAGTATCCAGTACCATCAATATCGTTTTCATATTTCGATTTAAAGACGGAGAGCTACAAACGGATCACATCAGATGAGATCATAATAGATGTTGTAGAAGGACCAACAGCTTCTGCTAATGACTCTGAAAGTAATAAGTCAGACAATACAAAGCAGGCTGTAAAGCCAAATACTAATACATTTGCGTTTATAAAAACTAAATCTAATTGGGAGTCTATGTCTGGCAAAGACTTCTTTAAATCAACTAGTTTTTGGTGTTTGCTGTTGTTACCTTTTTTAGCAATTCCGCTAGCCATAGCAATACGAAGAGCAAAAGATAAACGTGATGCAGATGTTGTGGGAAGCCGAATAAGAAAGGCTGACCGTTTAGCTAAAAAATACTTGAGTGAAGCCAAGAAAAATTTAGGGCAAAAAGAAGCTTTTTATGAGTCATTAGAAAGAGCGCTTCATAATTATCTAAAGGCTAAATTAAATATTGAAACTAGTGATTTTAATAAAGAAAAAATCGAAGCTTTGCTCACTCAAAAGCAAGTAGACAAGAATGTTGTTGCAGAATTTATTTCAATATTAGAAAGTTGCGAATTGGCGAGATATACGCCAATAACTAATGTGACTATGCAGAACGATTATGATAAAGCGGCAAGGACAATTTCATTAATAGATAAACAAATAAAATAGATGAAACCATTAGTAAACCTATTACTTTGTTTTTTTAGCGTTTTTGTTTTTTCGCAAAACAATCAGCTTTTTGATGAAGCAAATGCGTTGTATAACGATGGTAAATATGCTGAAGCTATTGATAAATATGAAGCTATTTTAGAGTCTGGCCAACATTCACCTGAGTTATATTTTAATTTAGGAAATGCAAATTATAAGCTAAACAATATTGCCCCGAGTATATATTATTATGAAAAAGCAAAGCTGCTAAATCCACAAGATGCGGACATTAAAAATAATTTAGTAGGCTATGCTCAAAATATGACGATCGATGCCATAGAAACTGTTCCACAAGTTGGTTTTGCGAGAATTATTAATAATGTTGTTAATACATTTAGCAAGGATATCTGGGCTAAGATAGCTGTAATAGGCGTTATTGTTTTTGTAATCTTATTTTTATTGTATCACTTTTCTTATGCAACTTCTAAAAAAAGAGTGGCTTTCGTAGTAAGTCTAGTAAGTTTGTTCTCTGCGTGTTTTTCTGTGGTAATGGCGTTTCAAAAGGAAAGCTTAGATAAGAAAGACAATCCTGCTATTGTATTTGCTAAAGAATCTAGAGTAAAGTCTGAGGCCAATAGAACTTCAGAAGAAGTCTTTAGACTTCATGAAGGTACTAAAGTACAGGTATTGGAAACTTACGAGGATTGGAAAAAAATCCAGCTTTCGGATAAATCTACAGGTTGGATTCCTTCAAAAGACATAAAAATCATAAAGACCTTTTAGATATTCTTAACAAAATCATATATTGTGAGTGTTATATTTAAATATAGCACAACCTATGATTTTAAGAAGGACTATAGCACTATGCTTTGTGATACTGCTTACAATGATGATTAGTGCACCAACCATAATAGTATCCTGCGATGATTCTGCAGATATTTCTGCATTTTTTGGGATTAACGAAGAAGAGGAACAAGAGGATATAAAACTTCTTTTTGATGAAGTGCTTGAAGAGTATGAGGACTTCACAGTAGAAGCTTCCAAAGTAGAGTATATTGATTACGTTAGTAACAAGTATTACAAACCTCACCTAAATTTAATTTCACCACCTCCAGAGAAGAGACTTGCTTAAAATTAGTCAAAAAAAGGTTTCAAAATTAAATTCATAAAACCTTAGGGATTCCTCTAAGTATAAATAGTATAAAGTATGTTTAAATCATTAAAAAACGATATACCTGCAAGTATTGTGGTGTTTTTTGTAGCCTTACCTTTATGTTTAGGCATTGCCCTAGCTAGTGGAGCACCATTATTCTCTGGCTTAATAGCGGGAATAATTGGTGGTATCGTTGTTGGATTTTTAAGTGGTTCTCAAATTGGTGTAAGTGGTCCTGCTGCTGGATTGGCTGCAATTGTACTAACAGCGATAACCGCATTAGGCGGGTGGGAAAACTTCTTAGTAGCTGTTGTACTGGGAGGTGTAATTCAAATTATTTTTGGAATACTTAGGCTAGGAATAATAGGGTATTATTTTCCTTCTTCTGTAATTAAGGGAATGCTCACAGGGATAGGAATAATTATTATTTTAAAACAAATCCCTCATTTTTTTGGATATGATCTAGAGCCAGAGGGAGCAGACAGCTTTATAGAGCCATCAGGGGAAAACACATTTTCAGCAATTCTTTCTGCAGTAGACAATATTACAATTGGCTCTACTGTAATAGGAATCATAAGTTTAATTATACTGTTATTTTGGGGTAATATCCTTGTTAAAAAAGGAAAGTTTTTTGAAATAGTACAAGGTCCACTTGTTGCTGTAGTAGTTGGTATTATTTTCTATTTATTAACTAAAGGAAACGAAGCCTTAGCCATAGAGACATCGCACTTAGTTAGCGTTCCTGTTCCTGACGGGTTTGACTCTTTTATTGGTCAGTTTAGTTTTCCTAATTTTGGTGTTATTACACAAGGTGATGTCATCTTAACTGGTTTTACAATCGCTTTAGTAGCATCTTTAGAAACGCTTCTTTGTGTTGAGGCAACGGACAAACTAGATCCACATAAACGTGTAACACCAACTAATAGGGAGCTTTTAGCTCAAGGAACAGGTAACGTTGTTTCTGGGCTAATAGGAGGTTTGCCTATAACGCAAGTAATAGTAAGAAGTTCAGCAAATATTCAATCTGGTGGTAAAACTAAAGCAAGTGCTATTATTCATGGGTTTTTATTGCTTATTTCAATACTTGTTATACCACGTATATTAAATTATATTCCGCTTTCTGTATTGGCAGCCATATTATTTATTGTGGGTTATAAGTTGGCAAAACCATCGACATTTAAGGCCATGTATGATGGTGGATGGATGCAATTTGTGCCCTTTATCGTTACAGTATTAGGTATTGTATTTTTAGACCTTTTAAAAGGAATTGGTTTGGGCTTAGCCATAGGGATATTTATTGTGCTTTACAGAAGCTATAGAAACTCTCATTTCTTGCACAAAGAAGGAGAAGATATTGATGATGGAAAAATCAAAATGACATTAGCGGAAGAAGTTACTTTCTTTAATAAAGGTGCTATTTTGAAAGAATTAGACCGTGTGCCACATGATTCTACTTTAGAATTAGATGTAAGAAATACTAAATATTTGGATAATGACATTATTGAAATTCTTGAAGATTTTGCATTTAAAGCTAAAGAACGAAATATAAAGATTAAATTGTTCTCAGAACGAGGAATAGTTGAAAATCCAGATAGTTTTGTCGCATTTTTTAAAACTAAGAAGAAGAGATGAACATTTAAAATAAAGAATAAAAAAATAATGCTTCAAATAAGAGAAGCGCATAAAATTGAAGAAATGAAAGCACATACAAGAGAAACGCAAGCGACTATGACGCCTGAAAAAGCACTTCAATATCTTAAAGAGGGAAATATCAGATTTCAAAAAAATTTAAAGGCAAATAGGAATTTATTAGAGCAAGTAAACGATACGGCAGATGGACAGTTCCCATTTGCTACCATTCTTAGCTGTATAGATTCTAGGGTTTCGGCAGAACTGGTTTTTGACCAAGGTCTTGGGGATATTTTTAGTATAAGAATTGCTGGTAATTTTGTAAATCAAGACATTTTAGGAAGCATGGAATTTGCCTGTAAGCTAGCAGGTACAAAACTTATAGTAGTATTAGGACATACCAGTTGTGGTGCCATAAAGGGTGCCTGTGATCATGCCAGAATGGGTAACCTTACCGCTCTTATAAATAAGATAGAGCCAGCTGTATATGCTGTAGAAGAACCTGAAGACAAATCTGTTCGTAATTCATCTAATTTAGAATTTGTGGATGCCGTTGCTAAGAAGAATGTCGAAATGACTTTGGATAACGTTAGAAGCCAAAGCGTCATTTTAAGTGAAATGGAAAAAAACGGAGAAATAAAGATTGTTGGTGGTATGTACGATCTAAGTACAGGTGAAGTAGAATTTTATTCTTAAACTTTTTTAAGTGAAATTAAAATAGAAGCCACCTTTAGTGGCTTTTTTTATACGTCTTCATTAGTAGCCTCTTGTTCTACTTCACTCTTTATAAGATTAGGAAAAATCATTGGTGCTAAAGATTTTACAGGTTTATACAAAACACTTTTTTCCAAATCTTCCTTTTCTATAAATGGTAAGGTATTGTTCAGTTTGCCAAATACGATAAGTAGTACACTCAGGATTAGTCCTATTTTTAGAGCACCAAAGACACCTCCAAGAAGTTTGTTTAAAATCCCTAATGCTGCAAAGTCCGCGAGTTTAGTCAGTGCTTTTCCCGCTAGGCTAATGGCCAAAACTATGATAACAAAAGTAATGGCGAAAGCGACAATATTGATGGTTTTTTCATTCCAATCAACTTTAGATTCGAGCAAATCAGCAGCAAAATAGCTAAAATGAATAGCACCATACACACCTAAAACCAAAGCAACGAGCGATGCAATTTCAACAAAAAGACCTTTAAAAAGCCCTCTGATAAATCCAAACAATAAAAGGGCAGCTAAAACAATGTCAATAATACTCATAGAGAAAGCGGTTTAAACAAAAGTACATGAATTTTGCCATTTTAAACTAATAACGATTAATCAGAGCTTTTAGTTTATTAACTTTGAGGTCTTATTTTGTTAACCAAATTATGGCTAGAGACGAAAAGTTAAAAGAACGATGGGATTTAGTAGTAGAAAAACTATCTAAACAATTTGCCGATGGTGATACATTAGACTTAGATTCTATCATTTACCTTATTGGAGTGCAAGAACTTGGGCAAATACACCGTGAGTACAAAAAAGACCACAAGTTAGATTTAATGCACATAGCTATCTGTAAACTTTTAGAGCCTTATGGGTTTTATGAATTTGATTTTGTGGATGATGATGGCTGGCCACATTACAAGGTAAAAGAGCAACTACCATTCTTAAAAGCAGGTGAACAAAGTGTATTGATGAAAGAAGCCATTGTCAACTATTTTGTAGAAATTGAGTATATAGAATAAGATTTTTTAAATTTGCCGTTTCATTTAAAGGATATACTGAAATAATTCAGCACAAAAATGATAGATAAGTTAAAAGAGTTGATAGCAGAAGCTGAAGCGTTTTCCGCACAATCAAAAGAGGAAATTGAAGCTTTCCGAATTAAATATTTAGGATCTAAAGGATTGCTAAAGCAGTATTTTGCTGAATTTAAAAATGTAGCCAACGAACATAAAAAAGAGTTTGGGCAAACCATAAATCAGCTTAAGAAAACAGCTGAAGATAAAGTTAATGCTTTAAAAGAAACACTAGAAAGTCAAGAAGAAGATAAGGGTATTTATGGTGACTTATCTCGTCCAGGTGAACCAATTGCTTTAGGTGCACGCCACCCAATATCTATTGTTAAAAATCAGATTATTGATATCTTTTCTCGTATTGGTTTTAATGTTAGTGAAGGTCCAGAGATTGAAGACGATTGGCACAACTTTACAGCCTTAAACTTACCAGAATATCATCCAGCACGCGACATGCAGGATACCTTTTTTATCCAGACCAATCCTGATATTTTATTACGAACCCATACAAGTTCCGTACAGGTACGTTATATGGAAAATAACAAGCCGCCTATTCGTACTATTTCTCCTGGTAGAGTCTATCGCAATGAAGCCATTTCGGCACGTTCGCATTGTTTCTTTCACCAAGTAGAAGGTTTATATATTGACAAGGATGTAAGCTTTGCAGATTTAAAACAAACGCTTCAATACTTTACAACAGAGATGTTCGGAAAGTCTAAAATCCGTTTACGTCCTTCTTACTTCCCGTTTACAGAGCCAAGTGCAGAGGTAGATGTGTATTGGGGACTTGAGACTGAAACCGATTATAAAATGACTAAAGGCACAGGTTGGTTAGAGATTATGGGTTGTGGTATGGTAGATCCTAACGTATTGGATAACTGTGGCATTGACTCTAAGGAATATTCGGGTTTTGCCTTTGGTATGGGTATAGACCGCATTGCATTATTATTGCATCAAATTAGTGATATTCGTTTGTTGAGCGAAAATGATGTAAGATTTTTAGAGCAGTTTAAGTCAGCGTTATAATATTTTGAAGAAAGATATTGATATTCCAAAAGTTAAAGATGTGCACGTTGCCGTAGTGCAAGAAGAGCATTTAGAGTACAAAACATTAGATTGGAATGCCTACATCATTAACAATTCTGACAAGGATTTAGATACGGTCCTTATCGTCTCACAAGGCTATAATGACCAAAAAATGACACCTCCAATGCGTCATACTTTAGCAAAGTTGCCAGCCCGTAGTTATGCAAAGATTGAGTATTTACAAGAAAAAGTTTTGGAGCTTAATAACTCCTTCAAAGTTACTTATTTTGAAGGCAACCAAATGTTTGACAAAACCTATGTGTTTAGAAAAAACACCATTAATGAAAAGGCTTTGCAAACCATTCCTCTAATGCAATTGAAGGGAGTTTTGGTGAAATAACATTCCTGTGAAGGTAGGAATCTAATTTAAAAATATAACCTCAAAGCAGGTCATCCTGAACGCGATTCGGAATCTCAATGAAATCAGATTCCACATTGTACTTCGACTGCGCTCAGCATGACATTTTAGAATAACAATGATTACGGGATTCCTGCCTTCGCAGGAATTTGTCAATCCAACTTCTCAGTTAATTTTTGAAAAACCTTTTTAGGATTCTTATTTTCGTAAAGCACTTCGTATACTGCATTTATAATAGGCAAGCGCGTTTTCTTTTTATTCTTTTTGTTGAGTTCAAAAGCACTTTTTGTAGCATAATACCCTTCAGCCACCATGTTCATTTCCATTTGTGCAGATTTTACGGTATAGCCTTTACCTATCATGTTGCCAAACATTCGATTTCGAGAGAAAACGGAGTAACCAGTTACCAATAAATCACCTAGATATGCCGAGTTATTAATATTGCGCTTCATTTTGTGCATTTTCTTAATGAAACGTTTCATTTCACGTATGGAATTACTCATCAATACACTCTGAAAGTTGTCTCCATAGCCCAATCCATGAGCAATTCCAGCGGCAATAGCGTAAATATTTTTCAGCATTACGGCATATTCAACACCAATGATATCGTCGCTAATTTTGGTCTTTATGTAGTCGCTAGATAAGTTTTTGGCAATTTCACGGGCTTTATCAGCATCAGCACACGAAATGGTAAGGTACGATAAGCGCTCTAAAGCTACTTCTTCGGCGTGGCAAGGACCAGCAATCACCGCAATGTTTTCGAAAGGGATGTTATAGATATCGTGGAAATGTTCACCAACGAGTAATCCAGACTCTGGCATAATTCCTTTAACAGCCGAAACAACAATTTTACCGCTAATGTCTGCAGTAAGTTTTTCTAGTTCGGAATGCATAAAGGCAGATGGAATAGCAAAGATTAGTACATCTGCCCATTCAGCGATCTCATTAATGTCATTGCTAAGTTTTAATTGATCTGTATGAAACTCTACAGAGCTTAAATAGCTCGGATTATGCTGTTCTTTTAGTATATGCTCTTTGGTGTAAACGCTACGCATGTACCAGCCAACTTCCTCTAAATTTTCGCACAGCATTTTTACAATAGCGGTTGCCCAGCTACCTGCTCCAAATACAGCATATTTTTTAGATCCACTCATAGAATATATGTTGATTTTGTATTTCAAAAATACATAAAATATAAATGCTTTAAGACTTCAGTAAAAGGCTTCATTTTGAATTTGGCACAGGTTTTGAAATTATAACAATAGTAACCCTAAAAACCGTTGAATTATGAAGACAATGAAATTACTTTTCGGATTTGCACTTAGTGCTATGCTCCTTACATCGTGTTATACGGAAGAGTTACATATTAATGACAATGGACCTGCAATTTCTTTAAATCAATTATTGCAGTCTTACGATTTATGGTATGTAGATATTAATGCAACTCAAGGCTATGGCGAAATACCTTTTATGCAAATTGCATTTACCTTAACTTTTGATAATGGTCGTCTTTTCGCTAATAATAATTTGGTGGGCTTTGGTAGTCAAGGTAACGGTTTTGGCGTACAAATAGGAAATTATGATGCCTATAACATGATATTAGACGTCAACCATGTGATTGATGGTTTTGATAGTTTTGATGTTTACCAAATAGATAATAATACGATAGAATTGTATAATCCTTTCATAGACACCTCTTACTTCTTACATGGCTATCAGAGATCTACATTTGATTATGATTTTGTGTTCTATGATAATATTCACTATTTCTTACAAGAGTATGAAACTTGGGAAAAAGTGTATACGAGTAATTTTGGAGCCATAAATGAGTTTGATAATGAAAACTATTTACAGTTTTTGTCAGGTGGTAATGACTCTACATTTAGAAGTTCTCAAGATGTAAATATTTTTAATCCAGATAACATTTACTGGGATTATACTGGTGTATATGGAGTAGGTGATGTATCTGGCAATATGTACCTCAAAACTTTAACGTTAGATTATGATTTCTTCGACAATGAATTCTTTGAACTGAGCGTTATTAATGATGGAACAATAGAGTTGTATCATCCAAATTCTGGAACGGTATATGAGTTTGAAGGTAGAGGATATATAGCTTACTATAGAAGTTCTGATACGCAAGGTAATATTACAAAAAAAGAAGAAATGCCTAAAAAGCGTAAACAAAAAACAGCTAAGGTTGATAACCCTAGAGAAAATACAAGAAGCTAAATTTTGGTTGGTTATTTAGTTTCAAAACGCTCAGATAAAGCACTTGCTTTACTGAGCGTTTTTTTTTGATTTAAATCTTCTTTAAATTATTCATTATAGTAACTGACCAATCTAAGTCACTTGGGTCAACTATAATTGTTTTGAAATTATGTTTCTCTCCCTCAATTCTAACTCCTGATAAATCGTCAATATGCACATCAAAATTAAATGCAGGTGGGAATTTTGAAGAATAAATTTTTTTTGATTTTAAAACCTTTTGGTTTTCCACTTGATTGACAATCCGATTAACAGAAATGCCATAGTATTTAAGTGTTCTCCTAATCTTAGTTTTTGAACGAAAAGAAGTTGTGTAAATATGAACTTTATAGTTATCCTCTTGAAGTTTTAAGACTAAATCTTTTGTTCCTTTCCTGATTTTTTCAATTCGTAACAGTTTACCTAACCAACCGATTTTTTCAGTGTTAAATTCATCAGCAAATGGAATTAAAGTGCCATCAAGATCAAAGGATATATTCATCTATAAATCTTCTAAAACCACCTCTAGATCTTCAAAAGAATAAGGCTTTGCCATAATAATCTTGTCACTACTCAATAAAAAGTACATTGGTGTAGCAGCAATACCATAGCTTTTTACAATTGGGTTTTCCCATTTTCCTAAACCTATAGTATGAATAAAATCAGGATATTTTTTTATTTCTTGTGTCCATCGAGAAGGTTCTTCTTCTAAACCAAAAGCAACCACTTTTAGATTACCTTTATTAGCTACTAATTCTTTCACTTTTGGAAGTTCATTTAGGCAATGACCACAACCACTACTCCAAAATATAAGAAGGTAGTATTCCGAGCCTTTAAGATTGTGAAGGCTTGTGGTAGTTTCAGAAGAAACGATTTCAAAATTTGGAGCTTTAGTACCAATAGATGTATTCTTATAAGAACTTATAGTTTCAGCTAATGCTTTATTACCAGTTTGGTTTGCTAAATCTAATAGGTGCTTATCGGTAATATAATTAGCAACAGCATGATTTTCTTCCGAAACAAAGCGCTGCCATAATACTTCTAGTAGATAAGTTTTTATAACGGAATCTTTATTATCAATAGCATTAGCTACATCGTCTATTAAGGATTTGTATGTGTCGTTAGTAGGCTTTTCTACCATATTAAACACATAAGACACCACACGATCTGTCAAAAACGTAGAACTTTGTAAGATATAATTATTAAAGTCTATCTGACTAAAATAATGTGTTTTTACATTTTTTGAGTATGTACTTAAATCTTCATATTCCGATGGAATATATGGTCTATTAGCCATTATAAATGCTGAAGCTAATCGACCTACAGCTAACGCTTCGTAAGAGGTTTGAGTATCTTTTAAAACTTTAAAAACAGCCTTGAAACCTTCTTTGTCTTTTCCGTCTTTTTCATAATAGTTGATAATGGTTTGATTAACCATATCCATACTTTTTAGGTAGGATGCCCAAAGTTTATTTTCATCTGATTCGGTAAATTCTACACCTTTATCTTGGCTAAAATTGAAAGCAACAGTTTCTTTTCCATCGTAAATAAAATCAAAGTTATTTTCTTCAGGCGGAATAGCATATACGATTTTATAAATGCCTGGTGCGGCACTAGAATCTATTTTAATTTCAAATTGTCCATTGTTATTTAACTCGCCATGACTAACATAATTAGCTCCCTCTGGAGTCGCCTCATATAAAAATGCATGTGTAAAATCTTCAGCTGGTGAAAAAGTTCCTCTTACGCTTTGACCTATCGCAAAAAACGGAAGTATGAATATGAAAGCTAATAATCTTTTCATTTTTTAATTTGAAATTTATTTACGCATTTAGGCATCAACAATTACGCCATAATAGGTTTTAAAACCTTTAATGCTGTCGAAACGCTTTTTATATTTTCAAAAGTAAGTAATAATCTTAAACCATTTCGGGTTTGCTTTTCTTTCATTTGACATTTTGAGGCATTCAATTGCACAAACTGTAAAACTTTTGAGAAATCGTCACTTTGGTAAAACTTACTTTGCTGATCTTGAACAAAATAGCCTATGAGTTTCCCTTTTTTCATGATGACTTTTTCAAGCCCCATTTTAGTGGCAACCCACTTTAACCTTACACTATCAAACAAATCCACAACCTGTGTTGGCATTTCACCAAAACGATCTATGGTTTCAGATTCAAATTTTTGTAACTCTTCTTCCGATTTAATTTCGTTGAGTTTGGTATAAAGATTTAAGCGTTCGGTTATGTTGTTAACGTAGTCGTCTGGGAAAAGCAATTCAAAATCAGTGTCAATAGTAATATCTTTTACATATTGTTTTGGTTTGCCATCATCTTTATATAAATCGGCAAAGTCAGATTCTTTAAGTTCTTCAATGGCTTCGTTTAATATTTTTTGATAGGTGTCAAAACCGATATCATTGATAAAACCACTCTGCTCACCACCAAGCAAATCACCAGCACCACGAATTTCCAAATCCTTCATGGCAATATTAAAGCCGCTTCCAAGTTCAGTAAATTGCTCCAGGGCCTGAATACGTTTGCGAGCCTCCGTAGTCATCGCAGAATACTCTGGTGTGATAAAATAACAGAATGCCTTTTTGTTACTACGACCCACACGACCTCGCATTTGGTGCAAGTCACTTAAGCCAAAATTATTGGCGTTATTAATAAAGATAGTATTGGCATTTGGCACATCCAAACCACTTTCTACAATGGTTGTACTGACTAAAACATCAAATTCACCATTCATAAAAGCCAACATCAATTGTTCTAGTTTTTTACCATCAAGCTGACCATGACCAATAGCAATCTTAGCATCTGGCACTAAACGCTGAATCATACCAGCCACTTCTTTGATGTTCTCTATACGATTATGAATAAAGAATATTTGTCCACCACGCTGAATCTCATAGCTAATGGCATCCCTTATCGTTTCTTCATTAAAACGAATCACATGACTTTCAATAGGATAACGGTTTGGTGGCGGAGTTGTAATGACTGATAAATCGCGTGCTGCCATTAAACTAAATTGCAGCGTACGTGGTATAGGTGTTGCGGTTAAAGTGAGTACGTCAACATTTTCTTTTATGGTTTTGAGTTTTTCCTTTACAGCAACTCCAAACTTTTGCTCTTCGTCCACGATGAGCAGTCCTAAATCTTTAAACTTCACCGTTTTATTAGCGAGTTGATGTGTGCCAATAATGATGTCTAAACTTCCTTTTTCGAGATTCTCTAAAGTTTCACGTTTTTCCTTGGCCGTTCTAAAACGATTGACATAATCTACTGTAACCGGAAAATCTTTTAAACGCTCTTTAAACGTGCGATAATGCTGATAAGCCAATATTGTTGTAGGTACTAAAACTGCAACTTGCTTCCCGTTATCTACTGCTTTAAAAGCTGCTCTTATGGCAACTTCGGTTTTGCCAAAACCAACATCACCACATACTAATCGATCCATAGGTCGCTCGCTTTCCATGTCAGCTTTTATGTCAGCCGTTGAGGTGGTTTGATCTGGTGTGTCTTCATATATAAAGGATGCCTCTAGCTCTAACTGCATATGACTGTCTGGCGCATACTGAAACCCTTTTTTTAGTTTTCGTTTGGCATAAAGTTTAATAAGATTGAAAGCAATTTCCTTAACACGCGATTTGGTTTTTTGTTTAAGATTTTTCCAAGCACTGCTACCAAGTTTATAAATCTTAGGTGGTTTACCATCCTTACCATTAAATTTGGTAATTTTATGTAAGGAGTGTATGCTTAAGTATAGCACATCACGTTCGCCATAAACCAATTTAATGGCTTCTTGTTTTTTTCCTTCAACATCAATTTTTTGAAGCCCTCCAAATTTACCAATACCATGGTCTATGTGAGTGACATAGTCACCAATTTCTAAATTGGTTAGTTCTTTTAGGGTAATGGCTTGTTTTTTAGCGTAGCCATTTTTAAGATGAAACTTATGATAACGGTCGAAAATCTGATGATCTGTATAAACAGCTATGCCATGTTCTTCATCAATAAAACCTTGATAAAGGGACAGTACAACAGTTTTGTAATGAATTTCATCCTGTTCGGCATCATCAAAAATGTCGTGAAAACGTTTAGCTTGTTGTTCACTTACGCAAGCAATATAATTGGTAATACCGTTAGTGTGATTTTCATTTAAATCTTCTATTAGTAAGTTGAACTGCTTATTAAATGAAGGTTGAGGTTTTGTATTGAATTGAATTACTCTCTCACTTTGACTTCGCTCAGTGACCGTTAAATTGTCTTGGTTCCTGAGCGTAGCCGAAGCACCAAACTCAATCAAATTGTAGTCTAAAAACTGACGCTTTAGTAATTCGGAATTACAAAACAATTCATCAGGAGCGGCATGCTTAATTTCCGTAGATAAATTTTTAAAAGCTTCTTCTGCCTTTTCGAAAAACTCGTCAATCCTTGAGAAAATTAATGCTGGATTCTTTGCAAAAAGAATGGTATTGTTAGAAATGTATTTTAAAAAACTTTCGCGCTGTTCAGCAATCTGTTTATTGGCAACATTTGGGATAATGCTCACTTTTTTGATGCGCTCGGTAGAAAGTTGGGTTTCTACATCAAAGGTTCTAATACTATCAACTTCGTCACCAAAAAACTCAATACGATAAGGTTCGTCATGCGAAAAGGAGAACACATCAATAATACCTCCTCTAACTGAAAATTCACCGGGTTCTGTAACAAAATCGACACGTTTAAATTTGTATTCAAACAGTACTTCGTTAACAAAATCGATACCTAGCTCATTGCCTACTGCGATTTTTAAAGTGTTTTTCTCTAGTTCTTTTTTGGTAACAACTTTTTCAAAAAGCGCATCTGGATAGGTAACAATAATGCACGGCTTTTTGCGAGAGTTGATGCGGTTTAAAACCTCTGCTCTTAAAAGTACATTGGCGTTATTAGTTTCCTCTATTTGATATGGCCTTCTATAACTTCCAGGATAAAAAAGTACATCCTTGTCGTTAATGAGTTGTTCAAGGTCATTTAGGTAATAGGCTGCCTCTTCTTTGTCGTCAAAAATTAGTAAAAATGGTTTTTCAGCCGATTTAAAAACTTCAGAAACAACAATAGAAAAAGAAGATCCTACGAGACCTTTTAGGTGGGTTTTAGTAGCAGTCTTGCCCTGAGCGTAGTCGAAGGGTTGGGCAATAGTATTCTGCAGATTTTGCAGTTGCAAAGCCTGTGAAAATGTCTGCGAGATAAGGGTTTTACTCACTAGATTTTCTCTTTATTTTAGTGATTTGCAAATATAGGTATGTTTTGTTTTAAATTTTAAAATCTAATGTCTTTAATACCTAAATAAGCAACATATAAATTAGGATGATTACCTTTATAAAGAATAAGAGAGTTTAATTTTTATGAAAAAAACGTAATGCTAATTTTCATTCCTTAGCAATTTAAAAATCTTTAGATTTTCATTTCAAAAGCTTAAGGTTTAAACTATATTTGTAGTCTTATAAATACATAGATTATGTCAATTTCAGATTTGTTCGAAAGCGGATTTAAAAGGCGAAACGAAGATCACTTTGCTGCAATAGTTAGGGTAGCAATGAGTGATGGAATTATTAATGAAGCTGAGAAAGCATTTTTAGATCGTTTGGCAACACGATTAGATATCTCAGATAGTGAATACAAAGAGATTTTAAAAGATTACAAGAGTCACCCAATTAATCCTCCAACATCGTATGATATGCGTTTGGAGCGTTTGTATGATTTGGCACGCATGGTGTGGGCTGATCACATCGAAGGGCCAAATCAAACAGGTTTACTTGAGAAACTTTGTATAGGGTTAGGGTTTAATCCAGATAATGTAAAATACATTACCGATAAGGCTTTGACTTTGGTACATTATGAAGTAGATTTAGACGAGTTTATCGAGAGAATGAAAAAAATGAACCAATAACTAGGATTTAAAAAATAAAAAAAGCGAACAAAAATGTTCGCTTTTTTTATTATGCATTACGCATAAATTCTTCAGCCTTTTCCACCATGTTTTTACTGCCACAAATAAAAGGTACACGTTGATGAAGTTCTGTAGGTTGTATCTCTAAAATCCTATTAAAACCATCACTTGCCTTTCCGTTGGCTTGTTCTGCTAAAAACGCCATAGGATTACACTCGTATAGCAATCTTAGTTTACCATTACTAGCTTTAGAACTTTTTGGATACATATATATACCACCTTTTATCATGTTTCTATGAAAGTCAGACACCAAAGAGCCTATATAACGACTTGTATATGGTCTGTCTCCCTCTTCCATCTGGCAGTATTTTATATAATTTTTTATGCCTTGGGGAAAGTGGATATAATTTCCTTCATTAACAGAATAGATATTGCCATCTTCCGGGAATTGCATATTTGGATGCGATAAGTAATAAGAGCCTATAGCTGGGTTTAAGGTAAAACCGTTAACACCATCACCAGTTGTATACACAAGCATGGTTGATGTTCCGTATATAATATAGCCAGCAGCAACTTGGTTTATCCCCTTTTGAAGAAAATCTTTTAATTGAACCGGAGTGCCGACAGGTGTCACACGCCTATAAACTGAAAAAATAGTTCCTACAGATACATTAACGTCAATATTAGATGAGCCATCTAAAGGATCTATTAAAACCACGTATTTGTTTTGATGATTTTCATCTTGACTGTTAATGGTAATAAAGTCATCTTCTTCCTCGCTTGCAATACCACATACAATATTCCTATTGGTCATAGTTTGTATAAACTTCTCATTGGCATAAACATCCAATTTCTGTTGATTTTCACCTTGTATGTTAGTATCTCCAGCAGCACCAATAATATCTACTAAACCAGCTTTATTTACCTCATGATTCACCACTTTAGCAGCCAACCTTATAGAATTGATAAGTCGAGAAAGTTCACCAGATGAGTATTTAAAGGATGTTTGGTTTTCAATTATAAATTCACCAAGGGTTTGATTGCGTTGCGACATGAGGTATAGTATTGATTTAGTTACAACAAATATCGCATTTTTTAACTAACTATAACGTTTTCGTAGATTAAACTCGTTAAGAATTTGATAAAGTGTCTTTTTTAAGAAATTAGCATGAAATTAAACAGCTAATTTTAAACTATATTTGAATCCTCTAAAAAGAAAAATGAACCAACCAAGACTTGCTACAAAAGCCGATATGACAAGAGTACTAGAACTCATTAAGGAATTGGCTGTTTTTGAAAAACAACCAAATGCAGTAGAGGTTACCTTAGACTTATTAGAATCCGATGGTTTTGGTGATAACCCAAAGTTCACTTGTTTTGTTATTGAAGTAGACAATAAGGTTGAAGGTATGGCTTTGGTTTACAAAAGATACTCTACTTGGAAAGGCGAAGTTTTGCATTTAGAAGATCTTATAGTGAGTCAATCCCAAAGAGGGAAAAACCTAGGTACTCAGCTTTTAGATAAAGTTGTTGAATATGGAAAGTCTATTGGAGTCAAACGGATAAGTTGGGAAGTGCTTGACTGGAATGAACCAGCGATAGCATTCTACGAAAAGAAAGGTGCGAATGTAATGCGAGATTGGGATGTGGTTCAGTTAGATGAAGAAGGAATTGAAAACTATTTAAAAAATTGTGATGCGCGTTTATAAATTTGGTGGTGCTTCGGTAAAAGATGCTAAAGGTGTAAAAAACTTAGCTTTGGTTTTAAAGGAAACAGGTTATGAAAACACGTTGATTGTTGTCTCTGCAATGGGAAAAACGACCAATGCTATGGAAGTAGTTATTAAAAACTATTTTGAAAACAAAGGAGAGTTACAAAGTTCTATCCATGATGTTATTAAATATCATAATGAGATTCTGTTAGATTTATTCGATAACGAAAGACACGAGGTCTTCTCTGCTGTAAAATCACTTTTTGATGAATTGAATCTGTTTTTTAAAAGCAATAAATCACCAGATTACAATTATGTCTATGACCAAACCATTGGCTTTGGTGAATTAGTATCTACAAGAATTATAAGCCATTATCTTAATGAAATTGGATTAAAAAATAATTGGTTAGATGTTAGGGAATACATAAAAACTGACAACTACTACAGAAGAGCTAATGTGAATTGGGACCAAACCCAAGAAAATATTTCTTCTAACTTTAATAAATCGGTTCTTAATATCACGCAAGGTTTTCTAGGGAGTGATCCTAATAATTTTACTACAACCCTAGGAAGAGAAGGAAGTGACTATACTGCAGCTATTTTTGCCTATTGTCTCAATGCTAAAAGTGTTACGATTTGGAAAGATGTTCCTGGTGTTTTAAACGCAGACCCACGTTATTTTGAAAATGCCAAATTACTCAACCAAATTTCTTATCGAGAGGCTATAGAATTGGCATTTTATGGAGCATCTGTTATTCATCCAAAGACATTGCAACCATTACAACAAAAGGAAATTCCGCTGTATGTAAAATCGTTTTTAAATCCAAAAGCAGAAGGTACTTGTGTAAGTAAAGGAAAAGCTATTGAACCAGAAGTACCTTGTTTCATAGTTAAGAAAAATCAGATTTTAATTTCATTATCATCATTGGATTTTTCTTATATCGTTGAAGAAAACATCAGTGAAATTTTCAGTTTACTCCACCTTTACAAGATGAAGGTAGATGTTATTCAGAATTCAGCCATAAGTTTTTCGGTATGTATAGACAATATTTATAATAATCGTGATAAATTGTTACAGCATTTAAAGGCAAAGTTTAATGTAATATGCCATGATGATGTAAGTCTTTACACTATAAGGCACTATAATGAAGAAGCCATAACAGAGCTTGAAAAAGATAAAATAGTGTTATTGAAACAGTTAACACAAGAAACCGTTCAAATCGTAACTAAATAACATTTACTACATTTGCTTTATGGGGAAATCATCTGATATGGGATTAGTAACAGCTAAAGAGGTAGCAAAAGCCATTAATGCAGATAAGTATGGTTTCTTAGGTACTTTTTTTGGATGGATTTTAATGAAAGTACTGAAAATTTCTACTATTAATAAAATATATAAGCGTAACAAACACTTATCGGAACTTGATTTTCTGAATGCATTGTTAGATGACTTTCAGATAAAGTTTGAAATTCCAGAAGAAGACTTGAAACGTTTGCCAAAAGATGGAGCTTACATTACGATTTCTAATCACCCACTTGGAGGAATAGATGGTATCTTACTTTTAAAATTAATGCTTGAGCAACGCGATGATTTTAAAATTATAGCCAACTTTCTTTTGCACCGAATAGAACCTTTAAAACCTTACGTAATGCCTGTAAACCCTTTTGAAGACCGAAAGGACGCCAAAAGCAGCATTACAGGTTTTAAAAATGCTATTTTACATTTAAAAGAAGGGCATCCTCTTGGTGTGTTCCCAGCTGGTGAAGTATCAACTTATAGAGATGGAAAATTAGTGGTAGATAGGCCATGGGAAGAAGCTGCCATGAAGCTCATAAAAAAAGCTGAAGTGCCAGTCGTTCCTATTTATTTTCATGCTAAAAACAGTAGACTGTTTTATAGGCTTTCAAAGATTAGCGATACGTTAAGAACAGCCAAATTACCTTCAGAATTACTAACGCAAAAGCGTAGAACTATTAACGTAAGAATTGGTAAGCCAATCTTGGTGAGTGACCAAAAAGAACATGAAACGCTTAATGATTTTACAGACTTCTTAAGACGAAAAACCTACATGCTTTCTAAAACTTTTGAAGATAAACCTAAGATTTTAGACAATATAAAGTCTACTGTAAAAGTCCCTAAGCCACCTAAGCGTATCGTAACACCAATAGATACTGAACTTATGGTTGCTGAGGTAGAAGGCCTAAGGGAAAGAGATTGCAGATTATTAGTTAGTAAAAACTACGAAGTGTTTTTGGCTTCTGCCAATTATATGCCGAATATCTTAAGTGAGCTGGGCAGATTAAGGGAGATTACGTTTAGAGAAGTAGGTGAAGGCACAAATGAAGCTACAGATTTAGATAAGTTTGACACTTATTACCACCATATGTTTTTGTGGGATAGCGATAAAAATATTGTTGCAGGTGCCTACAGAATGGGACTTGGTTCACAGATTTTTGAACGTTACGGAATAGATGGGTTTTACCTTCAGGATTTGTTCCGTTTTGAACCAGAATTGTATAAAATGATGAGCCAATCCATAGAAATGGGTCGAGCATTTATAATTAAAGAATACCAGCAAAAGCCAATGCCTCTCTTTTTACTTTGGAAAGGGATTGTACACACTACATTACGCTACCCAGAGCATAAATATTTAATAGGAGGTGTAAGTATTAGTAACCAATTTTCGAATTTTTCAAAAAGTTTGATGATTGAGTTCATGAAATCGCACTACTATGATCCTTACGTAGCGCAATATGTTCATCCTAAAAAAGAATTTAAGGTAAAGTTAAAGGATGCTGATAAAGAATTTGTTTTTGACGAAGCTGAAGCCGATTTAAATAAACTCGATAAATTAATTGATGAGGTAGAACCAGGAGCTTTACGCTTACCGGTTTTATTAAAAAAGTACATTAAACAAAATGCCAAAATTGTGGCGTTTAATGTAGATCCACTATTCAATAATGCTGTTGATGGATTAATGTATATAAAAATTGCCGATTTACCAGAAAGTACAGTAAGACCTGTTATGGAAGAATTCCAAGCTGAACTAGAACGTAAATTCATGGATAACCATGATGATTAGGCTTTTATTCTTTTTTCTATTTCCAACGATTTGTTTCTCCCAAACTCTTAAAGGAACTATTGTAGATGCTTCCACCAATAAGCCTTTAGAAACAGTTGCTGTTTATTTTGATAATACTACTATTGGTACTACCACAGATGCTGACGGTAATTTTTCTATCGATTATTCTAATGCCATTCAATCACCTTTAGTGATTTCTTATTTAGGTTATGAAAAAGTGATTATCAAAGATTACAGAACCAAAAGAGATATCACTATAAAACTAAATCCTACGGATGTTAGCCTAGATGAAGTATTTATAGATTTTGATGATGGTTTAACTAGGGAACAAAAACTCAAATTTTTTAGAAAAGAGTTTTTAGGAACTTCAAAATATGGTAGATCCTGCAAAATTTTAAATGAGAATGATATTGTATTGAGATACGATAAAAAGAGAAAAACATTGTATGCCAATGCAGAAGTGCCCATCATTATAAAAAACAAAGCACTTCAATACCAGATATCTTTTGACATGATAGATTTTGAAGCCAATTACCGTTATGCAAACCTAGAAACACAAGATTTTGCTTTAGATAGATTATCTTATGCTGGCACATCATTTTATAAAGACCTAGAATATGCTGAGAAAAAGAGTGTCAAAAAAACACGTAAAAAGGTTTACAAAGGGTCTGTACAGCATTTTATGCAAGCATTATATCATAAAAAGCTGAGAGAAGAAGGCTATGAGATTTACTATAATAAGTTCAAGGTAGATGAGTATAAGTATTTCAGAATAAGAACAAAAAAAGATACTGATATTAAAGAAGTGTCTCTAAAACAAAAAATAACAATTTTATATAATAGGAAAGAACAAAGCGATATGGTTGTATATGTAGATAGTTTTTTAGTTGACAAGTATGGAAATCACTCAGCTATAAAAGGTCTCTATTTTAATGGTGCTATGGGAAGCCAACGTATGGGAGATACCTTACCTTTAGACTATGGCTTAGATACCAAAAAACAAACCCAGAACTAAATTCCGGGTTTAATTTTTTGATGCAAAAAACTGAAAATCAAAAAAATAAACCAAAAGATAGAATATTTTCATTTTTTTTTTTTTTACATTTGAATGAGAAAGTAAGGCATAATTTTTTGGTCTGTAGATTTTATCGATTACTATATCTAAAAGAAAATCAGTACTGTTTTATCCCTCTTAACCCTTTTTTGATGGCTGAGTTTCATTTATAAATAATACATGTATTAATAATGAATACTCTTTACAGACAAAGTTTATTGTTCAATCGTTACACATTATTTGTGTTAAAAAACTTAAAAGACATGAAAAAATTTTTATCGTCATTAATTTTATTGTTAGTTATTACTGTTTTAGCTTGTTCTGATGACAACACCAATGAAGTAGTAGATGATAAAGCACTATCCAAAAAGAGCTACGTTATGGATGAAGCTTTTAAAAACAATGTTGGTTATATTGACTCAAAAACAAAAGAGTTTATAAAAATCACGGAAAAAAAATTAAAAGATGATTGGATTAAAATCCATGAACTTGACCCAAAGACCCAATTTGGTACCATAAAACTAATTGAAGCACAAACCGAAGAAGGTGAAAAGCCTTATTACATGTTAAATGCAACTACAACTGACGGTAGGATTAATATTAGTTCAAAAGCATATGGAACGGATATGGGTATTCAAGTAGAGGGGGAAACATGTAAATGCGAATCTTCTGGGTGTGAATTTTCTGGTTGTGAAGTGGTGAGGATGTGTGGTTGCTCCTCATGTTACTCTGGTACTTGCAAGAAAACACATACTTTAACAAGCAGTGATTGATATTATAAACAGAAGTTAAAATAAAAACCCAGAACTGAATTCTGGGTTTTTGTTTTTTAAAGGCTTTTGAACCAATCTTGAAATTGTTCACCTAGTAGCCATGTAGGTTTCATTTCTCCACCCAATGCACTGATTAAACTCATTATCCAAGCAACCAATAATGGTATCCAAGCAACCAAGTTTATTATTGGAATAAATGATGTCACTACACTTATTAGGATAAGGCCTAGCATTTGTCTTATGTAAAAAGATCCAAATTCAGTTTTGTTACTACCGTTCATTACAATAGCAATAATCCACCCAATAAGTGTAATATGTGCTATAATCGCTACATTTTTACCATCGCTTAACATCTGTTTGGCATCATTAGCAAACTCAGATGCCTTTTCTTTTGCTTCATTTGCAAATTCCTTGGCATCTTCTTTAAATTCGTTGGTTTTTTGGCTAATTTTTTCGCCAGCTTTTTTTGCACTTTCTTTAGCGTCGCCTATCATATCGTTAAGCTCATCGCCTAAATCTTTATTGTCGTCTGACATAGTTTCTTGTGTTTTGGTTAGAGTATAAAGTTAATAAAAATGCACTTACGTTTTTCTAATTAGTGTTTTAAAAAATAGTTACTTCATTGATTTTCATATCAAGTACTATTGTATATGTCAGAGAATTGTCAAAATTGTTACAGAATCATTTAAACGCTTGGTCTATGGGTTCCCAAAGTTCTATCTTGTTGCCATCATTATCTAGGATCCAGCCAAACTTTCCGTAGTCGTATTCTTCCATTTCTCCTACTATTGTGACACCTTCTTCTTTTAAAGTCACTAATAAATCCTTTAAATTTTCAACTCTGTAGTTAAACATAAAGTCTTTTTTAGAAGGCTCATAATATTTAGTGTCCTCAGAAAAAGGACTCCATTGTGTAGAACAATCGTTACCGTGTTGGTCTTTCCACCAAAATGTACAACCATAGGCATCTGTATCAAAGCCTAAGTGTTTTTTATACCAATCTCTTGAAGCCTGTGGGTCTTTGGTTTTAAAAAATAATCCACCAATTCCTGTTACTCGTTTTTTCATATTCATTTCCTGCGCAGGCAGGAATCTTTTTTAAGTTATACTATTATTTTTTCTTAAAAGCGGATTCGTAAATATCTATCCACTCTTCGCTACTTATTTTCTTAGTGAGCTCGCCAATGAGTTCAAATGGTATTTCATCCATATTCTTGAATCGAATACAACTTTTGCCCATATCCAATTTGCGTTTACAATGCTTGGGATACTCACTTACAAACCAATCGAGTAATTCTTTCTTTGCATAAATGCCCATGTGATATAAGTTGACTGAGTTTTTTTGAGAAGCAAAACTCATAAAAGGTAAAGGTGTTTTAGGGTCACAGTGGTATCCATTTGGGTAAATAGAATGAGGTACATAGTATCCAATCATTTTGTATTGTATCCCTTCCTCAAAACCTTTTGGTAAATTATCTTTTATAACCTTACGAAGTTTTTTGAGGGTTTCTTGACGTTCTATTGGTACTCTATTAATATAGTCTTCTGGTGATGTTGTGTCGTATTGCATTTTTTAGATTGATTTAGCCGTTATTTTCTTTGAAGGATTAACCCTGAAATTAAAGATATAATAAAACCTATGACTAGCACTGTAAAAAACATTAGTGCGGCCATAAAGCCAGAACCTCCGTAATTTTCCATTTGTGTAGTTAGTTCGGCTTTTTTGATTTCAAGTTCCTTACCAGAATAGAGCGTTTCGTAGCTTTCTAAGGTCTTTGCCAAATACTCTTCTGCAAAATCAGGATTGATAACAGTTGTATATAAATAGTCTACAAGGCCAACACCAAGACCAACCAAAGCAGAAATTAAAACTCCTATTAAAAGAGCTTTCCCAAAAGTTATTTTACCGTCATTAACTTGGTCTCTATAATGTTTAATGCCAAAATAAACAAAGGATAGTGAGGCAACCATTGAACCATAACCAATGATTTCTTGTGTAGTGTAACTTAGACCACCACCAAAGGTTAGTGCAAATCCAAAAATAACGGCTCCGAGTATTAAGCCATAGCCACCAAATTTAAGTACTGTGTTTTTCATGTTTTCTATTTTTTAGTTCACAGCAAAAGTAGCTTGGGTAGATAATTTTGGGTTCATACTAAAGTACCAAAACAGTAGTACTAAAGTCTAAAAGTATGTAATTTTAAATGATTTTAAGCGATTTTGCAATTTGAATGGCTTGTGTTCTACGTTTAGCATTAAGTTTAATTAACAAATTTGAAACATGCGTTTTAATAGTACTTTCAGAGAGAAATAGTTTTTCGCCAATTTCCTTATTAGATAGACCTTTGGAAATATATTGAAGCACTTCATATTCTCTAGCGGTAATCTCCAGCTCTTTTATTCTGCTTTCATCTACCTCATTTAAATCTGATCCTTTTTTATGAAGTGATTTTTTATTGATAAAAATGCCTATAAAGAAGAAGGTTAACGCAATAACTGAAACCACAATTTCTGTACTGACGTCTCCTGTAGTTATAGTATACTTGCTAAATTGAAATAGCAATAGAATAGCTAGAATTAATAATCCAAAAACAAGAATGGTCTTCTTCATGTTTTAAAATTAGCAAAATTTAGCTTTAATTTTATCTACAATGGTTTGTGCAAGTTTAATGTTACTCTCAACCGTCCAGCCGGCAACGTGAGGAGTTAAAAGCACATTTTCAGCATCAATGAGATACTCAAAAGCTTCGGGCATCTTATCTGAACTGAAAAGATTTTCAAAAGATGATTTTTCGTATTCCAGAACGTCAAGCCCTGCACCCAAAATTTTCCCAGACTTTAGTGCGTTGACTAAATCTTTGGTCACTACACTTTTACCACGAGCTGTATTGATAAGCCAAAACGACTTTTTAAACTTATTGATGAATTCTGAATTTACCATGTTTAGTGTCAACTCGGTTTGGGGTGTATGCAGGCTTAAAACCTCTACTTTTTCCTGAAGTTCTTCTAAGGATACTTGTTCACAATTCTCATCTCCAACATTATCTTTTATGTCATAACAAAGCACTTCCACATCAAAACCCTTAAGCTTTTTGGCAAAGGCTTTGCCCATATTGCCATAACCGATCAAACCAATGGTTTTACCATCGAGTTCTAAGCCTCTATTGGCTTCTCTTAGCCACTTTCCTTGTCGTACCTCTCGATCAGCTTTGTTCAATTTATTAAAAAGTGACAATAACATACCTAAAGCGTGCTCACCAACTGCATTTCTGTTACCTTCTGGTGCTGAAATTAAATACACACCTTTTTTTTTGGCATAGTCGCAATCAATATTTTCTAAACCAGCACCAACTCGACCAATGAATTTAAGATTTGTTGCAGCGTCTAAAAATTGTTGGTCAATCGTAAATCGGCTTCTAATAATGATGCCATCGTAAGTATCAATTTTTGCTTCAATTTCAGATTTTGATGACGTATAATCTTCGTGATTGGTAAACCCTAAATCGTTAAGTTGATTAAGAAGTAGAGGATGGTTTTTATCTAAATGGAGAATCTTCATAGGTGTCATTCTGAACTTGTTTCAGAAACTTTTTGTTTTAAATTTTAAAGTTCTGAAAAATAGAGTTTTGGAGTGTATTTATTTATAAGAAAATATTAGATACCAAGGATTAATTTTGAAATCATTAAATAAATTATTATTCCAAAAATATCATTGCTTGTGGTAATGAAAGGTCCTGTAGCAATAGCAGGATCAATACCTCTCTTATCTAAAAATAAAGGAATAAATGTACCAACAAGACCAGCAACAATAATAACAGCAATTAATGATACTGAAATTGCTAAAGCAAATAAAGTATCTCCCTGGAAAATAGCAACAAAACCAAAAAGAAAAATAGATAAAATTATACCGTTAAGTGCTGCTAAAAGCATTTCTTTAATTAGTCTTTTGTTGATACTTCCTTTAACATCGTCATTGGCCAAACCTTGTACAATGATAGCACTAGATTGTACACCTACGTTACCAGCCATTGCCGCTATAAGTGGTGCGAATAGAAATAATATCTTAAATTCTTCGGGTAATCCACTTTCAAAAAAATGCATTATCACGTAAGCACCGACACCGCCAACCAAACCTAAAAACAGCCAAGGTAGTCTAGCACGTGTTAGATCTAATATGCTATCATCGGAGTCAACATCTTGTGTAATACCTGCAGCTAATTGGTAGTCCTTATCTGCTTCTTCTTTAAGGACATCGACTATATCGTCTATGGTAATACGTCCAAGAAGGATTTGGTTATCATCAACAACAGGAATAGCTTCCAAATCGTATTTAGCCATAACTTTTGCCACATCCTCAACATCGTCTTTAACATTTGCCCAATCGACATTGCTATTAGCTATTTCTGCAATTTTTTGGTCGCTTTTTGCAGTGATTAAATCTTTAAGCGAGAGGCGACCAATAAGTTTTTCATCTCTATTAACTACATATATAGAATGCACACGAGTAACGTCTTTAGCTTGTCCTCTAATGCGACGTATACAACCGGCAACTGTCCAAGTGCTATATACTTTTACAAGCTCTTTGGCCATTAAACCACCAGCAGTATCCTCGTCATAAGCCAAGAGTTCCTTAATTTCCGCTTTATGGTCTTCATCTTCAATCTGAGAAATTACAGCTAGTTGTCGTTCTTCAGGAAGTTCTGCAATGATATCTGCTGCATCATCGGTATCTAACTCTTCAATCTCTTCTGCGATTTCTTTAGCTGAGAGATTTCTTAAAACTTTCTCACGATTGTCCTCATCAAGCTCCATTAAAATATCGGAGGTGGTTTCGGAGTCTAGAAGTTTTATAACATATATGGCATCATCAATGTCAAGTTCATCAAGAATTTCAGCAATATCAGCGTAGTGAAACTCACTTAAAAGTGATTTGAGTTCTTTGTCGTTTTGGTCCTCGACAAGAATCTCAACCTTTTCAATAAGCTCATCTGTGAGTTGAAATTGTATGTTGTCTTGAGTTTCTTCCACGTGATGGTTTTATGTTTCTCGATACAATTTCAAAATTTATATTTTGAAATCACTCGAAATGACAGCAAATTTAATCTTGGTCGTTTTCTATCAGCAACGTCAGTTCAATAAATTGTGAAACGCTTAATTGCTCTGGTCGCTGCCCAAAGATAGTATTTGCTTTTAAATTATCGGAAAGATTGAAGTTTTTTAAACTATTGCGTAAAGTTTTTCTGCGTTGTTGAAAGCCGGTTTTCACCACTTTAAAGAACAAAGCTTCATCACAGGGCAACGTAAAATTTTCTTTTCGCTTTAATAATAGCACACCAGAATCCACTTTTGGTGGTGGATTAAATACTGAAGGTGGTACTGTAAACAAATACTCAGCATCATAAAACGCTTGGGTTAAAACGGATAGAATCCCATAAATTTTTGAACCTTCTTTAGAACAAATGCGTTGTGCTACTTCTTTTTGAAACATCCCTGAAAATTCAGGAATTTGATGACGCATATCCAAGGCTTTAAAAACAATTTGGGAGGAAATGTTATATGGAAAATTACCTATGATGGCAAAAGGTTGGTCTTTAAAAACTTCTGTTAAATCGTACTTTAAAAAATCCTTCTCGTATATTCTGTCTGATAGGTTGAGGTAATTGTTTTTAAGGTACTCAACAGATTCTGTGTCAATCTCAATAACGTGAGTTGTAATCTCTTTTTTGAGTAGATATTTTGTCAGCACACCCATTCCTGGACCTATTTCCAAAACATCTTTATAGCAGTTAAAGGTTAAGGTGTCCGCAATTTTTCTGGCTATATTTTCATCTTTCAGAAAATGTTGACCTAAATGTTTTTTTGCTCTGACTTGATCTTGGTTTGACACTGATTCGGAACTATTAATTTATAGATTCCTGCTTGCGCAGGTATGACAAACTTAATTGAAATTTACAGAGTATTCATCTATGACTTCCAATTCTGTTCTAAAAGCTAACATCTTGTCTGCAAAACGTTTTAGTCCATCGCCTCTTAAGCGCTCGGCATCTTCTGCATAATAGGCATCTAATGCTTCTCTGGAGTACGCCTTATATTGCACAGAATAGGTTGTGCCACCCATGTCTTCTTCTACAAGTACTTTGGTGAGTTTGGCATCCACAAATTTACCTGTAGCTAAAACTTGAGGAATGTGTTCTTTTATCCAAGCTAACCATTCATCGTGAACGGAATCGTCTATGTTTATGGTGACGTTGTATATGATCATAGATTTCAATATTCAATTTTAGGGATCTAAACTTATACGTTTATATTCTCTTTTATATTGCCATTCTTTGTAAGTTAGAAATACAATTAATAAACCTGCGCCAGATCTAGTATTTGATACATCAAAAATCAGGTTATTGTTTTTTGATAGAGTTAATCGAGTTTTCTTAATATCAAAAGCACCAAATATATAAGGAACTCCTAAGAATTGAAGATTTTTATTTGATAAATAAAGAAATCCATCTTTTTTGAGTTTAGTTTTGATATCCCTTTCCCTTATTATTTCTCCGTTTTTTAAATAACTTATTTTTATTTTTTTTTGGCTGAGTATTTTCAATTCAAATTTATAATCGTTTGCATTATTTAGGCCTAATGTATCTTTTATAAGTTTACGATCAATTTCTTTGAAAAAATTCGTGTGAGTATTGAAATACGGTATTTTTTTATTCTTAATACTATCGAAAACTATATTAGCTATATCATATGTTCCTTCTATTTTATGTAGATTTTGAGTTTTTAAAGGATTTGGATTAACAAATTCTTTATCAAATGATGCGCAATTTTGAAACAAAATTGCGAATAAGAGGGGCAATATTAAAGTAAAAGTTTTGACCCTTTTCATGCACTTTTAATTAATACTATCACCTCT